>DATGVE010000077.1:0-9886 GCA_035300725.1 Candidatus Eiseniibacteriota bacterium | reverse complement strand
CGCCTGCTGCTGTTGGGGACCGGTGAGGTTGTCCAGCAGAACGAAGGCCGCGTCCTCCTCCTCACCCAGGATTCGGAACGGGCCGAAGCGGGCGGGTTCCGCGCCAAGCAGGAATGGAGTTGCGCTGACCAGCTCGCCGTCCAGGACAGTGATGTTGATCGACAGGTGGTGGCCGACCAGCCGCCAGCCCCAGGTGGTGTCCGGCTGTGGCTGGCCGAAGAAGCTGAGGAAGTAGCCGCGTGCATCGCGGAAGGTGGCTGCGATGTGACCGAACACGGGCAGGTTGAGCTCGCGGAGCACGTGCTCGTTGGCCATCACCTGGACCACTTGAGCGTAGGCCGGAATCGACATCGACTCAGCGATCAGCCGGTGCGCCAGTGCCTCCTGGCGGCGGTCGAGCTCTCCGAGCGGGAGGCCGTGCCGGCCGGACTCGGGCAGGAAGTTCCAGTGCGTCCGGCCGGGATCCGCATAGGGCAGCAGCACCCGAGCGCGCTGATCGGCGGTCAGAGCATCGAACAGACCCATCGCCGCGAACGTGACTGCGGTTGCGTCGAACGAGCCGCCCGGTCGAGGCCGGTGCGCGTCGGGCAGTTCACCGCCTGGCTGCGAACGCTGCGTCGTTGTCACGGACGTTCCTCCAAGTTCTTTCTCGTGGCGAGGGTTCGACTCTGCGCCGGAGATTGGAGCGCCTGGCGCAGGCACGATACGAATAAAGGTATGTCGGTGTGCTCGCCGGCCGCGAACACGTAGAAGTCCGGCCGGGCGAGAAACGCCTCGCAACCGTGCTTGGCGAACCAACGCGCGTAGCTGCCATCGACGTCCTGTACCGAACCCGCGGATGACACGTCGGCGACAACGCCCCCGATCCGTTGGAGCCAGGACAGGTCCTCGTCGCCTAGGACCTCGGTGGGATCGCCGATGCTGCTGATCAGCTGCCAGCCACCGCCGACGATGTCGTCGAACAGGCCCAGCCGGTCGAGAACCTGGACGCGCCCCTGTGGCGCCAGCCGACCGTCGGCCCCATTGCTCGCGATCGACAACGAGGGTTCGCCCAGGCGGGGATGCGGCGGCTCGCGGGTGATGGCATCGGGATCGCGTGAGCGTTTTTTCATCTCGGCGTCGCGGGCGGCGGCCCGGTCGACGTCAAGTTCGCAGATCACCAAGCCGGCGGCCACCGCCTCGTCGATGATCACGCGGACGTGGCCGGTGCGTTCCGGCCCGTACGTGTCCAGCACAGCTTGCGTCGCCAGCCCACGATGCACCATGCCGAGCCGCCAGGTGAGCGCTCGAGCGTCCCGCAGGCCCGCGCAAAGGCCCTGCCCCATGAAGGGGGGCATGAGGTGGGCCGCATCGCCCGCGAGGAAGGCGTTTCCCTTACGGAAGGTGTGCGCCCACCTCCCCCGGAATGTATAGATGGCGTGCCGTTCCAGCCGGGCGGTTTCGGGTGTCACGCCCCACGGCGCCATGAGCCGCCAAGCGGTGCTCTCCTGGCCCAGTTCCGCCACGGTCATGTCTGCCCGTCGCATGAATTCGAACCGTCGCCGCCCCGGGCCGCTGCTGACTGCCGTGGCCGGCTGGGCTGGGTCGCAGTATTGGGTGACGAAGGCGCTCCATTTCTCCGCAACCAACGGCTGATAGTCCACCACGAGCCAGTCGGCCTCGAACCCCGAATCACCGACCTCGATGCCGAGCTCGGTGCGGACGGCGCTGTTGGCCCCGTCAGCGCCGACGAGCCACCGCGCTCGGACCTGCGTGACCTCGGCGGGCTGTGCGGTGACCGCGAGCTCTACGGACACCCCCTCGTCGTCCTGCGTCAGGGCCTGAAAGGTCCACCCGCGGTGAACTGTTACCCCCGGCGTCGCGACCGCCAACTCCTCGAGTGTCGCCTCAAGGTCGGGTTGGTAGAAGCCGTTGGTATTCGCCCACCCCGACTCAGCGGCTCTGTTCCAGTCGATGGCCTGCAGGAGCTCGCCCGCACCATTGCGGAACTCGTACCCGCCGCGTTCGCCCCGGGACGGTTCGAACAGGTTGGCGTGGTCGGCCATGAGTCCCGCAGCTTGGAGGATGCGCAGCGCCTCGTGGTCGATGGTGCAGGCCCGCGGCAACGGGTACCGCTGCGGCTGGCGTTCGACGATGCCGACCTGCAAGCCGGCCTGGCCGAGGAAGATGGCAGTCAGCAGACCGACGGGGCCGCCACCGACCACGACGCAGTCGACCGGTGCCCGGGGAGGCGGCGCGGCGCTCGACTCTGGTTGCGTCGTCATTCGGTCCGTTCCGCCCGTTGAGCCATGTGGGGCGCTCAGCCTGGGTGGCGGTGTGTCTCCGCGGCCCGCTGGGCGGCGGCGACATCACCGGCGAGGATCGCGGCCACCAAGTCACTGTGAACTCTCAGTCGCTGCTCCAAATAGGCGATATCGCGGGGCTGCGGCTTCACAACCGACACTTCGTTGACGAACTCGTAGAGGCCGATATAGGTGCTGCGGAGCACCGAGTTCGGCGAGATGGCTGCGATCCGAGCATGTAGGGCCCAGTTGAGCGAGAGGAATTGGGCAATGTCGTCAAGGTTCCGCTCCATCTCGACGATCAGCGCCTTGAGCTCGCGCCCATCCTTGGCCGTGCGGTGCTGTGCCGCGTGGGCGGCTATGAGGGGCTCGAGCTGCTCGCGGACCTCGATTGCCCCAGCGACCGCCGACGGCTCACCAAGCACCGTGAGCAGCGTGCGTCCGAGCCGGACCACGGGATCGGTCGGCGCGACGAACAGTCCTCCGCCGGGGCCTGGTCGGACCACGATCCGACGCCGTTCCTGCAGCAGCCGGATCGCCTCATTAACAGTCGCGCGCGCGACGCCGGTCTCGCCACGCAGATCGCCCCTGGTGCCGATGTGGTCACCAGGCTGTAGTCCGCGCTGATCGATCGCGCCCTCCACGTAGACGACGACCTCCTCAGCACGACTTCGGGGAGCAGGTAACGCCATAGATATAGAGCCTAACGGATGGGCTTAATTACGACCAGTGGTCTTGACGAAACCGCCAGCCGGAACGCATTATGGTCAGGCCTAATGGTTAGGCTTATTTCGGAGAAGGCGGTGGGATGAAGCTAGTCGGATACCGCATGGCGGAGGGTAGCGGGATTGGTCGCCTCGACGGCGAATCCAAGCTCGTGCCTCTCGGCAGCGTGGAGCAGTTCTGGGTCAATCCCGCACGAGCCATCTCGCGGTCAGCGGAGAAAGGCCTCGACCTCGCCGAGCTCAGCCTGGTACCGCCCGTGCCGGCCGCCGCCCGCGTCCTATGCGTCGGGCTGAACTATCCAGCGCATGTTGCAGAAGGCACTTTCCAGCGACCGACCCATCCGTCCGTCTTCGGCCGCTGGACCAGGTCGCTCACCGTCTCAGGCACGCCGGCGCCGGTCCCGTCCGGCGAGCAGGGCCTGGATTGGGAGGGCGAACTCGTTGCAGTCGTCGGCCAGACTCTGAAAAACGTCTCGGCGGTGGAAGCTCTCCAGGCTGTCTTCGGTTACGCCGCGTTCAACGACCTCACTGCCCGCCAGACCCAGCACCGCACCACTCAGTGGACCGTCGGCAAGAATGCCGACCAGAGCGGTCCGATGAGCGAGATCGTCACCGCGGATGAAGTTGGTGATCCGAGGGACGGCTTGCGCATCATCACCTGCGTCAACGGCGAGATCATGCAGGACGGAAACACCGCGGACATGATCTTCAGCGTCGGCGACATCCTCGCCTACCTGAGCGAGACGATGACTCTGTACCCCGGTGACCTCGTCGTCACCGGCACACCCAACGGCGTCGGATATACGCGTCGACCACCACGCCTCCTCCAACCAGGCGACGAAGTCACGGTCGAGATCGAACGGGTCGGATCCATACGAACACCGATCGTCGGGGCACTTGTGAGATCGGCATGACGGCGCGGCTGCACCGAGTCGCCGACGCCCCGGCGTTCCGACCCGAAGGGCATACCGGAGTGTCGCCCGTCCGCCTGACCGGAACGGCTCCGGAAGAAACCATCAGCGTCGTGCTTTCCAACTACGAACCGGGCGCGCACGCCGAACGGTCACCGGTGCCGGTCGACACCGTCTACGTGGTCCTCACCGGGCGCTTGACCGTCAGCCTCGACAACGAGCAGATTGAACTCTCCCGCCTGGACTCGCTGTTTCTGCCCGCGGGCAGCGTCCGCGCAGTAGACAACCTCACGACCGAGACAGCAAGCATGTTCGTCATCCGGCCGAATCGATGACCACGGCATTCGTCCCTGGAAACGGTATCCGGGCAGCGATCGTTGACGCCCCTGGCGCCGAACCGCGGCTGGGCTCCGTCGTGCTGCCAGTGCGGACCTCCGGCACCACTCTCCTCGCAGTGATTGCGGCGCCACTGAACCCCCTGGACCTGTCTATTGCCTCGGGGACATTCCACTCGGCGCGCCACGAAAGCCCTTACACCCCGGGCAGCGAGTGCGTGGGCGCCGTGCTCGAATCCGACCGCTATTTGCCCGGGTGCCTCGTCTACGCCGAGTGCCACGCTTCGCCGGCCACCCCGGGGGTCTTCGCAACCCACGCGCTCATCTCCGACGAAGATCTGCTGCCGCTGCCCGACGGTCTTGATCCCGTGCTGGCCGCAGCCGTTGGCAACTCAGGTACAGCGGCGTTCATCCCACTGATCGAGCAGGCCAGATTGCTGCCTGGAGAGAAGGTCTTGGTGCTCGGAGCCACGGGCGCGGTTGGACAGCTTGCCGTCCAGGTGGCGCACCGGAGTGGAGCGGCGCGGGTGGTCGGCGTCGGTCGCGACCGCGCGGCGCTGCAGCGATTGCTTGGCCTCGGCGCGGACGCCGTTGTCGAGCTGCACGCTGAAGAGGGCATCGAGCAACTGACGGCCAGGTTGCTGGTGGCCGCCGGGCCGGTGGACGTGGTTTTCGACGGCCTTTTCGGAGCGCCATTGGAGGCGGCGCTGCGGGTATGTGCGCAGCGGGCGCGGGTGGTCAACGTCGGCAACCCGGCCGGGGCCACCGCACAGGTGCCGGCCGGGCTGCTCCGCGGCAAGCAGCTCACGCTGTCCGGCTTCGCGGGCCTGCACACGCCATTGCGCGAAAAGCGGGCAGCCTTGACGTGGCTGTGGAACGCCGTCGCCCGTGGCGAGATAAAGATCGAGGTGCGCACCTTTCCATTAGGGGATGTTGCGGCGGCGTGGCGGGCCCAGTCGTCGTCGCCGCATGCCAAGTGCGTGATCCTGCCCGACCCCAGTCCCGACCTGAGCGTGAGCGAGTCGCTATCCACGACTCCCGCCACCAACTGAGAACGGAAAGAGCTCGGATGTCCAAGGCCATCGACCCTGCTCTGTTCCGCGAAACACTGGGGCATTACCCGACCGGCGTGGCTGTGGTCACGGCTGTTCCCGAGGATGGCCAGCCAATCGGCATGGTCGTCGGGACGTTCTCCTCAGTCTCCCTGGACCCGCCGCTGATCGCCTTCCTCCCGGCCACCAGCTCGCGGCGTTTCGCGAGGATCAGGACCGCTCGAGCGTTCTGCGTCAACGTGCTCGCATCCGATCAAGAGCCGCTCTGCCGCCGACTTGCAACCGGCGGAGCGGGCAGCCTCGAAGGGGTGCGCTGGCGGCCCGGCGTACTCGGTTCACCCATCCTCGAGGAAGCCCAGTCCTGGATCGAGTGCACCTTCGATGACATCCGGGAAGCCGGCGACCATTTCATCGTCCTCGGACTCGTTCACGAGCTCGCCGTAGCGCGATCAACGCTGCCTCTGCTGTTCTTCCAGGGAGGCTACGGGCGGTTCTCGCCCGGGTCATTCGTCGCCACCCCTGACCCTGACCTGATCCAGGCAGCACAGATGGCCGAAACAATTCGATCCCAGGTGGAGGACCTCAGCGCCGAGCTCTCAGTCAACTGCGGCGTCCTGGTCAAGATCCGCTGGGACTCGGTGCAGGTGCTCGCGGCGAATCAGGGATCCATCGCCGAGCCATTCCCGCTCGGCCATCGTCAACCGATCATTCCGCCGCTTGGAGCAGCATTCCTGGTGAACTCGACACCGGCAGAAGTCGACGAGTGGCTGCGGCGCGCCCCGGACGACAGCCCCGACGGCCGCGATCTGTACCGCGCCAAGCTCGACAGGGTGCGTGAGTGGGGCTACTCCATCCTCGCCGCCGGGCCGGACCTGCTCCAGCGCCAGCAGGCGGCGCTGACCGCTTTCGAGCTGTCGGACCGGCTGCCACGACACGAACGCGCGGTGCGGCAAGCGACCTCCGACCTGGCCGACCGCTTCTGCCCCGACCTTGTGCCGGGCGAGCTGTACGACCTCGCATCGATCGTGGTGCCCGTTCCAACCAAATCGGATCTGCCACCGATGGCGATCCGGATGACGAGCCTGCCCCCCTCCCTACCGGTGGAACAGATCGAGTCATGGGCCCTCCGACTCAAGCGGGTCGCGGCCAATGCCGGGGCCGCCCTGAGCGGTTCGCGTGAGTCGTCGGCACCAGGAGCAAAACCGTCCCAGACCGGCCATCGCAAAGGAGAAACGCGGCTATGACGGAGTACGAAGACAAATCAGCCATCGTCGAAGTTCTAAATCTCTACGGCTTCGCCCTCGACGCACGAGAGTGGGACCTCTTTGACCGAATCTTCACGGCCGATGTGATCGCGGAGTTTGGCCCGGCCGGGGCAGCGTGGTCAGGCCTCGACGTTTTCAAGCGCTCCTTCGCCGAGTTTCACGACCGGCTCGACAGCCACCAGCACACGATGATGGGCCAGTTGGTGCACGTCGACGGCGACAAAGCCAACGCATTCAGCTACGGCAACTGGCTGCTCGTGCGCAATGCAGCTGAAGGCGGCCCCACGTGGCTCGGGACAGGCTGGTACGACGACGAACTTGTGCGAACCGACCAGGGCTGGCGCATTCAACACCGCGTCTGCCGGCTGCAATCCTGGAGCGGCAACCCAAGTGTTCCCGAGCCGCACAAGGAACACCAACCAGACATGAAACTGAACGTGCTGAGCCAGCACGCCGAGGACGGGAAGATCGCCTTCCTGAAGGCCATCAAGGCGAAATGACCAAAACCAATCAGGACGTCCTCTCGGGTGTATTCGCGGGCGCGGTTTGTGGCCTCAGATATCAGACCCCGACAACGAGCGGTATCACCAACGAACGCGGTGAATTTGCGTATCGAAAAGGCGAGTCAGTCACCTTCCTGGTCGGTGGGCTCGTTCTGGGATCCGTCGCCGGCGCACCGAGAATAAACCTGGCACAGCTCGTCAACCGCGTCGACGGAAAGATCGACAGGCTCCATGACCCGATCGTCACCAATCTCGCCCGTTTGATACAGACATTGGATCAGGACGGCAACGTAGAAAACGGCGTCACGATCGCGCCAACCGTGCATGGACTCATCGAGCCCACGGTCATCAACTTCAACCAGGCCGACACTGACGCGGCCAAGGTCGCTGACTCAGCCACGCCGGGCGGCCCATCCGCCAACCAGATGGTTGCGTTCGCCGGCGATCAAACGGTCACCTTTGCAAGCGATCCGATGGTGACGGAGCTGCTGAGGAAGCTCAACGAGACTCCCGAAGTCTTCACTGCGAACAAGCCCCGAGCGCTCCGCAATGCAGCGGCCGCACGCAATGAGCTTCGGCGCAACATCCGCGGCATCATCAAGACGACGGACGTCAAGATCCCTTTGCGCGACGGGTCTTACGTCTGCGCCGATGTCTTCCGTCCCGCTGACGACGACCAATACCCGGTTGTCATGAGCCAGGGCTTTTACGGGAAGAGCTTCGACCACGGCTGCATCTGCAGTGAAGAGGACGCAGCGCGCAAGGAAGAGATCGAAGACCGCTACTTCACCGGTAATCCGGACGGCCTTCAATACGAGAACCACGAGAGCGTCGACTCGTCGGTGTGGGTTCCGAATGGCTACGTGTGTATTCGAGTCGATGGACGCGGCGTCGGGAACAGCCCCGGTTTGCAAGCCCCCTTCAGCGTCCAAGAGGCGCAGGACTATTACGACGCAATCGAATGGGCTGGAACGCAGCCTTGGTCCAACGGCAACGTCGGCCTGTGGGGAATGTCGTACCTGGCGATCACCCAGCACACTGTCGCGAGCCTGCAACCGCCCCATCTCAAAGCGATGATCGCCCTCGGTACCGACTCCGACTTGTACAACGAGGCCCTTTATGGCGGCGGTCTCTTCGGGGAAGGTTTCTGGAACTGGTGGCGGGCGGTGATGGCCGGCCACAACTACTGCGGCGAACGGCGGGAAACCGACTGGCGAACCCGCATGTTGGCCACTCCGTTCAATGAGCCCGCTGAATATGGCGCGCATGGGTCGATCTTCATGCGTCCCGAAATCGCGAAGGCCACGGCGCCGGTGTGGATCGTCGGACCGCAGACCGGTGTCGTGATCCACCAGCTGGGCAGCAGCGAGACCTTCATTCACTCGACTGGAGCACGGGCGAAGAAATTCGATTTCGTCGATGCGTGGTTCCCACACAGTTACAAGGCTTCAACGATCGCGGAGCACATGCGGTTTTTCGACCACTGGCTGAAGGGGCTGGACAACGGGGCGATGGATGGCGCACCAGTTCGAGTCCAGGTCCGGACGGGAAACGGCGCGCACTACGTCTCCGACGAGGCGGAATGGCCCATCGCTCGGACCGCGTACCGCCGCTGGTACCTCGATGCGACAGCCTCGGACTGGGCGGGAGACGGACGTCGGAGTGACTTCCTGCGCATTGGCGAGACCATCCCTGCCACCGAAACGTCTGCGAGCTACGACGCCAATCTCGAGCGGGGCCGGCCGATTCCTGCCCCGACGGGATTTGCCGGTGGCACTCCGCGCTGGTCGACTGGCATCTCATTCGTCACCGATCCCCTGACCGAGGACATGGTCCTGACGGGATACATGAAAGCCGGGTTATGGGTGTCGTCGACGAGTAACGACATGGATGTTTTCGTATCCCTGCGCGTGATCGATGAGAACGACCGGGAAATTCGCTACGAGTCCATGGTGCCGCCGATCGATCCAGCGAACATTCATCCAGTCGGGCATGGGTTGCTGAAGGTGTCCCACCGCAAGCTCGACAACACGAGGTCAACGGACTATTGGCCGGTCCATACGCATGCCAAGGCGGATCACCAGCCCCTGGGAAACGGCGAAATCGTCGCCATAGAGGTCGGGCTGAATCCGAGCAGCGCGCTCATCCGCAAGGGGTGCAGGCTGCGGATTGACGTTCAGCCTTATTCACCTGCAGGCCTAACCAACCGCAGCTACGACGAGAGCTACCACGTCGGCGCGACCAACACGGTGTACACCGGCCCCGAGCATCCGAGCTACGTGCAGTTGCCAATCGTGCCGGCGAAGCAAGGCAGGTAATAGCAATGAAGCAAGAAAAGGACGTGAACGCAATGGTTGAAGACGATCAGGCTGTATTCGTCCCAGCTTCCGCCTATGACGAGGCGGGCGAGCAGGGCTTGTTCAGCCGCTTCGAACAGGGGACGCGAACCCTACCGGTGGGGTTCCAGGTGCAGCCTCGCTTCAAGCCACTTCCTGTCGAGATCGTTCTGGAGAAGGACGTCGCCGTCGTCCTGCGCGACGGCGCGACCATCTACGTCGACGTGCTGCGTCCAGCCGGCACCGAGAAGGTGCCTGTGATCGTGGCGTGGAGCCCGTACGGCAAGAGTCGGGGCAATGCCCCGATGTACGTCCAGCTCTTCGAGCTGCTGGGAATGGACACCGGAGCGGTTTCCGGTCTCATGAAGTTCGAGGGCCCCGACCCAGCCTTCTGGTGCGCCCATGGCTACGCGGTCTGCAATCCCGACACGCCGGGCTCATTCAACTCCGAGGGCGATATACGCGTGTGGAGCCGCC
>DATGVE010000076.1:0-81137 GCA_035300725.1 Candidatus Eiseniibacteriota bacterium | reverse complement strand
TGTCGCGAACCGATCTGCATCGAGCTGACGACGAACTCGAGCGGAAAGAGGCTTCCGTTCTTTCGCTTGCCCATCGTCTCGTGCGCGCCGCTGACCGGTATGTCGAGCTTGAGCCGGCGCTCCAGGTAGTTGATGAAGGCGCTTCGATGTGTGGTCGCGATCAGGACGTCCGCCTGCTGCCCGACGAGGTCCTGCTCTGAATAGCCGAACAGCTTCACGACGGCCGGGTTTGCGGACTCGATGATTCCGGTCTGTTCGATGGTGGCAAGACCATCCGAGACGTTGTCCAGGACGGAGCGCATCCGTTTTTCGCTCTCCTGCAGCGCGACTTCGGCGCGCTTGCGCTCGACGAACTCGCCGATCTGCGAACCGACGTCGTTCATCACCGCGAGCAAGCCTTCGTCCAGGTCGCGCGGTGCCCACGTGTGAAGCGCGATCATCCCGACGACCCGGCGGCCGCTGCGCACCGGGAATCCCGCGATTCCCTTTAGACCCGCGGCGACCGCGGCAGCCGAGCGTGGCGAATCGTCGGAGGCGACGTCCGGGACCGTCACGGGAGTCCCGGTTTTCCACACTCGACCGGCCAGTCCCTCGCCGCGCTTGTAGCTCGTCTGAGAGGCGGTGGCCTCATAGCTGGAAGTGTCCCGTCCCGGTCTCTTCCACGAGGTCACGAAGTGCATCGCCTCGCGTTCGGCATCGACCTCCCAGTACTCGGCAAGCTCCCAATCGAGCGTTCGGCAGAGCCCTTCGAGGACGCCCGGCGCTGCCTTTTCCCAGCCTGGCGAGGTCACCAACGCCTGGGTAACGGCGAAGCGGGCGGCCCGCAAGACTTCGGCCCGCTTGCGATCCCGAATGTCGACCGCGACTGTCTGGAGGTACAGCGGATTGGTGTCGGGGCCGCGCACGAGCCGTGTCGTGACGTCAACCCAGACCGGCTCACCGTCCTTGCGGTTGTAGCGCGCTTCGTTGCGCGTCCCCTCCTCCTGGCCGGCGAGCATGCGGAACATCGCCTGCTGGAGATAAGGGACGTCTTCGGGGTAGGTGATGTCGATCAGCGACAGACTGCGCAGCTCTGTGTCGCTGAAGCCGACCAGCTCGCAGAAAGCCGGGTTGACTGTGGTGATGTGGCCGTCAAGGCCGGCGAAAGCCATGCCGGCCTGCGCCTGCTCGAACAGGGTGCGAAACCTCGTCTCGCTCTCGCGCTCTGCCTCCTCCATACGGTGCCGCTCGCTGATGTCGTGGACCAGGGCGAGCAGCCTGTTCCTGCCTTCCGCGGCGAGGCGGCGGACCGCCGTCTCGACCTGGATGCGCCGGCCATCCTTGGTGATCAGCGCCGATTCGTAGCGGTGCGGCGCCTCGCCGCCGACCAACCGGCTCGACAGCTGCTCGGTCAGCCCCCGGCGTTCCTCTTCAGGGGCCAGCTCGATCAGCGAGGCAAACGCTCTCAGTTCGGCCGGCTCGTAGCCGGTCAGAGTCTGGTAGGCGGCGTTGGAGGCGACGTAACGGCCGTTCTCGGTGATCACCAGCCCTTCGCCGATGTCGCTGATCGCCTGGAGGAGCGCGGCCTGGCGTTCGGCTTGTCGCCCGAGGTTGCGGTCGAGAATGCGCTGGCTGAGGTACGCCAGGCCCGCCAGGACGAACAGAGCCGCGCCCCAGCCCACCAGCTCGCCAGTGCTCACATTGGCCATCCACAGCCGGTAGCCGACCGCAGCCAGGATGAGCGTGGCCGTGATCCCGGTAAACACGGGAAGCAGTCGCGCCCACCGGTGCAGGCGGCGGCCCTCGTTGGCCCATCCCGCTACCGCGTCAAGCGCGGCAGTGGTCCTGGACGCCTGTAAGGACGGCTCTTGATCGGTGGCCAACTCGATCACGATAACGGTCGAACCCGCCGTTCAGTGCGCTTCGCCGGCCGGTCCGGCCGGGTTAAAGGGCTGAGCCGGCCTCCAGGTTTACTTGCCGGATTTGGCCTGTGGGCGCTGGGGAACGGTGCGCTTCAGAGGTGGGCGCCGCTGGGCGTGGAGGGCGGCGGCCTGGTCAGCTTCCTTGTCCGAGGTGGCAGCCCGGCCGGCGGCGGCATGCAGGGTCCGCAGCTTGATCAGGCGGTCTTTCTTGGCCGCGAGGGCGGTTTTCAAGGCGTCGGAAAGCTGGGTGTCGTTCATCGGAACCACTCGGAGCCGGGCTTCCAGCTCCAGAACCTCCACTTCGGCCCGCGTCAACTCGAGATCGATGGTTTTTGCCACTCTCTTCCTTCTTATATACGGCTCAAAGCAACTGCCGAATCTATTAACTACCCCATCGGCCTCGAAGTTATGCCAGCTTAAGGCCGAAACCTTCGAAGTTCGTCAGTCGAGGCTGATGGCGTCCCGGAGCTTCTCAAAAAAGCCCTTGGCGACCTTCTCCGGCCGGCCGGTGAGCCCGCCGACCTTCCTGAGCAGAGCCTTCTGCTCCGGGTTCAGGTCCTTGGGAATGACAATCTGCACCACCACGTACTGGTCGCCGCGCCGGCCGCCCCGGACGTCCGGCATGCCGCGCCCGGCCAAGCGGAACGACTGGCCGTTCTGGGTGCCGCCCGGGATGGCGATCTCGACCAGCCCTTCGAGCGTCGGGATCTGGATCCGGTCGCCCAGCGCCGCCTGGACCATGTTGACGCGAAGCTCGTAGACGATGTCGTGCTCGTGCCTGGCGAGATGCGGGTGGGCCTTGACGCGCAGGACGACGTAGAGATCTCCAGGCTGGCCGCCCCTGAGCCCGGACTCGCCCTCCCCGCTGATGCGAATCTGCGCTCCAGTGTCCACGCCGGCCGGGATCTTGACCGCGAGCCGCTTAGGCTTTTGCAAGCGGCCCTGGCCGCGGCAATCCTGGCAGGGGTTCTGCAGCAGGCGACCCGCGCCGCGGCAGGTTGGACAGGTGGCCGTGGTGACGACCTGTCCGAAAATCGATTGGGCTTGCCGGCGCACCTGGCCGGAGCCACGACACCCCGGACACGTGTCCTCGCCCGTGCCGGGCTCCGCGCCGCTGCCATTGCACCGGTCGCACGTGGCCAGCCTCGCGATGTCGACTTGCTTCTCGACACCGGTGAACGCCTCTTCGAATGTAATCGTCAGGTCGTAGCGAAGATCGTCTCCGCGGTTGGAACGTTCGCGTCTTCCGCGACCGCTGAAACCTCCCCCGAAAAAGGTGTCGAAGATGTCGGCGAAAGGCATGTCGGAGAAGTCGACCCCTGGTCCCCCGCCAGGCTCAACTGTGGCGTGGCCGAACATGTCGTACGACCGCCGCCGTCCTGGATCGGAGAGCACCGCGTACGCCTCGCTGGCTTCCTTGAACCGGGCGGACGCGACGGCGTCGTCAGGATTGCGGTCGGGATGCGAGTCCATCGCGATCTTGCGAAACGCGCGCTTGAGGTCCTCGGGCGAGCACTGGCGGGCCACACCCAGGACTTCGTAGTAGTCGCGCTTGACTGCCAAGTTATAGGTACGTTTTAGCTGTCGGAGTCTGGAAGCTCGGGCGGCCTCGCCAGCTTCACGAGCGCCGGCCTGACGACACGATCGCGGATCCGGTAGCCGCGCCGCAGCTCTGAGGTCACCGTGTCCTCGGGGTGCTCGGCGGACTCCTCATACCCGATCGCCTCGTGAAGCTTCGGATCGAAGGCCTTGCCCACGGCTTGAATCGGCTCCAGGCCGTGCGCCCCAAGTGCCTCCTCGAGCTTGCGAACGCTTAGCTCGAGGCCCTTGACCCAGGCCTCGTCAACGCCCGCCGGCCTGTGGTCGAGCGCCTTGCGGAGGTCGTCGAGGGCGGGCAGCAGCCGGCCGATCAGGTCGGCCGAAGCGTGCTGGATCGTGTCCAGCTGGCCCTGGCGGGTCCGCTTCTTGAAGTTGTCGAAGTCGGCTGCCAATCGCAGATAGCGGTCTTTGGTCTCCGCAAGAGCAGATTCCAGCTCCGCGATTTTGTCCTCCATGGACGCGACGGCCCGCGAATCGGGCCCATCGACTGTCTCACTTCGCACCTCGGGCTCGAGCGGGTCGTGCGGATGCTTGCGAGTCGTCATCAACTGCTAGATACCGTGCAAAAGCGCCCTTTCAAACGTTCCCTCACTGCTCGGCCATTCGCTCGCTGGCGCTGCGTGCGACCGCCTGGAGGCGGGCGACCGTCTGGCTGTACGCCATGCGCGTCGGGCCGATCACGCCGAGCACGCCCTTGAGCCGGTTGGAGGGCCCATAGGTTGTCAGTACCACTGCACATCCCTGCAGCTGGCTCGAGGCGTTTTCCGACCCGATCACGATCTGAAGGTCTGACTCACCGATCAGCTGGCGGAGCAGCACCGTCAGGTAGCGGGTCTCTTCGAGCACCTCCAGCACCTGGTGAAGGCGTGAGGATTCCGCAAATTCAGGCTGTCGCAGCAGGTTGCGCACGCCATCGTGGACGACAAGGCTCTCGGAACCCTGCTCGTAGAGGTCGAGCACTGTCACGACCCGCCCCAGCAGCTCTTTTTCGAGCCCCAGCGCCGCGGCGTCATAGTGGCGGCGGGCATCCTCGCTCCCCTTGCCGGAGAGTGTCGAGTTGAGCGTCCCGGTGAGCGACGTGAGCTCGGCCTGCGTCGCTTCCTGCGTGACCATGACCACCTGCTGGCGCAGGAGGTTGCCCTCCAGCAGGAGGATCAGCAGAACCTCACTTGGCTCGAGCGAAACGAGGTCGAGGTGCTTGATCCGCGCCTGGGAACCCTGCGGCGCGCTGGCGACGGACGCGTTCTGCGTTACCGCGGCGAGGGTCATCGCCACCTTCTCGACCATGCCCTGAACGTCCGCGGGCGCCTGCCGGAGCTCATGGTCGATGAATGAAGCGACGTGTTCGGGGATCGTCTCGAGGTCCATCAGAAAGTCGACGAAGTAGCGATATCCCGAGTCCGTCGGCACCCTGCCGGCCGAGGTGTGCGGCTGGGCCAGGTAGCCCAGATCAGCGAGCTCGGCCAGCTCACTACGGATCGTGGCGGACGAAAGGTTGACGAAGTAGCGGCTCTGGAGCGCCTGGGAACCGACGGGCACTGCGCTCGTCGTGAACTCGTTCACCACCGCGCGGAGGATCGCCTGCTTCCTGTTTTCCATGGTTTTCAGCACTCTCGCTTGGAGAGTGCTAGCTAGAGTACCGAACCTGGAGAGGCTACAGCCAAGTCGGTCAAATTGGCGCTGCCCACGGCCCCGGAACACGACCAAATCGGCCGAAATGGCGCGGTCTGTCGCCGCGTGCTAAAGGACGGCGAGTGCGATCTGGTTGTGCAGGTCCATTCCACGACGGGTAGGCACGATCCGGCCATGGACCATGTCGATGAGACCAGCCGCCGCCAGCTGACCGAGCTCGTCGTCGAACCCCTCCGGAGGAGCCATCCCCTCCGCGGTGCGCAAGCCCAGCATCAGCGACTCGGCCACGGTCTTGCGGGCCGGCAGGTCTTCCCCATCTGCCACCGGCTCGGGGCATGCGGCTATGTAGTCGCGAGGCCGGGCGACGTTCCACCAACGACGGGCTGTTTCGCCATCAGTCAGATATGAGTGCGCGCCCGCACCCGCTCCGTACACGGGCCGGCAGCGCCAGTAAGCCTGGTTGTGTCCCGATTCAAAACCCGGGCGCGCCCAGCTCGACACCTCATAGCGCCGGAAACCGGCACGCTCCAGCTCCACGCATGCGGCGTCGAGCTGGTCCCACTGCAGGTCTGGATTGACCTCGGGTACACGACCCGCGGCGCGACGGCGCCACAGCAGCGTGCCTTCCTCAAAAGTGAGGCAGTACGTCGAAATGTGGTCGGGGCCGAGTGCTATACCGCGGCGGAGCGTCTCCAGCCATGACTCGAGATCCTGAAACGGCACCGCATAGATCAGGTCGATGCTGATGTTGCGCATCCCCATGGACCTTGCGAGCTCGAAGGCCCGGGTCGCTTGAGCGGCGTCCGTCCTTCGCTCCAACACCGCCAGCGCTCGGCCGTCAAAACCCTGCACGCCAAGGCTCAGCCGGTTGACACCGCCTTCCTGCCAGGCGTGCAACTTTGCCTCGTCTGTGCTGGCGGGATTTGCTTCGAGTGTCACCTCGGCACCGGGTGCGACGTCGAAGTTGGTCTGGATGAAATGGAGCAGCCGCGTCGCTAGCTCAGCGGGCAGCAGGCTGGGCGTGCCTCCGCCGAAGTAGACCGTCTCCAGCGGCTCGAACGAGTAGCGCTCACGAGCAGCCGACAGTTCGCTTTCGAGCGCGTCGACGTAGTCGGGCATCAGCCGGTCCATGCCCGCGTAAGCGTTGAAGTCGCAGTAGCCGCACTTGTGCTTGCAGAACGGGATGTGCAAGTAGAGATGCCTGAACGGCTTCATACGCCCTTGATCGTGTAGCGCTGGCCGCGCGCTGCCTCGAGCTCGCGTCGCAGATAGTCGACTGCTTCCCGCTCGTTGGGCACGAGCTCTTTGATTCGATGGCCCATGCGGTCTTCGACACGCGCGATCTGGCGGGCGATCTGGTCGACGTTGGCCTGCTGGCTGCGGTACCGCTCCCGCTTGCGCCAGAGTCGCGCGTGCTCGTGGCGCAGATCCGCGACCGACTTACGCACCTGGCAGTCGAGACACATGCCATCGCGTGTCTGCGAGCTTGGCACCTGCTTGCCGCAGTCCCTGCAGAAAACAAGGATGCTGCTCACGTGAGCTTCAGGTCGGTCAATGTCGCGCCGCTCAAGTCGCGAAGACGATCCGGTGCGATCTGGAACACGGAGTCAGGCCGGCCCGCAGCGGCCCACACCACCTCATAGCCGAGCAGGTCACGGTCCATGAAGACGGGGACTTCAGTCGCATGTCCGAACGGAGGAACGCCTCCTATCGAATAACCTGTCGCGTTCCGCGCGGTCTCGGCGTCAGCCTTGAGCACCGGCTCACCCGCGACCGCAGCTAGCCGCCTTTCGTCCAGCCGGTTCGCGCCGCTGACGAGCGCCACCACCGGCCTGCCCGCGGCAACGAACACGAGCGACTTGACGATCTGTCCCACGTCGCAGCCCACCGCGCGAGCGGCGTCGACAGCGGTCCGCGTGCCGGCGGGAAACTCCCTCACGGCGATGCCGGCGTCCATGCCGGCCAGCCACATTTCGAATCGCCTCATCAGATCTCAGGATAGGAGGCGCCACCTTTGAGCGGTTGCAAACGAGCGCGGCTGAACCGCACTCTTGTCACCAATGACCTCTGAGTCGCCACGAGCAGTCGTCACGGGCGCCGCCGGATTCATCGGCTCGCACCTTTGCGACCGGCTCCTCGAGTTAGGGCACAAAGTCGTCGGCATCGACAGCTTCGCGGACTATTACGCGCGCGCGCTGAAGGAACAGAACCTCGAAGCCTTGAGGGCGCACCCCGACTTCACGTTCGAAGAGCTCGACCTCGTCGACGCGGACCTCCGGCCCGTGCTGCGCGGCGCGAACGTCGTCTACCACCTGGCCGGCCGGCCGGGCGTGCGTCCGAGCTGGGGCGAGCAGTTCGACAGCTACCTCCGCGACAACGTCCTCGCCACACAGCGTCTTCTCGAGTCCTTGAAAGAGATTCCCGTCGACCGGCTGGTTTTCGCCGGAAGCTCGTCGGTCTACGGTGACGCGGAGATGTTCCCCACCAAAGAGACCGCTCTGCCTCGGCCCGTTTCGCCTTACGGCGTGACCAAGCTCGCGGCGGAGCACCTCACCCTTCTCTACACCAAGAACTTCGGCCTTCCAGTCGTCTCCGTCCGCTACTTCACGGTGTACGGCCCGCGCCAGAGGCCCGATATGGCCTTTTCCCGGTTCATGCAGGCGATGGTCGACGGGGAGCCGATCGAGGTTTTCGGTGATGGCGAGCAGACGCGCGAGTTCACGTACGTTTCGGATGCAGTCGAAGGCACCATCAAGGCGGCGACCGCGGATGTCGTCGGCCAGGTGGTGAACCTCGGCGGCGGAAGCCGGGTCACGATCAACCGGGTGCTCGCCACGCTCGAGGACATCAGCCGGGCCAAGGCGAGAAGGAAAACCCTGCCGGCGGCGCTCGGCGATCCCAGGCATACCGGAGCCTCGATCAATCTCGCCAGGGAGCGGCTCGGGTGGGAGCCGCGAGTCTCTCTACGCGAAGGCCTCACCAGGCAGTGGGAGTGGTTCCAGGCTTCGCGCAGTCGAGAGAAAACGAGTCACCTCCGCTAGAGGCACCTAACCCCCAAGGCTGAGCTGCCACGCCGGGGCGACCCGCGACAGCGGCAGCTCGCACGAACGCGACGCCGATTCGCCCGACGAGGTGGACCGGCACACCAGGATCGCGCTCTTCGTGCCCACCGCGGTGAGGCTGAAATACTGGCCCGTCGAGTCGTCGTAGAACGTCGCGATGCCGTTCGAATCAACGCGATGACTGCCCCGCAAGGCGTCCACCCACGTGGTGGCCTCCGTCGCACTGATGAAGTTGAACAAGCCCGCGCGAACCTCCATGTGGGTGTCGTTGTCCAGCGCGTAATCGCCGAACACGATGCTGTCGACCCCCGTTGCATGCAAGATCCCGGCGAGAGCCTCTGGCGAGGCGAAGCCGAGCATGACCACGACGGCTTCGATCGGGAGCTTGACCGAGGCGAGAAGTGTCATGTCAGGGCCTGGCGGCGGCAGCAGCGACACGTCAGCGGTGGGCAGCGGACTCGCATGCACCCTGCCGGCGAGCACATCCTTGAGCCGCGACGTGACCTTGGTCGCGATCTTGCCAAGCTGCGCCACTTTCGGAATCGCATCTTTCAGGCTCCACGAAATCGTGGTGACGATCTGTCCGGTACGAACAAAGGTAAAAGTGCCGAAGGGCGCTGCTCCAGTCCCCTGTGAGCCGTAGTAGAGAACCTGGTCTCCCACCTTGGGGCCCGTGGCAGAAGTTCCGAAAGCGGCCTGAATGTTGGTCATCTGCGTTGTTGCGTAAGAGCTGGAATCCCAGACCGTGTAAAGAATGTCGAACGTCTCCGCGGTTCCGATATGAGCGAATCGCGTGACGACATGAAACTTTTCTCTGAATGACATCGAGGACGAGTCCAGTGGACGGACTCCGAACGATGGCGGGCCCGGCCACCAATCATTGCTGCCGAGCAAAGTGCGAACGTCGGCGAGGCTGGGATTGGCTCCATAGACATCGATGGGCTGCGCACGGATCGCGCTCGGCGATGCCGAGCGCGCGCAGGCGCCGGAGACAAGGGCCAGCAGTCCCACCAACGCGATCGCCCTCAGGACCCTAATCAAGTTTCAGCACCGCCATGAACGCCTCTTGTGGAATCTCGATCGAACCGACCCGCTTCATCCGTCGTTTGCCTTCCTTCTGCTTTTCCAACAGCTTGCGTTTACGCGTGATGTCGCCCCCGTAGCACTTGGCAAGCACGTCTTTCCTCATCGCCGGAATCGTCTCGCGGGCAACCACCTTGCCGCCGATCGCTGCTTGCAGCGGCACCTCGAACATCTGACGCGGGATGATCGTCTTCAGCTTCTCGACAAGTTTGCGGCCTTGAATCTGCGCCTTGCTGCGATGCGTGATGAGCGACAGAGCGTCGACTGGTTCGCCCGCGACCAGGACGTCGAGCTTGACCAGGTCGCCTTCGCGAAAACCGATCATCTCGTAGTCCATCGACGCGTAGCCCTTGGAACGTGACTTCAGCTGGTCGTAGAAGTCGTGGATGATCTCGCCCAACGGGATCTCATATTCAAGGACGACCCTGTCACCAGGACGATGCTCGAGATGCTTGAAAGTTCCGCGACGGTCCTGGCACAGCTCCATCATCGGGCCGACGTAGGCCGACGGCACGATGATCGAGAGCTTCACGTAGGGCTCGGCGATGGATTCGATCATGGTCGGGTCGGGCAACATCGCCGGGTTGTCGACCGCGATCACCTCTCCGCGCCTGAGCCTCACCTGGTACTCGACGGTCGGAGCGGTCGTGATCAGGTCGAGCTCGAACTCGCGCTCGAGGCGCTCCTGGACAATCTCGAGGTGCAGCAGGCCTAGGAATCCGCAGCGAAAGCCGAAGCCCAGCGCGGCCGAGTTCTCCGGCTCGTAAGAGAGCGCCGCATCGTTGAGCTGAAGCTTCTCCAGCGCCTCCTTCAGGTCTGAGAACCGGTCTGAATCGGTTGGAAACAGGCCGGCGAAGACCATCGGCTTGACGAGCCGGTAGCCAGGCAGCGGCTCGGTCGCGCCGTGCTCGGCGGTCGTGATCGTGTCGCCCACGCGCGCATCGACCACGTTCTTGATTGCCGCGATGACGTAGCCCACCTCGCCGGCGGTCAGCTTCTCGGCGGGGCGTGGCGCCGGCGCGAACCAGCCGACCTCATCGACTTCGTGGACCGAGCCGGTGTTCATCATCCGGATCCTTGTCCCGGGGAGGATCTCGCCGTCGACGACCCGCACGTAGGTGATGACGCCGCGGTAGATGTCGTAGTGAGAGTCGAAGATGAGCGCGCGGAGCGGCTTCGAGGGATCGCCGCGTGGAGGCGGAACTCGCGCGATGACTGCCTCGAGGATCTCTTCGGTCCCGATGCCCTGCTTGGCGGAGGCGAAGATAACCTGCTCGCGCGGGATGCCAGTGACGTCCGAGATCTCTTCCGCCACCATCTCAGGCTGCGCGGCGTCCAGGTCGATCTTGTTCACCACCGGGATGATCGTCAGCCCTGCCTCGACCGCCTGATAGAGGTTGGCGAGCGTCTGGGCTTCGATGCCCTGCGCCGCGTCGACGACCAGGATGGCTCCCTCGCACGCGGCGAGCGACCTCGAAACTTCGTACGCGAAGTCGACGTGTCCGGGCGTGTCGATGAGGTTCAGCTCGTAGGTTTTGCCGTCTTTGGCGGGATAGGTCATGCGGACCGCCTGCAGCTTGATCGTGATCCCACGCTCGCGCTCCAGGTCCATCGAGTCGAGAACCTGGGCCTGCATGTCGCGCTTGCTGATCGAGCCCGTGTACTCGAGCAGACGGTCGGCAAGCGTGGACTTGCCATGGTCGATGTGGGCGATGATGCAGAAGTTCCGCACCCGGTCCTGCGTTGTGGGCACGCTGCAATGCTAGAGGCGGAGCGCGACAGAACTTCCAGGCGCGCTCCGCTAGTGCGAAGATGCCAGACGTGGACGTCGTGCTGGCGATGGGCGTGGCGCTCGTTGTGGTGGGCTTGGTCCTGCTGCTCAACCTGTTTGGCGCGGCCGACGTCGTGATGCGCCGAGTGACGTCCCGTGCGCTGGGCGAGCTGGCCCCGGGTTTCGCCGCCAGCCGGCGTGGGTTCAGGACCTACGCCACGCTCGTGATCTCGGTCGGCGTCTTGTGCGTCGGCCTCGCCATGACGGCTCGCTTTGTTCCTTTCGGTGGCGCGCTGCTGGTGGTGGGAGCGCTGACGTTCGGCATCGCCTCTGTCATCGCCATCGCGGGCGAGGTCGAGACCTACCGAGCGCTCAAGCGCTAGACCGCGATTGGAGCCGGTGCGTCCAGCCTCTGGTGGGCACCCAGGCTGACCGGCCGCGCGAGCGCCGCGGCGCAGATCATCGATGCAAATTCTGCGGCGTCGGCGGCAACAGGAGAGACCGCGCCTGAACGCAGCCTCCTCAGCGCAAACTTCAGCGCTTCTCCGGTTCTCACGACGCCGGCCGCGGAGTCTAGAAGCTCGCCCACCTCCGCAACGGTAAGGCCGCCACGCCGCCAGACCATCGGCCGGACCTGGCCGGATCCAAGTATTCGCAGCGCGCCCACCGCGGCGGCGGCGGCACGTCTGCCGAACGCGGCTGCCTCGAGCAGGGAATTGCTGGCCAGCCGGTTAGCGCCGTGCACGCCTGTGCGCGCGCACTCGCCGGCCGCATAAAGGCCCTGCACCGTGGACCGGCCATCGAGGTCGGTCACGATCCCGCCCATCGTGTAGTGAGCAGCCGGCGTGATCGGCACCACCTGGCGGAGCGGATCGATGCTCGCGCGCCGGCAGTTGCGAATGAAATTCGGGAAGTTGCGCCGCAGCAAGACTGGGTCCAGGTGCGTCGCCGCAAGAAAGGCGCGGCCATGACGCATTGCCACCGCGCGTGCCACCTGGTCGCGCGGCAGCAGCTCATCGACAAACCGCTCGCCGTGGTCGTCGACAAGGAACGCACCCGCACCACGCAGCGCCTCCGTGATCAAAAAGGGATGGGCGCCGGCGAAGACCGTCGGGTGGAACTGGACGAACTCCAGGTCCGCGACGCGGGCGCCGGCCCGAGCAGCTTCGAGAATTCCCTTGCCATTGCTGATCCGGCTGTTGGTAGTGCGCCCGAACAGGCCGGCGTATCCGCCCGTGGCAAGCACCGTCGCCGCGGCCTGAACGACGAGACCGCCGGAGAAGACTGCGCCGCCGCACGACTCGTCGACGATGAGTGATTGAAGGCGAGTGCGATATCGAGTGATGTTCGGCTCGTGTTCGATCGCTGTCCGCATGAAGCCCATCAGCGTGCTGCCGCTCTGGTCCCCGCCCAGGTGCAGGACGCGAGGCAAGGAGTGAGCTGCCTCACGAGCCGCGCCGCCGTCGAACCGAACGCCGAGCGACTCGAGCCAGATCACAGTCGGCGGCCCGGCGGCGGTCAGCATGGCCACGGCGCTCGGGTCGCACAGCTCGCCGCCGGCGGCAATGGTGTCGAGTGCATGAAGGCCCGGTGAGTCCTCGGGCAGCGTCGCGGCGGCGATCCCGCCCTGAGCCCGGTCGGAGGAGCCATGTTCCGCGGAGACGAGGGCCACCGACGCGCCCAGGCGCGCCGCGTCCAGCGCCGCCGCCGAACCGGCCAGCCCGTCGCCGATGACGAGAATGTCTGTTTTCACAGTTCGACCATCCGTTGAATCGCCAGCCGAGCCTTGTCCGCCACGTGCTGTGGGACCGTGACCTCGAATACGTCTTCGCGAAGCGAGGTCAGCAGCTTCTCGAGAGTGATCTTCTTCATGTACCGGCAGATCGCGCGCTCGCTGGCGGCATAGAAACGACCCTGCGGCGCCTCTTTCGACAGGCGGTGCATGATGCCGAGCTCGGTCGCGACGACAAAGCTGCGAGTTGGATATTTCTGCGCGTGCCGCACCATGCCCTCGGTGCTCAGGATGTGCGTGCGGTCGGCATCGATGTCGCCGTTCGCCTTGAAGTACATGCACTGGCTGGCGCATCCGCACTCGGGGTGGACCAGCAGGTCCGCGTCTCCGTGCTCTCGGCGCGCCAGATCGATGTCCGCGGGCCTGATGCCTGCGTGGACGTGACACTCTCCAGGCCAGACGTGCATGGTCCGGCCGGTGACCTTCTCGAGATACGTGCCCAGGAACATGTCGGGCAGGAACAGGATCTCTTTGTCTTCCGGAATCGCCCGGATCACACGCTCGGCATTTCCTGATGTGCAGCAGTAGTCGCTGAGCGCCTTCACCTCGGCGGTGGTGTTCACATAGGACACCACGACAGCCCCCGGGTGCTCAGCCTTCCACGCCTCGAGCTGCGTCGCGTTGATCGTCGCGGCAAGCGAGCAGCCGGCCTCGAGGTCGGGGATGAGCACGCGCTTGGTCGGGCTCAGGATCACCGCGGTCTCAGCCATGAAGTGGACTCCGCAGAAAACAATGGTGTCCGCATCGGTCGCCGCCGCTTGTCGCGAAAGCCCGAGCGAGTCGCCGACGTAGTCGGCCACGTCCTGGACCTCGGGGACCTGATAGTTGTGCGCGAGGATCACCCCGTTGCGGGCGCGAGCCAGCTCGCGTATCTCCCGGCCCATGCCGGCGATGTCGCGGGGCACACTGCGGCGCGAGTACTCGGCGGCGTCGGCTTCGAGGGAAATGACTTCTACCGCCACGTCTTCGTGACCTCCAGGCTCAGGTCGAGTGCCGGCGCCGAGTGAGTCAGCGCTCCGACAGAGATTCGATCGACGCCGGCTTTCGCCGCGGCCACCGCACCTTCCAGTGTCATCCCACCCGATGCTTCCAACTGCGCGCGGCCGGCCGTCATTTCAACCGCGCGGCGCATGAGCTCCGGCGACATGTTGTCCAGAAGAACCGTCTCGGCACCAGCGTCGAGTGCCTCGCGAAGCTGCTCGAGCGTTTCGACCTCCACTTCGATTGGCATTCGCGCGCGTCGCGCTCTGCGGATGGCTTCGGTGACACCGCCTGCCGCGGCCACGTGGTTGTCTTTGATGAGGATCGCGTCCCATAGGCCGTCGCGGTGGTTGTGACCGCCGCCGGCCCGCACTGCGGCACGCTCCAGAAACCGCAATCCCGGCGTGGTCTTGCGCGTGTCGAGCAACCTGACATCGGGATAGTCGCCAAGCGCGTCCACGTAGCGTCGGGTCGCAGTTGCGATGCCAGACAACCGTTGCAGAAAGTTGAGCGCGGTACGCTCGGCGGTCAGGATCGACGCCAGCGGTCCGCTGACGCGACCCACCTGATCTTCGGCCTTCAGCCTTGTGCCATCCGCGAGCAGCGCGTGATACTCGCATGGCGGGTGAACGAGCTCGAAGACCCTCGCCGCGACATCCGTGCCGCTGAGCACGCCGGGCTTGCGCGATATGACAACAGCCTCACCCATCAGCTCGGCGTCAACCACCGCTTCGGTGGTGACATCCGCACCGTGATCGCCGAGGTCTTCCTCGAGCGCAAGTGCTGCAACCCGGTCTAGTTCTGTTGTCCGCTGCGCGGCGCGGTCAGGCTTCGATGAAACCATCTGGCTCCTCGCGCAGGCCGAATGCCTGCTGTGTGAAGCGGAAGAGGTAGGCGCGCTTGCCTCGCACGCTGCGCTCCTTGCCCGTGGGCTCGATGACGCCGCGGTCGACGACCCTGCGCCAGAAGTTGCCGCGATTGATCGAGAGCCCGAGGACGGCTTCGTAGACCTGCTGAAGCTCGGTGATCGTGAACTCCGACGGAAGGAGCTGGAAGCCGAGGGACGAGTACCCCACCTTACTGCGCAGACGGCGCACCGCGTAGTCGACGATCTCGCGGTGGTCGAACGCCATCTCGACCGGCAGCCTGCGCACGGGGTGCCACTGCTGAAGCCCTTCGCCCTTGCGATCGGCGCACGACTCGGCCAGGGCGCTGGGCACGATCGCGATGTATGCAACCGACAGGACGTCGCCGCGCGGATCGCGACCGGGGACGACGACATGCCCCTTGGCGTCGAGCTGCTGCGGCCGGTGAAACGTCTTGAGCTGCTCGATCCAGCGGCCTTCGACACCGGTAACCAACGCCTGGAGGGCTCGCGCCTGGGCGTCCAGGGCGACGCCGGGCCCGCGCAGGCTGCCGGGGAGTGCCCAGAAGCCGGGGTAGGGAGGCTCGGTGCGTTCGGTCAGCAGCACGCTCAGCTCGCGACCAACGAGCGTGAAAACGGCGAGGTCGATCGAGATCGGCCCGCTTGACTGAGCAAGCCGGTCGCCGGCGAAATTGCCCTCCAGCAGTCGCTCCGCCATCCCGTGCTTCATCTTATCTCATTCCGAAGCGACAGTGGAAGCGAACTATTCGCGGGCACCCAGGGCGACGGCGAGTCCCACGAGAGCTGCGGTGTCGGCGCGCAGGTTGCGTGGACCGAGGCCGGCCTTGACCTCGACGAAGTCGAGCTCGCGGTCCGACCACCCACCTTCGGGGCCCACGAGCAGGGTGATGTCGCGCGGGCTGGTCATCCTGGCGAGCGACTCCGGCGAGCCGCGGACGAGCATCACCGGACTCTCACCGGTCTTCAGGACGTCCTTCAGCGAGGGCATCGCGTCGACCGCCGGCACGCGCAGCCGACCGGCAAGCATCGCCGCCTCCCGGCATATCGTTTGCCACCGGTCGGCCTTGGCTCCGCGGGCAACGCTGCGTTCGGCTTGAAAAACGTGGAAAGCGAAAGCTCCGGCCTCGGTGCATCGGGACAGCACCAGCTCGAGCGCAGGCGCAGGCAGGTTGGCGATCGCGATGGTGATCCTCGCCTCTGGCTCCGGCTGGTGCGGCCGTTCGGCGACGACCACTCCCTGGACGCGTTCGGGCGATACGGCTTCGAGGCGGACCGTGAGCATGAAACCGGCCGGGTCGACGACCTCGATCTCGTCGCCGACCCGCGCCCGCAGCGAGCGGGCGAGGTGGCGGGCATCGCCGCCCTCGATTACCGCACGATCGCCGTCACGTCGCGCAAAAAAAGCTGGCAATCGCTGTGCGGCAGCTATCCCATCGCGTTGAACGTTTCGTAAACGGCGATCTGCCCGCCGGTTTTCACGATGGGGCAGCCCTTGGCCATCTTTGTGGCTTTGTCCAGTGAAGGGGCTTCGAGAATGCTGTACCCGCTGGCCCGCTGGCCGACTGGCCCTTTCGCAATCGAGCCGTCCGCCTTCACCTTGTTCACCGCGCCCGAAAATGGGTTGCCGCCGTCGACGACGGCGGGGCCCAGCTTCTCGAACCACTTGTCCCACTGCTTGAGGACCCTGGCCTGCGCCGCCGGTGTTTCTGGCATTCCCCCGCCGTAGTAGACCAACAAATACTTCACATCTGCCTCCTGATCACCCTTGTGTTACCCGCCTTGCGCGGTGCGGCTTGTCCGGGCCGCCGTCGCTATTTGACCGGCTTATGCTCGCCGGCGCAAGGGTCAAACGGAACTGGCCGATCAAGGCCAGCGCTGCTGTCAGTCGTTGTCGATTCGCCGGGTCGTTGAGCCAGCGGCTCTGGCCCGAAGGATGCGGCAGCGGGACCATGACCGGCGGGTCGCCAAATTTTCGGCCGACGCGATCCTCGAGGCGACCCGGGCCGAGAAATCGCGCGATCGCAAGCTGGCCGACGAGGATCAGCATCTTCGGCTTCAAGATCCGGAGCTCGGCATCAAGCCAGTGCGAGCAGTTGGCAACCGCCTTCGGAGGCGGCTTCAGGTCGCCGTTGCCGGCGCGATTGCGGCCGGGGAAGCAGCGCATGAGCGCCGCGATGTAGGTCAGCCTCCGAAACTCATCGGCGCTTTCGAAGCCCGCGCGCACCATCCACCGGTCGAGCTCTTTTCCCGCCCGGCCCGAAAACGGCCGGCGTGACTCACGCTCGACAGGACCGGGGGCCTGGCCGACCAGAAAGAATGGCGCGCCCCACCGGCCCTCGAATGTCGGGTTCGCCTCGGGGATGATGCCCTCGTCGACGCAGACGTGACATCCACGGCACCCAGCCTGGAGGGCGAACAACTCGGCGCGACCTTGCATTTCTCTGAAACTATCAGCCCAACGATTCCGCCATTGGGGCACAAATGGGCATCTCCCGGCCCCGGTAACATGCGCTGCGATGGCCGTCCCCTCCTCGCAGCAGGTCCTTGAAGTCCTGGGACACATCCGGGACCCCGACCTGGGTCGCGACGTGGTGACGCTCGGCATGATCAAAGAGCTCGAGGTCAGCCCCCAGGGCAAGGTCAGCTTCACGTTCGAGCTCACCACGCCCGCCTGCCCGGTCCGCGATCGATTCAAGACCCAGGCGCAAGACCTCGTGGGCGACATTCCTGGCGTGACCGGAGTCGAAGTCCGCATGACGGCCAACGTGCGCCAGTCGTTCATGCGGCCGAAACCATCCGAGATTCTGCCAGGCGTGAAGCAGACGATCGCCGTCGCGTCGGGCAAAGGCGGCGTAGGCAAATCGACAGTCGCGGTCAACCTCGCCGCGGCGCTGCGCAGGAGCGGTGCCGAGGTCGGCCTGCTGGACGCGGACATCTACGGACCTTCCGTGCCCGCCATGACCGGCTCCAGGTCTGTGCCTGAACAGGTCAACGGCCGGCTTCAGCCCATCGAAGCTCATGGACTGAAGCTGATGTCCTTCGGCCACATCTATCCCGGCGAGCAACCCACCATCTATCGCGGCCCGATGGTCGGCAAGGCGATCGAGGCGATGATGGTCCAGGTCGATTGGGGCAATCTCGACTACCTGGTGATCGACTTGCCCCCCGGCACAGGCGACGCCTCGCTGACGCTGGCTCAGGCAGTTCCACTGACTGGTGTTGCCATCGTCTGCACACCCCAAGACGTCGCCACGGACATCGCGGTCAAGGCGCTGCAGATGTTCCGGAAGCTGAACGTCCCACCGCTAGGGCTCATCGAGAACATGAGCTGGTACATCTGCTCGGAGTGCGGGCACCGACACGAGATCTTCGGCCACGGCGGAGCCGAGGCAGCCGCAAAACGACTCGGCGTTCCGTTCCTTGGCGCGGTCCCTCTCGAGGACGACATCCGCGCCGACGCGGACAAGGGAACCCCGGTGGTCATCTCGCGGCCCGACTCCGCCGGCGCGAAGGCATTCGTGCACATCGCCTCACAGGTTGCTGCCCGCACGTCGATCCAATCGTTTCGACAGCTGCCGGTCATCAACGTCCACTAGGCGCACACCGCTGCAAGATCCAGATCCGTTTCCAGTCAACGTCGACGTCGACCGTGCACGCCAGGTGATGGAAATTGCCTGGGAGGACGGAAAGCGAAGCACTTACTCCGGTGAGCAGCTGCGATGGGCGTGTCCGTGCGCTGAATGTCGCGGTGAGGGCGGCGCACCCGGGCGGCTCGCGAGGCTAAAGACGTTGAGCCCCGACGAGCTGCGCATCAAGGACGTAACCCTCGTCGGTCAATATGCGGTGCAGATCGCGTTCGACAGCGGGCACGCGACCGGCATTTACACATTTCCGTATCTGCGCGCGATGGGATCAGCGGCGAAGCCGAAAAATAAGGAGAGCGGCGGCTTCTGAGATAATCCCCGCGGTTCGTTGTCCATGTCCACGTTGCTCCCACAGATCGAGCCGGATGAAGCTCCGGCGGCCCCGCCGCACTACAGGCGACGCTCGCGCCGCGGATTTCGTTTTTCGCGTCGCGGCTGGATCGCCGCGGGCCTTGCAGCCATCGTGGTCCTTGTCGGCGTTGGCGCGTATCTCGCTTACGACAACACGCTGCCTACGAAATTCACGACTAACTTCAAGGACGGTCAGAAGGACGTGCCGGCCGATGGTCGCGTTCTTCTCAGCTTCAACCGTCCCGTCGCTCAATCCGCCGTGGAGGCTGCCTTTTCGATCAGCCCGGCCACTGACGGCGCGATCACCGCAATCTCCGGCCAGACGCAGTACGCGTGGGCGCCCTCGAAGCGACTGAATGAGCTCACCACCTACACGCTGACGATGAAGCCGATCTTCGACGCCGGCCATCACAAGGTTCAGGGCAGCACGTGGAGCTTCACGACGCTCATCGTGCCGCGGGTCGTTTCGATCACCGGACCCGGAGCCTCAGACCCTCCACTGGCCGACGGCACCGAGATCGACCCGGGAGCAACGTTGCGGCTCAACTTCAACGACACCATGGATCCGCCGACCATCAAGGTGACCCTCGGGACTCAGCCCATCGACCTCAAATGGGCAACCGACAACAAGAGCGCCACCTTTTCGACCACTGGAATCCCGTCCGGACCGCTGCAGATTCAGCTTGCGCCAGGCGGGCACGACCAGACGGGCCACGCCGTCCCCGGCGCTTTCACCTTCAAGAGCGGCATCTACTACCACGACCGCGAGCATGTGACTCCGCTGAAATACCCAGCGCTGATTCAGATCCCGAATGACGAGTTCGCGCGTGACCAGAGCGGCCTGCAGGCGGCGGACATCATCTACGAGTACGTCGCTGAAGGCGGCATCACCCGCCTGACAGCGATCTATGACAACGCGCCCGATCTCATCGGCCCGATGCGCTCAGCCCGTTTCATCTCGCTCAAGCTCGGCCGCCACTACAAAGGACTGCTGTTTCAGTCCGGCGAGTCGCAGGCGACGCGCGACCGAGCAGCGTCGGATCCGACGCCGCAGTTCTTCGACACCATCGGATACCAGTTCCGCGCCGGGCCACCGCGGTACGCACCTGACAACCTGATGATCAGAGGTCCGGCGGTCAAGGCCGCGGAGGACAACTTCTTCTCCTGGATCCCGGCTTACACGATCCCCAAAACCCGACCTGTAATGCCCGTCGGGAATTCAGTCGCGTCGATCAACGTCGACGAGCACAACTCCGTCTACAAATACGACGCGGTCATGGGCACGTATCAGAAAACCGAGGAGACGCACCCCTACTCGGATGCAAGCCTCGGCAAACCGCTGCGCATCGAGATGCTCATCATCCTGCATACGAAACAGCAGCTCCTCAACGTTGGCGACGGGCATGGAGCGCACATCCATGACTACGACCTCGACTCGAGTGGCAGGGTCGACATCTTCTACAAGGGCATGCAGTACGCAGGTTTCTGGACGTCGACCGACGCCCATGGACCGCTCTCGTTCACGCTCGACGGCGGCCAGGTGCTGACCTTGCCTCCGGGCCTGGTCTGGATCGACGTAACGCCTTAGCGGCCGAGCCTCAGGTCCGGGCGGCGTCCTTTAGCGATGTGACGTACATCGAGGCGGCCACCGCCGCGGTGGTGCCGTCACCGACGGCCGTCGAGATCTGCTTGGTCAGCTGCGAGCGAACGTCGCCGACAGCCCACACGCCCTCCACCGAGGTCTGCATGTTGCGGTCGGTGACGATGTAGCCGGCGTCGTCGTGATTTACGTGCACCTTGAAAAGACCCGAGTTGGGCACGAAACCGATGAAGATGAAGACGCCCCCCACGGAAAGCTCCTTGATAGCGCCGCTCTGCTCGTAGCGCACGACGTGCACCTTGCTGTCGCCCTTGATCTCCTTCACCTGCGCGTCGAAGATGAACTCGATCTTCGGATTCGCCTTCGCCCGATCGATCAGGATCGGCTGCGCCCGCAGCTGGCTCCGGCGGTGAATGATGTAGACCTTTGACGCGTAGCGGGTGAGAAATTCACCCTCTTCCACGGCCGCGTCCCCGCCGCCGATCACCGCCAGCTCCTCGCCCTTGAAGAACGCGCCATCGCAGACCGCGCAGTAGCTCACGCCGCGACCCCAGAACTCCTTCTCACCGGGAACCTCCAGGTAGCGCGGCAGACCGCCCGCCGCCATGATCAGCGCTGGGGCGCGCAGCTCCTCGCCGGACTCCAGGCGCACCACCCTGGTCTTGCCCTGGACGTCGATCTCCTTGACCGGCTCGAACTCGCGGACTTCGACGCCGAACTTGCGGGCGTGCTCGCCCATCTTGGTGGCGAGCTCCGAGCCCAGGATGGACTCAAAGCCGGGGTAGTCCTCGATCAGCTCGGTGTTCAGAAGCTGCCCGCCTAGCGGGCCCCGGTCGACCACGACCGTCTTCAGGTCCATCCTGGCGGTGTACAGGGCAGCCGCCAGCCCGGCGGGGCCACCTCCGACTATGACGACATCGTGATCGCTCACTGCACTACGTTGAATTGGGCCAGACGGGGTCCGTATTCCGCCGCCCTACCCGAACTTGAACTGGGCGCCGAAGCCGCCTCGCGGGGTGTGGCAGTCGATGTTGTCGAACGGGCAGCCGATCGAGCACGCGCCGCATTCGATGCAGTTTCCCGAGCTGACCAGGGTCTTCTTCTGCTCCTCATTCCACTCATATACCCCGGCGGGGCAGAAGTGGGTGCAGTACTTGCCGATGCACTTGGTGGCGCAGACAGTCTGGTTGACGATCTCGATGTGGGGGCGCCCGGTGTCCTCGTTGTACTTGACAGTGAAGAGCTTGTCGGTGAGCTTTTCCATTGCCTAACCCTCTCCGAACCGTTCCCAAACCCGGCACATCAGACGCACCGTGTTGATGTAGTCCGCGGAGTAGATGTTCTCGTTGGGCGCGTGAACGCGGTCGCCTGGGCGGCCGACGCCCACCGGGAGCACAGTCGGGATGCCCAGGTCGGCGACGACAGGGTGCATCGGCCCGGTGGCGTGCATGAACGGCCACAGCACCGGCTCGCCATGAAGCTCTCGCACGCAGTCGATCACCGTCTTGCCAATCGCCGAATCCGGGTCCGAGCGGGCGGGCTTCTCGCCGTCGCTCCAGACGATCTCCACCTTCTCGAAACCGTGCGAGTCGAGGTGCTCGCGCAGCTGCGACAGCACGTCGGCTGGATCCTGGTTGGGGATGAGCCGGAAGTCCAGCTTCGCGGTCGCTTCGGCGGGCAGCACCGTCTTCGAGCCAGTGCCCTGATAACCCGTGGTGACGCCGGCGATGTTGCAGGTCGGCGTGAACAGCATCTGCTCCATCACCTCGCCCGGCTTGGGATCGCGCACCAGGCGCTCGAAACCGACCAGCTTCTTGCGCCTGCCGACCTCCGGGTCGATCTTCGCCATCATCCGGCGGTCGGCATCGGTCGGCTTGACCACCTTGTCGTAAAAGCCGTCGATCCGGATGTTCATCTCCTGGTCGCGCAAGCTCGCCAGAGCGCCGACCATGTACATGGCGGCGGACGGATAGATGGACGCGTAGCCGGAGTGCTGGTCGAAGTCGAGCATCTTGACGCGCAGCTGGACGTACAGCAGCCCGCGACAGCCGAACTGGATCGTCGGCCTTCCAGCGTCGTCAAACGAGGTGGCGGATTCCCACAGACACCCGTCGGCCGAGAGCTTGCTCGCGTGGTCGTGGGCGATCTTCTCGAAGGTCTTGGATCCGATCTCCTCTTCGCCTTCGACCAGGAAGCGCAGCGTCACCGGCAGCGGGCCAAGGCCCTTCAACGTCTCGAGGGCATGGATTCGGGCCATCACGTCCGACTTGTCGTCGGCAACACCGCGAGCGGTGATCCGCCCATCCTTCTCCAGCGGCTCGAAAGGCGGCGAGGTCCACAGGTCGATCGGATCCACTGGCTGGACGTCGTAGTGCTGGTAGAGAAGGAGCTTGCGCCGGCCGGCTCCCGGCACTTCCGCGTACAGGGCGGGCATGCCGCCGGCGTCCAGCGTCTCGACCCGGTCCGTGAAACGAGAAAGTCGATCGGCAATCCACTCGCGCGCCGGCTCGACCGCATCCCGGCCGTGGTTCGAGATGCTCGGGAAAGAGCACAGCTCCTTGAGCTCGTCGACGAACCGCTGCGAATTCTTCTCGATGTATGCGTCGACCGCGCTGGTCGAGATCACAGGGACATTGTTTCACCCGCGTAACCTTGTCGTGTGGAAGACGCCGGACGGGAGTTCCACTTTTCACCCCGGCCGAACCGCGCGGCCGAGATCAACTGGCAGCCCTGGTCGGAGGCGGCCTTCGAAAAAGCCAAGCAGACCAGCCGGCCCATCCTGCTTTCCATCTCAGCGGTCTGGTGCCACTGGTGCCACGTCATGGACGAAACGACGTATTCGCATCCGGGAATCATCGACCTGATCAACCGCGAGTACGTGCCGGTCCGGGTGGACAACGACGTGCGGCCCGACATCAACCAGCGCTACAACATGGGTGGCTGGCCCTCGACCGCGTTCCTGACTTCTTCAGGCGACATCCTTACCGGCGCGACCTACCTGCCACCTGATCAGATGGCCGACGCGCTCAGCAAAGTTGCCAGCTATTACCGGACCAATCAAACCGACATCGCAACCAGGGTCCTCGAGGCGCGCCAGCGCGCGAGCTCGGCCCTCGCCCGGAGCGCCGCGCCGCTTGACGACGCGATGGTGGATTCGATCCTCGAGTCCGCGATCGCCGCTTACGATCCGGAGTACGGCGGCTTTGGCAACGCGCCCAAGTTCCCTCAAACCGACGCGATACTCTTGCTGCTGGAACAGTCCCAGCTCCGGTCCGAACGAAAGCTGCATGAGATGGCCGTCCATACCCTCGCCAAGATGGCGAGCGGCGGAACTTACGACCACGTCGAAGGCGGCTTCTTCCGCTACTCGACGACCCAGGATTGGAGCGTCCCGCATTTCGAGAAGATGCTGGAGGACCACTCTGGTCTCATAAGCGCGCTTGCGCTGGCGGGAATGGACTCGGCGCTCGACACTACCACCGGCTACCTCGACCGGATCCTTCGCGACCCGAAGACCGGCCTGTATGCGGGCAGCCAGGACGCCGACGAGCATTACTACTCGATGGACGGAGAGGAGCGGGCGCAAACGCCGGCGCCATATGTCGACAAGCGCGTGTACACATCGTGGAACGCCGCCCTCGCCATCGCTTACCTCGAGGCGGACCGGCGCAGGGACCGGTCGGCGCTTCGTGAACACGCGAAGAAGCTGCTCGAGCGCCTCTTCCAGGTGGCGTATCGGCGCGGCGAAGGCATGAGCCACGCCGAGGGAGTCGGCGCCCAGCTGACCGACCAGGTCTGGAGCCTTTGGGCCGCCTTGCGCGCCGCCCAGGCTGGACTCGGCGACCAGTGGATGCCCGCGGCGCTGGATCTTGCCGCGCACCTCGAGGAGCGTTACGGCGATCCGCGTTCTGGCGGCTACTTCGACCATGCCGCCAGTGGAGCGCTGGGCCGCCTGGCGGAGCCGATCAAGCCGCTGGCCGAGAATTCGGTCGCGGCGATGGCGCTCCTCGAGCTCGACATCCTGGCCGGCGATCCCGACGCTCCGCACCTCGCAAAGGCACGACGCGCCCTCGAATCGGTGGCGGCGCTGCCGCGGCAGTACGGCCTGATGGCGGCTGCGTTCGCGAGGGCACTCGACCGGACGCGCCATGCGATCAAGGTGACGACGAAAAACCCTGGCCTTGCCCGCGCCGCGGCGCTGGCGCATCCGTACGCAGTGATCGATCCAGCCGGGGATCAGAAAGCTGTTGTGTGCGTCGGGACCATATGCTTGGCGCCTGTGTCGACTCCCGAGGGTGTTGTCGAAGCGTTGAAAGAAGCTCCCTCTATCCGTGCCTGAATCCCGGCTCCATTTTTCGCGCCGGGTCAACAAGGCGCTGAAAGACCCGGACCTGCAGAAAGCCCTCGTCCATGCCATGACCGGGCTGCGCTCCAAACGCGACATGGCGTTCGAGAGCTTCGACTTCGCCAAGGGCCGCGCCGATTTGAAGGCTCGGCGAAGGGCCAACCTCGAGCGGTTGCCGGAGCTGGTTGAGCAGTTCACGCAGCGGCTGGAGGCAGTAGGCGGCAAGGTCCACTTCGCCAGGGACGCGGCCGCGGCGCGCGACATCATCGCGCAGATCTGCTGGAACGCCGGAAGCTCGCGTTCTGATGGCGGGCGCATGGTGGTGACCAAGGTCAAGTCCATGGCCGGCGAGGAGATCGAGCTGAACCCTTACCTCGAGGCGCTTGGCATGGAGGTGGTCGAGACCGACCTGGGCGAGCGAATGGTGCAGCTGACCCACACGCATCCATCGCACCTGATCGCGCCGGCGATTCACCTGACGAAGGAGGACGCGGCCAACGTCTTCGGGACAGAGCCCACCGTCGAGGCGATCCAGCAACACGCGCGACAGTCGCTGCGGCAGAAGTTCATCGACGCCGCGGTAGGCATCAGCGGCGCCAACATGGCGATCGCGGAGACGGGGACCATCGTGCTTGTCACCAACGAGGGCAACGCCGACCTCACGACGACGCTGCCGCCCGTACACATCGCGCTGTTCGGAATCGACAAGCTGGTGGCGACGCTGGATGACGCAGTGGCGGTTCTGCGCATGCTGCCGCGAAGCGGGACGGGCCAGGTCATGACCAGCTACGTGAACTGGATCACCGGCCCTTCGCGCTCAGCCGACATCGAGCAGTCGCTGACCATCGGCGTCCACGGGCCGCGCGAGATGCACTGCGTGATCCTCGACAACGGCCGTGAGGAGATGCGCGCGGACCCTGTGTTTCAGGACGCGCTCACCTGCATTCGCTGTGGAGCATGTTCCAACGCGTGTCCACCCTTCATGGCCGTCGGCGGTCACCAGTTCGGCCACATCTACAACGGCCCGATCGGGCTCGTCCTCACGCCGTTCCATCACGGCCTCGAGGCCGCCGACCTGCCCAACACGCTGTGCACCCAGTGCAACGCGTGCCAGGAGATCTGCCCTGTTGACATTCCGCTGCCGCGCCAGATCCTCGAGCACCGTAGGAAGGGTCGCAAGTCACTGCGCAAGAAGGCGCTGCTTGGCCTGTGGAAGGGGCCTGAGCTCGCCGACCGTGTGCTGCGAGCGGGGGCCCCCTTCAGCGGGCTCGTGCCGGGCACGCCCAGGCTGGCCGGCGTCCCTTACCGCGACACGGTCGTCCCGAGCGACGTGGACGGTGAGCCGCTCACGATCTTCGCCTCGTGCATGGTCGACCGAGTCCAGCCGCACGCCGCGGTGGCGCTGGAGCGGATCGCCACCGCTGCCGGCTTCAAGGTTGGTTTTCCCAAGGGTCAATGGTGCTGCGGTCTGATCGCGGCTAACGCCGGCGACTTCAAGGGTGGGGCAGCCCTGCACTCGAGCCTGGCCGAGAGTCTTGGAGATTCCAAGGGGTTGATCGTCACGCCCTCCGCCTCGTGCTTTGGCGCATTCACGATCGACGCGGCAGACTGGGGCGCGCCGGCCCAAGATGACATTCGCTCGCGGATGCGCGACTCCACCCGGTTCGTCCTCGACGTCCTTGACCGCAACCCAGGACTCGTCGATGCGAATCGGATGAGCCTGAAGGTCGCGTACCACGATTCCTGCCAGAGCCTGCGCCAGCTGGGTCTCAAGAGCGAGCCGCGCCGCCTCCTCGAGCTTGCCGGCTACGAGGTGGTCGACATCCCGGACATCGCAAACTGCTGCGGGTTCGGCGGGACGTTCAGCCTCGACTGGCCCCGAGTCGCGGGGCGGCTGGCGCAGTGGAAGCTGGACGCTATCGCCAAGACCGGCTGCACGGTGGTCGCGTCGGATAATCCTGGCTGCCTGATGCACATCGAAGCGGCAGCGCGGCACCGCCGCATCGACCTTCGCGTGGCCCACGTGCTGGAGCTGGTCGCCGAGCACCTTCGAGGCGTGCCTGATCGCTAGGCTTAGCGTTTCGTGAAGATCAGCCTCGTCGCGACGCCGCCTGCCGAGCTCCCGGTCGACGCACTTGCGGTCGCGGTCGCCACGGGGCGGCGGCTGTCGGGCGCCAGCCTCGAGTTGGACAAGGCCCTGGATGGCGTGCTTTCCGAGATGATCGCCAGCGCCGAGTTCCGTGGCCGCATCCACGAGGTCCTCCCCGTGCCGACGCATGGCAGCAAGGCGGGACCCCGCCGGGTGATCTTGTACGGAGTCGGAGCCATCAACGACCTCGACGGCCAGCGGCTGCGCTCGGCCCACCACGAGCTGATCCGCGCTTCACGCACCTACGGCTACAAGCGCATCGGTCTGGTCCGTTCCGACCCGCCCCTGGCCATGCACACCTTGAAAGCCGTCATCGAAGGCTGCGTCATGGGCACCTTCGAGCGACGCTCGCGGCAGACCGGCCCGCAGCCGGAACGGCGGGAAATCGAAGAGCTCGTCCTGACCGGCTTTGGGCTCGGCCGCGAGCACGAAGTCGTCGCCGCGCAGGAGAACGGTGAGGCCACCAACCGGACGCGGGAATGGCAGAACGCGCCGCCGAACGAGCTGACACCTGAAGCGCTTGCCGAGGAGGCGACGCGGATCGCGCAGCGGCACGGGCTCGAGATCGAGGTGCTTGGGCCGGCGGAGCTGCGAACCGGAGGCTACAACTTGCTCCTCGGTGTTGCGTCGGGCTCGGCCAGGCCGCCGCGCCTCATCCGGTTACGCCATCGCGGCGGCCGTGCTGGCGGCGCTGCCCACAACGCAGCATCCGTGCTGGCCCTGGTCGGCAAGGGCGTCACGTTCGATTCGGGCGGCATCTCGATCAAGCCCGCGGAAAGCATGAGCATGATGAAGTCCGACATGGCGGGCGCCGCGGCGGTGCTTTCGGCCATCGACGTCATCGCCGCGCGAAAGGTGCCGCTTGATGTAATGGCGGTCATTGCCGCAACCGAGAATATGCCCGGACCATCGGCGCAGCGGCCAGGCGACGTGCAGGTCAGCGCGGACGGCAAGACCGTCGAGATCGTCAACACCGACGCCGAAGGACGGCTAGTCCTCGCCGACGCGCTGACGCACGCGCTGCGCAATGGCGCGACCCACATCCTCGACCTGGCGACATTGACCGGCGCGGCCAAGATCGCGATCGGGCACGCAGCGTCGGCGGCCGTCAGCAACGACGACACCTTCTGGGCCCTGGTCGAAAAGGCGGCCGCGGAGGCCGGAGACCGGGTCTGGCGCTTGCCGATCTATGCGGACTACCGTGTCCTGCTGCGCAGCCAGATTGCGGACCTGCGCAACGCCGAGTACGGCGAGGCGGGGACCATTCTCGGCGGCATGTTCATCGGCGAGTTCGCCGGTGGAAAGCCATGGACGCACCTGGACATCGCCTCGTCGAGCTGGAACACGAACGCCGAGCTGACGACTGTGCTCCGTGGCCCGAGTGGGGCCGGGACCCGACTGTGCATCGCGCTGGCGGAACTCATGTCGGGCGCGGAGCGTTAAGCAACCGTTGGGCATCCTGGAGGCGATCAACTCGCCCGCCGACCTTCGCGCGCTTGACCAGCCACGTCTTATAGAGCTGGCTCAGGAGGTTCGCGCCTTCCTCGTCGAGCAGACTTCGAAGACCGGAGGTCACCTGTCGCCGAACCTCGGTGTCGTTGAGCTCACGTTCGCCCTGCACAGGGTGTTCGACAGCCCAAAGGACGCGATCGTCTGGGACACGGGTCATCAGGCGTACGTCCACAAGATCGTGACCGGCAGGTCGAAGGACTTTGCGAAGTTGCGGCAGGCCGGCGGCCTGTCCGGCTATCCCTCGCGCCAGGAGTCCACTCACGATCTCGTGGAGAACAGCCACGCTTCGACCTCGCTCAGCTATGCGCTGGGCATCGCAGAAGCGCGCCTGCGCAAGCGAATCGGCGGCCACGTGGTCGCGATCATCGGCGACGGCGCTCTGACAGGCGGCATGGCTTACGAGGCACTCAACCAGATCGCCCACCTGCAGCCGCCGAATCTTGTGATCGTGATCAACGACAACGGCCGCTCGTACGCGCCGACAGTCGGTGGTCTTGCGCGGCACCTGTCACAGCTGCGAGTCGACCCGCGTTACGAGCGCATCAAGGACGACATCTCGCGATTGCTCCGCGACCTTCCACTCGTCGGCTCCACCGCCGACCAGGCGGCGTATCGCGTCAAGGAAGGTCTGAAGCAGCTCCTTCAGCCGTCGACGATCTTCGAGAGTCTCGGCATCAAGTACGCGGGGATCGTCGATGGGCACGATGAGCCGGCACTCGAGGTGATGCTGTCTCGCGCGAAGAAGCTGAACGAACCTGTAGTGGTCCACGTCGTCACAGAAAAAGGTCATGGGTACGGCCCGGCCGTCGAGGATGAGGTCGACAAGCTGCACGGGGTGTCGGCGTTTGATCCACTGACCGGACGTCCACGCTCAACGGAAGTGACCTACACGGATGTCTTCGGTGAAGCTTTGATGACGGCTGCGGCGAGGCGCCCGGAGGTTTGCGCGATCACCGCGGCTATGGCGTCGTCAACCGGTCTTTTGAACTTCGCCAAAGAATTCCCGGATCGATTCTTCGACGTCGGCATCTGCGAGCAGCACGCGGTCACGTTCGCCGCGGGGCTCGCCATGGCCGGCATGCACCCGGTGGTCTGCATCTACTCGACTTTTCTCGCTCGCGCTTTCGACCAGACGCTCATGGACGTCGCGATGCACAAGCTGCCGGTGGTCTTCGTGATCGATCGCGCCGGTGTAACGGGTCCCGACGGCTCATCGCACCACGGAATCTTCGATCTGTCCTACTTGCGGATGATCCCCAACCTGAAGATCGCGGCACCGGCCGACGCGACCGAGCTGTGCGCGCTCCTCGAAACGGCGCTTGCCACCGATGGCCCTGTGGCGATCCGCTACCCGAAGGGCCCGGTGCCGGCGACGCCTGACCTGCCGGTGGAGCCCCTGCCGGTCGGCCGTTGGGAAGAGCTCCGCAAGGGTGATGACGCGGTCATCTTCGCTGTCGGCCGCATGGTCGAGGTGGCCAGGGAAGCGGCGGAGCGGCTGGAGATGCAAGGCGTCTCCTGCGCCGTCGTCAATGCGCGATGGGTGAAGCCGGTCGACCCACGTATCACCGATTGGGCGCGCACTCATCCGGTGGTCATCACCGTGGAGGACAACGTCGGCACCGGAGGTTTTGGCGGCGCCGTGCTCGAAGCGCTGGCCCCGCACGGACTGGCCGGGCGGGTGAGGATGCTCGCGCTGCCCGATCAGTTCTTGCCGCAGGGCCGGGCTTCGGACATCCTCAAAGAGCACGGGCTCGACGCTACGGGCATCGCGAAGTCTGTGTTCGAAGCGGTGAAGGGACCTGTGCCTAATAAGGTGCCGGAGGCCTAAAGCTTCTTTCGACCGGCGAAGCCTTCGCCAACATGGTGCCAGTACTCGACGCGTTCCTCGCCAAGCTTCCAGCACAGCTCGACGAGCTCGCCCCCGCGGTAGGAAGGAAAGTCGATCAGTCCCTCGAGGGGGCCTTTGAGCTGGATGCCCATCCCGTTCAAACTCGCGACCGCTTTGAGCAGCTCGAGCTCTGCGCCGCTGACCGCATCGCGCCCTTGCTGGGAACGCTCACGATCCTCGGTGCCGGCCGCCGGCCGCTTTGATTCGTACTCGGCGATGCGAGCCTGATCCTCGAGCTCGGGCAACATAGCTGAAAGCTCCGCGATCTGCGCGACGATTCTCCGTACGCGAGGTAGTTCGCTATTCGCCTCCTCGACGGTGTACGTGCGGAGCCTTTGCACCGTTCAACGATAGCCCGAAATGGGGCAGCGTCCACACTTAACAGGGTGGAGCGCGCCGATGCGATGCAGAGGCTTGGCAACTCGAAGGTCGCTTGCCTTGCGACGTCCGATGCGCAGGGACGGCCTCACATCGTGCCCATCGTTTTTGCCCTGGATGGAAACACTCTCTATTTCGCGGTGGACGCGAAACCAAAAAAGACGACAGACCTCAAGCGCCTGAAAAACATCGCCGCCAATCCCGCGGTCTCGGTTCTCGTCGACCGCTACGAGAACGACTGGACAAAGCTCTGGTGGGTTCGCGCCGACGGCACCGCGCGCGTGGTCACGGAAAGCGCGGAGGCAGAACGCGCCATCGATCTGTTAGCAGACAAATACGTACAGCACCGGCGCGAAAGACCTGCTGGTCCTGTCGTTGCGGTCCATCTGGATCGGGTGACGGGATGGTCCGCCACACTTGACACGGTGAGACGTCTAGTCTAATCTCGTATCAGGTGGTCGCGACCAGGGAAAGGATTCTCGGCAAAGCCCGAGACCTGCTCGCCAAGGGAGGTAGCCCGACAGTGGCCCAGCTCGCTGCGGCGGCAGGCGTTTCGCGAGCGACGTTCTATCGCGCTTTTGAAACGCGCGAGGCGCTGCTGGAGGCGCTAGACCTTGAACCGGAGCCCGGCGCGCGCGAGCGCATCCTCGATGTGGCCCTGAAGCTTGTGGGCGCGCACGGCTTAAAAGCTCTATCGATGGACGACCTGGCGACTCAGGCTGACGTCTCCCGAGCCACGCTGTACCGCCTCTTTCCCGGCAAGGCGGCGCTGTTCTCCAGCCTGGTCCATGAGTACTCGCCGCTGGACCCTGTCAGCCACCTGCTCGAGACCAGGCGCGACGAAGCGCCCGACGTCTTGATGCCGGAGATAGCGCGGACCGTATACCGCACCTTCTACAGCGATGGCGAGAGCCGCGTCGGCATTCTGAGGGCGATCTTCTTTGAGATCAGCTCACTTGCGCCAGACGCGGTCGAGGCTGCGCAGGATGCGCTCCGCACCGTGGTTGGTTCGTTCGCGCTCTACGTGATGGAGCACATGCAGGCGGGCCACCTACGCCCGATGCACCCGGTGCTGGCACTGCAGTCGTTTGTGGGTCCGATCATGTTCCATCTCCTCACGAGATCCCTTGCCGAGCAAATGCTGGGCCTGCGTATGGATGGGGAGCAGGCGGTTACCGAGCTGGCCGAAAACTGGCTGCGCGCCATGACACCGGAGGAGGGAAATCGTGAGTGAGTCGTTCGCGGTCGACGTGGAGAACGTCTCCAAATCTTTCGGAGGGGTCAAAGCGCTCGACGGTGTCACCCTCCGCGTGAAGCAGGGCGAGATCTACGGCCTGCTCGGACCGAACGGGGCCGGCAAGACGACGCTCATCCGAGCGATCGTTGGCCTGATCGCACCGAGCGGCGGCACCGTCACGGTGCTGGGCGAGCGCATACCGAATGTGGATGTCCTCCGGCAGATCGGTTACATGACGCAGCAAGCGGCGCTGTATCCCGGTCTGTCCGTCGAGGAGAACGTGCTGTTCTTCGCCGCGATCAACGGTGCCGAGGGCGGAGTCGACGATGCACTCAAGCTGGTCGAGCTCGACCAGCGGAGGAAGTCGGTTGTCGCGACATTGAGCGGCGGCATGCGCCAGCGGTGTTCCCTCGCATGCGCTCTTGTGCACAAGCCGCAGCTGCTGCTGCTCGACGAACCGACAGTGGGCGTCGATCCCCAGCTGCGCGTCCAGTTCTGGGAGGAATTTCGGCGGATGGCGGCGGCCGGCACGACCATCATCGTGTCGAGCCACGTGATGGACGAGGCCGAGCGCTGTCAGCGCCTCGGCCTGGTTCAGTACGGAAAGCTCCTGGCCGAGGGGAGCCCCGACGAAGTACGCGCGCAGGCAGGCACGCCCAACCTCGAGGAAGCGTTCCTGCGGCTGGCGGGGAGGGCAGAGTCATGAGCGGGCACCGCATCGGCGCCATCACTCGGCGGCTGCTCCAAGGGTTTCGGCGCGACCGCAGAACGCTTGCGCTCCTGTTCGTCGCCCCCATCGTCATCCTCTCTCTGCTCGGCTACCTGATCCGTGGCTCGACGTCTTCGCCGGCCGTGGGGATCGCCAATGAGGACCAGGGACCGCTGGGCGCGACAGTGGCGAGCGCCCTCGCAACCTCGAAGAAGATCACCACGAGCGTGATTCAGGCCGCGGCCGGCGATGCCAAGTTGAAAGACGGCACGCTCGTCGCTTACATCGTTTTTCCCAGTGACTTCAGCGCGCGCGCCCAGCAAGGCGTCATCGGTCCAGAGGTCCACGTCGAAGGATCTCAGCCAGGGACCGCGGGGCCGGTCCTACAAGCTCTGCAGCAGGCGTTGATATCGGCGATCGCGCAGGCCCCCGGCCGCACGTTTAACGTCCAGCCCACGGTCGTCTATCTCTACGGCGGCCCTGGCTTCGACACCCTCGACTACTTCGGTGCTGCGTTTATCGGCATCGTCGTGTTCTTCCTCGTGTTCGTCGTCACGATAGTTTCCTTCCTGAACGAGCGAACACAGGGCACTCTCGAGCGACTGATGGCAAGCCCCCTGAGGCGTGGCGAGATCGTGATCGGCTACATGCTCGGGTTCACCGTGCTGGCGCTGGTGCAGTCGGCGGAGGTGCTCGTCTTTGCGCTGGCGGTGCTCAAGGTTCACAACGCCGGCAACGTCGCGCTGATCTTCGGCATCGAAGCGTTGATGGCCATCGCCGCCGTCAACCTGGGCATCTTCCTAAGCATGTTCGCGCGGACGGAGTTCCAGGCGGTCCAGTTCATTCCACTGGTGGTCGTCCCGCAGCTTCTGCTCTCCGGGATCCTCTTCCCCGTCTCCACGGAGCCGAAGCCGCTGCAGCTTCTGTCGAACGTCCTGCCTCTCACCTACGCGGTCAACGGCCTGCGCGACGTGATGGTCAAGGGCGCGGACCTGACGTGGGGCTCGCTGCAGTTGGACGTGGGCGTCGTGCTGGGGTTTGTCATCCTCGTCCTTCTCGCGGGCGCGACGACCTTGCGCAGGCGCATCGCCTAAGAGGCGCGACAGCTCTAATTCCGCACGCGTGACGTCAGACGTGCCCTTGCTCGGCCCCTATTCGGCACGTGTGGCGCCAGAGATGCGTAATGGATGACGCGCGAAGCGGTCGCTGGCCGTGCCCTACCGTACTCTGACAGCATGTTGCTTGCCTGCTCCCGCCGCTGCGGCGGCAAGTTGTTTCGCGCCCTCTTCGCCGAGGTCGAGCTCGAGGCGGACGGGACGTACGTGGACCATCAGATAGCTCAGCCCGGCTACGTCTGCCTCAACTGCGGCGCGCCCGCCTTCGACCTCGGCCAGGTACCGGCCGAGATGATGGCCGAAGCCGAGGAGGACACGCCCAAGACGTCGGACATCCTGTGCCCGGTGTGCGAAACGCTCGTCCAGGTCGACGCCGGCATGGAATGTCCGAACTGCGGCGCGCCTCTCGAGGTCGGCTAACTCAGGTCAGAGACGCGGTCCCGACCAGGATGCTCAGCATCCACTGCACCGCCGCGGCGTCTTTTTGACGGATCGCCGCGCGCAACGCCCGCACCGCGCGGGGCGTGTCGAGGTCGTCGGCCAGCGCTGCGTTGAACTCTTTGATGAGCGCGTGCGAGGCTTCACCATCCGGATCTTTGAGCACCGCCCGAGCGCGCTCGATCAGGCGCGCCGCCTTGGCCAGGCCCGGCCAGTTGAAGTCCCAGTCCCGCCGGTAAGCGTGGGAGATCAGGTACAGGCGGATCGCTGCCGCCGGCGCGCGCTGCAGCGCCTGACTGACAGTCACCAGGTTGCCGAGCGACTTGCTCATCTTCTTGCCCTCGTAGCGGACCATCCCCGTGTGCATCCACGCCCGCGCGAACGGAGCCTTCCCCGTCAGCGATTCGGATTGAGCCCGCTCCGACTCGTGGTGACTGAAAGCGAGGTCTCGCCCACCCCCGTGAATGTCGATCTGCTGGCCGAGGTATCGCATCGCCATCGCCGAGCATTCGATGTGCCATCCGGGCCGCCCTGGCCCGAACTTCGAGGGCCACGCCGGCTCGTCCGGAGCTGAGCTGCGCCACAGCGGGAAGTCGAGTGGGTCTTGCTTGGCGTCAGGCCCCACCTTTCCGAGCAGCCCTTCGGCCCGGAGCTTGCGCAGCATGGCTCTTCGCGTGAGATGCGAGAGACGGCCGTAGCTGCGGTAGCGGCTCACGTCGAAGTAAAGGGCGTCGGTTCGGTACGCATATCCCGCTGAGTGAAGACGCGTGGCGGCAGCCTTGATGCGCGGGATCTCTTCCGACACACGCGGCATTACGTCTGGCGGCCGCCACCCGAGCACGGTCATGTCCCGGATGTGAACGCCAGTTTCGCGGTCCGCAAGGACTCGCCAGTCGACGTTGTCGCGACGCGCACGCTCAAAGAGCGGGTCGTCGATGTCCGTCACGTTCTGCACATACCTCACCCGGAGGCCGCCTGACTCGACGAATCTGACGAGGACGTCGAACATCGAGAACGTGAAGGCGTGCCCCATATGTCCGGTGTCGTATGGCGTCACGCCGCAGACATAGAGGCTGAGTGGCTTGCGACCCTCCTCTTTGGTCCGGGGCGCGATGCGAACCTTCCGCTGGGTCATCGTGTCCTGGACACGCAGACGGGTAAGGGGTTCGGTCACCGCCTGGTCGGGTTCGTGCTAACTCGCCGTTCTGGTCGCGACAGACGCATCAGCACGCAGAGCCTCGACACGATCTGTCAGCTCCCAGGGCACCCCGAGGTCATCGCGACCGAAGTGTCCATATGCGGCTGTCGGGCGGTAGATCGGCCGCAGCAAGTTCATATTCGCGATGATCGCCCCCGGACGGAGGTCGAAATGGCGCCGCGTCAGCTCGAGCAGCTCGGCCTCCGAGACCGTGCTGGTGCCGAATGTCTCGACAGCGATCGATGTGGGATGCGCCCGCCCGATGGCGTAGGAAACCTGCACCTCGCACCGGTCGGCCAGTCCGGCCGCCACGAGATTCTTGGCCACGTGCCGGGCGGCGTAAGCGGCGGAGCGGTCGACCTTGCTCGGATCCTTTCCGCTGAAGGCGCCACCACCGTGCCGCGCAATGCCACCGTACGTGTCGACGATGATCTTGCGGCCGGTGAGGCCGGCGTCGGCGGCAGGGCCGCCGAGCAAGAAATGACCGCTCGGGTTGACCAGGATCTTGGTCTTGTTGTCGACGACCATGTCCTTGAGGATCGGGTCGATGACCAGTGCGCGCACCCCCTCTGCGAGGTCCTTCTGCGTCACCGAGGCAGAGTGGTGGGTGGAGACCACGATGGTTTCGATTCGCTTCGGACGTCCCCGTTCGTACTCGACTGTCACCTGAGTCTTGCCATCGGGGCGCAGGAAGGGGAGCGAGCCATCCTTGCGGGTCTGAGCCAGCCGTTTCGCCAGCCGGTGCGCAAGCGCGATGGTGAGCGGCATGAGCTCCGGGGTCTCGCGGCACGCGAAGCCGATCATCATGCCCTGGTCGCCGGCGCCCTGAAGCTCGAATGGATCGTCGGCATGACTGCCTTCGCGCTCCTCGAGCGAGTGGTCGACTCCGGCTGCTATGTCAGGGGATTGCTCCTTCAGATAGACCTGGATCAAAGCGTGATCGGCGTCGAAGCCGATCTCCTCGTTGTTGTACCCGATGCCGCGGATGGTCTCTCGGATGGTGCGCTGGATGTCCAGCTCCGCGTGAGTTGTCACCTCGCCGATCACCACGCACAGGCCCTTTGTGATCGCCGTTTCGCACGCGACGCGAGCGTGGGGATCCTGGCCGAGCATTCCGTCGAGAACGGCGTCGGAGACCTGGTCGCAGATCTTGTCCGGATGCCCTTCTGTGACCGATTCAGAAGTGAGCAGGAACGACGGGGACTCGCTGAAGGAAGTTGTCACAACGGCAGCCAATGATAACCGCGCTCGATGGTGTGACCTCGAGGTCAGCAGTCGGGGCCGTGCCGGCTGTCCTCAGATGATTGACCGAGCAGTTGGGCCTGCAGCGTGAAGATGTCATCCAGGACGCGATCGACGCGCCGGCCTTCGAGGCGGTGTTCGGCGATCACACCAGCACTCTCGAGATGGCGGCGCAGCGACGATCCGAGCGGTCCGTCGATACGCGCCTGTCCCCTCATCTGGGCCTCTTCGAGCACATGGAGGCACCGATCGAGCGCTAGCTGCCTGGACCTGTGTGTGCTGACCTTCATCTCAGGCAGTTCCGAGCACCTCGACCCTGCCGGCAGCAGTGACTCTCACCTGGACCGCGTTCAGCGCCGGAAGCGGATATTTGTCGTTCGTAGATTCGCCCTCCGGCGTGAACGAGACTGGATGGCAAGAGCAGTTCAGCATGCCGGCGCCACTGCTCCACGACAGCTCGCAGGGCAGGTGCGAGCAGATGGAGGAAACGGCATTGACCGAGTCGCCGCGGCGAAAAAGATACGCACCGACGCCGCCGGCGGTGACCCGTTTGCCCTGCCCCTCGACAAGGTCGGCCAGGGCGGCGACGTCGGTCCAGCGCCCGGGTTTCGGATTGATCAACTCGCCTCCGAGACGCCCGGGCGGACCAGGCTTGAGTTGAGAGTCCGGCTCCATCGCCCTCCCGATCAGCCCGCCCGTGACGACGCCGGCCGCCAGGCCAAATCCCGCCACGAGCGCCGCCCGTCGCGTCAGCCACGGCTCTTGAGGCGCCGCTTCGAGGGAGCTCTCCAGGCGCTTGCGGAAGGCCGGATTCATGCGCTGCGAACCCTGCCGGGCCGCGACCAGGCGGGCGGCGGCGGTGATCGCCGCCTTCTCTTCGGCGTCTCCCCCGCGCAGCCGCAGACGGCGACCCCGCAGAAGGTCGGACACTATCTTGTCGACTCGGATTTCAGGCTTGTTCATGTTGTTTCTTCTTTGACCTTGGCTGCCGCTCGGAGGGCGCGGAGCTGCATCACCTTGACGGCTCCGACGGTCGAGTTCATCTCCGCGGCAACTTCTTTGAGTGAATACCCGTGCAGGAAACGGAGCTCGAGCACGCGGCGGTAGTTGTCCGACAGCTGACCCAGGATTCGCTGGACGGTGTCGGCGCGCTCTTCGGACGGCGGGGCCGGCGGGACCGCCATGGCAAGGTCCTCGTGGAGCTCGGCTTCGGAAAGGCCAAGCCGCGTGCTCCAGAAGCCGCCGAGCACCGATCGCGCGGTGGCGAATAGATAACCACGGATGGCGCTCGCCGGAGCTCCCTCACGCAGCCGTGGAATCGCCTTCATCGCCACCTGCTGAGTCAGGTCCTCGGCGTCGGCGCGGTTGCCTACCCGCGCGTAGATGAAGGCGTACACCAGCTCGAGCTCGTTCAGCGCGATGTCAGTGGCGCGTGGCGCCATCGGGAGCTGGAGCACTTCCCCCGCCTCATCCGATCCGACCGATTGCTCGTCAGGTGGGCGACCGGTGCTCACGCTCTCGGCATTACCGCTGCAGGTTACTGGAGCAGCGGTGGATATCAGCCGGACTAACGAATGAAACGAGAAAGAGGGCCGGGGGGTAGGCCCCGACCCTCTTCCTATGTGTGTGGGTGTGTCTAGACGCGTCGCGGAAGCATTGAGCCACGCCGCCGCCAAAGGAGATATCCAAGCCCCAGCAGGACTAGGAATGGGCCCACGGCGCCGAGTGCCGTGACCGCGTAGTTGATGGTCGTCACAAAGTTGTGCTCGGCATTGCTCAGCGCCGTAGCAAAGCCCCAGCTGTCGCTCGACGCGGCCTGGGCGGGCGCCGCGGCTTCTGTCAGCTTGACGCTCACAGAGCTGTATGAGGTGTTGTCGTCCAGGTATTTGATCTGGCCTTTCAGCTGCTCGATCTGGACGGTTATCTGTCCGATCTGGTTCTGCACCGCGATGATGTCTGAGATCGTTTTCGCTTGCGCGAGCAGCGTCAGCATCGCGTTGCGCTGCGCTTCTGCGTTCGCGAGTCGAGCTCGCAGGTCGACATACTGGCTGCCTACCTCGACGCCGGTGATGTGCTCGTTCTGGAGCTTTCCGACCTTGGCCAGCTGGTCAAGGACGCTGTCGAATTGGGCCGCCGGGACCATGAAGTTGATGACGCCGGTGCGGATTTGGCTGTCGCTCGGCGGAACCTGGGCGTCAGTGCCGGCGATGTATCCGCCAGCCACCTCGACGATCGTGCGCACTTCGGTGAGCTTGGAGTCGAAAGCCCCGGAGTTAACTGTGATGCCCAACTGGGCCTGACGGATGACCGGTGGCCCAGGAAGTGGGGGCACGGCGCTGTCGCTCACCGGGTTGCCTGGGTTGACGGCGCCGGGCTGCCCGCTGATCTTGGTCGGCGCTCCTGGGGCTGTGCCGTTCGATTGCTGCGCGCTGATTGCTCGAGTGGGCGAAGGTCCCTCTGAACCGGTGGCGCCGCCGCATGCGGCTGCCGCTACGAGGATCGCGATGATTGCGACGACTTTCTTCATTCGACGGCCTCCTGTTTATTTGAGATCCGAACTGTCTGACCAAACGCTGGATGTCGCGGCACGTAACATCTGCCAGCGTGCTGCAGGTCAGGAATCTCGCCATCGACGTGGCCGCGCGCCGGGTGCTGTCCGACGCGAGCTTCAACGTGGCGCCAGGAGACAAGGTCGGGTTGGTCGGCCGTAACGGCGCCGGCAAGACGAGCCTGCTGAAGGTCCTGGCGGGCGAAAACGATCCTGCCGCCGGCCTCGTCCTCCGGCGAGGGACGCTCGGCTACGTGCCTCAGAACCCTCGTCCGCGAGCCGAGGCGTCGCAGACGGCGCTCACCCACATCCTTTCGGGGCGCGGCCTCGATGGCGCGGCGGCTCGCCTGGCCGAGCTGCACAAGAAGCTCGAGCACGATCACTCACCCCAGGTCGTCGACGAGTTCTCCGAAGCTGAGGAGAAGTACCGCCTCGACGGGGGCTACTCGTCCGAGTCCGACGCGCGGCAAATGGGGACCGGCCTTGGGTTGCGGCCGGATCGCATCGATCTTCCTCTCAGCGTGCTCTCGGGTGGCGAGCGCCGCCGGGTCGAGCTGGCCCGGGTGCTGTTCGCCGACGCCGACCTGCTGATGCTCGACGAGCCGACCAACCACCTCGACAGCGACGCCAAGTCATGGCTGATGGATTTCCTGCGCGACTATCGCGGCGCAGTCATCGTCGTCAGCCACGACCTGAACCTGCTGGACACCTCGATTACGCGCGTGCTGCACCTCGACGCGGCGCGAATGCGCGAGTACCGCGGCACGTACACGCAGTACCAGAAGGCGAGACAGCTCGAGGAGAAGCGCCTGACGTCACTGGCGCAGACGCAGGAGACAGAGATCAAGCGTCTGAGCGTGCTGGCCGAGGTCATGCGGCGCCAGACGGCGAAACGTGCCAAGACAGCGAAGTCGATCTTCAAGCGCGTCGATCGCCTGAAGGCGGAGAAGGTTGAGGCGCCGAAGCGAGAGCGGAAGGCGATGAAGGTCCGGTTCCCGGAGCCGCCGCACGCAGGTCGAGTTGTCCTGACCGCGAACGGCCTCAGCAAGGGCTATGGCGGGCCTCTGGTGTTTCGCGATGTTTCGTTCGAGGTCGAGCGCGGGCAGAGGCTCGTGATCATGGGCCTGAACGGGGCGGGCAAGACGAGCTTGCTGCGCATCCTCGCCGGCCAAACCGAGCCGAACTCGGGCAGCCTCAAGCTCGGGCACGGCGTCTCGCTCGGCTATTACGCGCAGGAGCACGAAGGGATTCGGGCCGGCGTACCCGTGCTGGCACACATGCGGGAGCAATCGGATGAAGACGAGCGCGTGCTCCGCTCGTTGTTGGGCAGCTTCAGCCTGACGGGCGATATCGCACGGCAGGACGCTGGGACGCTGTCCGGCGGCGAGAAGACAAAGCTGGCGCTGGCGCAGCTGGTTGCCGGCCGGCACAACCTGCTGCTCCTCGACGAACCGACCAACAACCTCGATCCGCCGTCACGCACCGGCGTTGCGCGCGCGCTGGCGGAGTGGCCGGGCACTATGGTGATAGTCAGTCACGACCCGGAGTTCGTGGAAGCGCTGCGGCCGCAAAGTGTGCTGTTCATGCCCGAGGGGCGGGTGGATTACTGGGAACCAGACCTACTCGAAGTCGTCTCGCTGGCGTAACGAAATAGTTGCTTCCCCGCTTTGCGGGAAGGGTGGCGCGCGAAGCGCGCCGAAGGGGAGGTGGAAACGGGCCCTGACCCGATCAGTAGGACAATAGGCACGTGAGCACAAAACTCCGTGACGTTCTGATGCCGGAGCTGCAGGGCGCTGAGGAGATCACTGTCGGCGCCTGGAGCAAGAAACAAGGCGAGCACGTGGCCGAGGGCGAGACGCTGATGGAGGCGCACACGGACAAAGTCAACGCCGAGATTCCGTCGCCCGTCACGGGAAAGGTCGAGCAGCTGCTCCTCGATGTCGGCGACGCGGTGCAGCCCGGCCAGCCGATCGCCAGGATCTCGCCCGAGTAGATCTTGGCGTCTCTACGGGTTGCGGTCGTCGGCTGCGGCGCGATGGGCGCGGCGACCGGATGGAGGCTCGCGGCGCGAGGGGCAAACGTCGTCTGTTTCGACCGCCACTCCCCTCCACACGCACTCGGCTCTTCGCACGGCGAGTCGAGGATCACGCGGACTGCTTACTTCGAGGGTCCGTGGTACGTGCCGCTGCTGCTGGAGACATTTCCCCTGTGGCGCGAGCTTGAACGAGCCTCGGGCGAACAGCTTCTGACGCTGACGGGTGCGCTGATGATCGGTCAGCCCTCGTCGGAGGTGGTCACCGGCGCGCTCGCAGCCGCCACCACCCACGGACTCGACGCCCGTCTGCTCGAGGCCGCCGAGCTGCGTCATCGCTACCCGGCGCATGTCCCCGCCGCCGGCGATGTCGCTGTCCTGGACGTACAAGCCGGCTTCCTGCGGCCAGAGGCGGCAGTGGCCGCGATGATCGACCGCCTGGTCGCGCTCGGTGGCGAGATCCGGCGCGGAGTCGTGGTCAATGCAGTCAACAGCAGACCAGACCGCGTTGAGGTGGTCACCGACGCGCGGAGTGAAACATTCGACGCGGTAGTCATCGCCGCCGGGCCATGGACGGGCGATCTGAGTGCGCTGCCGCTGACCGTCGAGCGCCAGGTGCTCGCCTGGTTCCAGGTCGAGAAGGGCGTGGAATGGCTCACGCCCGACCGCTTCCCGGTTTTTTTCCACCACACGGAACTTGGAGACATGTATGGCTTCCCGACACTTGACGGGGCGTCGGTGAAGATCGCGCGTCATCACGATGGAGAAACGACCGATCCCGAAGCCGTCCGGCGTGATGTCGGCGATGCCGACCTCGAACCCCTTCGAGAATTCGGGCGATCTTACTTGCGCGGCGTCAGCGCGAACGTCACGAGAACGGCGGTCTGCATGTACACGAATTCTCCCGACCGGCACTTCGTCATCGATCTCCGTCCCGATGATTCGCGGATCGTGGTGATCAGCGCTTGTTCGGGACATGGATTCAAATTCTCACCGGTGATCGGCGACATCGCAGCGGATCTCGTCAGCGATGGACGAACGCACCGGGACATCTCGCACTTCTCAGCGGTTCGATTTGCGAAGGGGGTCAGTTAGCGTTTGGTTTGGGCGGACTCCGCGCGAATCACCGCTTCCTCGTCTTCCCCGAGCTTGCGCCCGAACCACCAGGCGACGCCGAGCAGGATCACCATGCCGATGGCGATCGGTATGACAAAGGGGTGGAGAGTAGCCGAGACCGTCTCATAGTGCTGGCCCAGCTTGAACCCGGCGTAAGCGAGCACGAAATTCCACGGGATTGCTCCGGCCATGGTGGCCAACGAGAACCACGCGTAACCCATCTTTGAGATCGCGGCTGGAAACGAGATATATGTGCGGACCACCGGCAACAGACGCCCCAGGAACACCGCCCACAGCCCGAAGCGACCGAAGAACCGATTCGCCAACCGGAGGTGCCCTCGGCTCAAGCCCAGCAATCGACCGGCGCGGCTCAGCACCACGCGCTCGCCGTAACGGCGGGTGAAGTAGAAGGCGATCAGAGAGCCGACGAGATTGGCGAGGCTTGAAACCGCCACCACCAGGATTAGGGCGACTACGGCGCTTTGTGATGCGAGCCTGCCCTGGGATGCGAGGTAGCCGCCAAGCGGCACGACGATCTCGCTCGAGATGGGGATGCCGGCGCTCTCCGCGGCCATCGTGACGAAGATGGCGAGCAGACCCCACGAGGCGACCAGGCCATTCAACCACTGCGTCACAACGGGGGATTATCCGTGGGTCGCGGGTTTGGTCGCCGGACTAGGCTTCCACGGCGTGCGGCCAGCGGGGCGCCCCGAGCTCGCGCGAGATACCCCGCGCGGCTTCGCCGACCGCCGTCGCCAGACCCTTCGCCAGGCCCTTGGGAAAGACGCCTTCTGTGGTATCGACGACCCCGATCGCCCCGACAGCGCTGCCGCCGTGGTCGAAGATCGGCGCCGCGACGCTCGACTCGCCGAGGACTGCTTCGTCGCGCTCGGTGGCGATGCCCTGGTCGCGAATCGACGTCATCTCACCGCGCAGGGCCACCTCGTCAAGGGTCTGCTTGGTCAGGCGGAGTAAAGGTTCGGACAGCAGGTCGTCGACGACCTGGACCGGCGAAAACGCGAGGATCGCTTTGCCGAGCGAGCTTGCATGCAGCGGAAGCTGCAGTCCAACCTCGAGCACGCCAAACGTCGCGTCCGGCCGGAACACGTGGTGGACGACGACGACGCTCGACCCGTGCATGACCCCCACCCTTACTGACGCGTTCGACCGCGCGGCCAGACGATCGGCATAAGGGATAGACCTGGCCCGTAGCTCGTTCAGGTCGAGGTACGAGTAGCCGAGCTGCAGCAGGCCCGGGCCCAGCTGGTACTTGTCAGAGTGCCGGTCCTGTTCCACGAAGCCGTGCGACTGCAAAGTCTGGAGCAGCCCGTGAACCGTGGGCCGGGCGAGCCCCAGCCGGTCGGCGAGCTCGCTGACACCAAGCCGGCGAGGACCGCTGGCGAGCGCTTTGAGGATCGCGGTGGCGCGGTCGATGGACTGGATGGAGGAACGGCGATCTTTCGCTTGATTCGGCATTGCTGAATTCCTGTCGGTAGTGTAGACTACAGCCGTCGTCGAAAACGCGATCGCGGGGTGCGTTCAGCCCCGCCGGGGAGAGTCGAATTTGGTTGGGATTGTACTTGTGTCCCACAGCCACGAACTGGCGAAGGGCCTTGCCGACCTGGCCTCTCAGGTCGCCGGCGCCGAGGTCAAGGTTGAACCTGCGGGAGGCGGTCCGGGCGGGTCGCTCGGGACGAGCGGAGATGCCGTGCGAGAGGCGATCGCTCGCGCCGATACCGGCCAGGGCGTCGTCATCCTCGCCGACCTCGGCAGCTCCATCCTCACGGTCCGCCACCTGCTGCAGGGCAAGACCAACGGCCACATCCGGCTGGTCGACGCTCCTTTCGTCGAGGGCGCGGTGGCCGCAGCTGTGATGTCGTCGGCAGGGCAGTCGCTCGAGGATGTCGCGAGAGCGGCTGAGGATGCGCGCGGTGCCAGTAAGTTCTGAGTCCACCGTCGCGCTGCCCGCTGGGGTCGCACTCCACGCCCGGCCCGCGGCAACCTTTGTGAAGACCGCGCTGCGATTTCGCTCCCGTCTGACGGTGGGCAGTGACGGCAGGGTCGCCGACGCCAAGAGCATCCTCGCGGTGCTCGCGCTAGGAGCGACAGGCGGCACGCTCCTGCGCTTGAGCGCCGAGGGCGAAGACGCGCCCGACGCGCTAGAGGCGCTTGCGAGCTGCGTCAGCGGGCTGGTCGAGTAACCGCTTTTTGGAGGCGGAGCGGCTCGCCGCGAAGTCCAGGCCTCGGATCCATCGACGCACCTCGCCCACGCGCGCAGCCGCGACGCTGAGCTCGTCCACTCCCAGTCCGACAAGAATCGGCATCGCCGCCGCATCCGAGGCAGCCTCGCCACAAACGTCGACGATGATTCCAGTGTCACGAGCCGCGCGCACGGTCGCGTCGATGAGTCGCAGAACTCTCACATCGGTCACCGGGGCCGACTTCGATTGCTCACGGTCCAGGCCGAGCAGGAGTTGCGTCAGATCGTTGGTGCCGACGCTGAGGAAGTCCGCGACGTTGGCAATCTCGGAAGCTCGGTGCGCCGCCTCGGGGGTCTCGATCATCGCACCGACCTGTGGCGCGGGCCGGCCGTCGAGGACGGTCGCCAGAACCTCATGCACAGCAGTGACCTGTCGCGGGCTGCTCACCATAGGGATGAGGATCCGAAGGCTGACACCAGAGCCGGCGTCGAGGATGGCCGCGAGCTGAGCCCTCAACGCTTCAGGAGATTCGAGCAGCAGCTCGATGCCACGGCCGGTAGCGCGCTGCAGAAATGGTGGCGTCTTGTCACCGCCAAAGTCGAGGAGGCGTACTGTCACGACCTTTTCCTTCAGCGGCGCGAGGATGAGGCCGAGAAACGATGCCTGCTCCGCACGGGTAGGCCACGCTTTCGCGTCAAGGAACAGCAGCTCAGTGCGAAGCAACCCGACGCCCTCGGCTCCCTGCTCGAGCGCCTCCACAACCTCGCCAACGCTCGATGCGTTCGCGAGCACCCGGACCCGGTGACCATCCTTTGTCTGCGCAAGCTCCATCCGGTGGGCGACCGCGTCGTCGCGCGCGGTGCGCCTGTGCTCCGCATCGGCCTGCGCCGCTGCGACGCGGCCTGCTTCGGGTTGGCGAAAAAGAATACCCGCGTCGCCGTCCAGAACCACCTCTTCCCCATCGCCCAGGTCCAACACGTCCGTGCCGAGCCCCACGACCATCGGGATACCGAGCGAACGGGCAACTATCGCGGCATGTGCAGTCACGCCGCCACCGACCAGCGCCACACCCTTCGCGTTCATCGCGTGCTCCGCGACGTCAGCGGGACCGAGCGTGCTGGCGACCAGCACGCCGCTGACGACACCGGGCTGGAGTCCACTCGCGCGGGCGGCTGCACGGCGGCCGAGGCTGCGCACATCGTCAGCGCGCAGCGCGAGAACTGGATCGCCAACCTGCGCCAGGTCCCTTGCGCCCTCCTCCGCCGCCTGTCGCAGCGCGTCGGTTGCGGGTAGGCCGGATTCCATGACCAGCGTTTCCACACGAGACACGAGTCCAGGGTCGGCGGCCATCAAGACACCCGTCTCGACAATTTCTGCTTCCGCGCGCCGGCCGGATTCGCGGAGCCGCGACGAGATCCCTTCCAGCTCCGTTCCGACTACCTCCAGCGCATGGCGCGCCCGAGCGAGCTCGGCCGCACGGTCAGATGTCGGGATGATCCGGGCGCCGCGCGCACCAACTCGGTCGAGGACGACCGCCTTGCCATACACGACTCCGGGCGCGGCGCTGACCCCGCGCACCGTGCGTTCGGCCATTACGGCGCGGAGGTGACCGCCCGCTGGAGAGCACGCACGATGAGGGCCGTCGAGGTGGCTCCGGGATCTTGATGCCCCACCGACCTCTCGCCGAGATACGAGGCACGCCCTTTCCTTGCCTGGAGAGGGATGGTGCCGCGCATGCCGGCCTCCGCCGCCGCCGCGGCTTCGTCCAGCGCGCGCGCAAGTGGCTCCCCATCGGCGACCTTGGCGCGCAAAGTTTCGACGGCCGGCTCGAGCGCGTCGACCATCGTCTTGTCGCCCAGTGAAGCAGTGCCAAGGTCTTTGACCGAGGCCAGCGCCGCAGCCAGCACCTCGACGAGCTGCGGGCCATCGAAAGTGGTTTGATCGCCGAGCGCGCGGCCGCCGCTGCGAAGCGCGCTGCCCCACAGCGGACCGCTTGCGCCGCCCACAGTCGAGACCAGCGTGCGGCCGGCAATGATGAGAAGTCGGCCTGGCGTTGAACCGTTGTCGGCGCCGAGGGCCTGGACGACCGCCTCGAATCCCCTGGTCATGTTGATGCCGTGGTCGGCGTCGCCGATGGCGGCGTCGAGCTGGACCAGATGGTCCCGCTCGGCGCGCACCGACGCTTCGATCTCACGCATCCAGGAGGTGATGGTGGCCGCGTCCATGACCCTTTCTACGATCAAGACTACTGTCAGGCCCTCCAGCGCAGGGCAGCTGTGTGCACTGGCGCGTCCCAAAGGCGGATCAGCTCGTCGTCGAGCTCGAGCAGGGTCAGTGAGGCACCGGCCATCTCGAGGGACGTTATGTAGCTGCCTACCAGGTTTCGGACGGGCTCCAGTCCCGCCTTGCGGAGCTTCTGGTCGACCTCGTGGTAGACAAGATAGAGCTCGAGCAGCGGAGTGCCGCCCATACCGTTGACGAATACGAGGACCTTGGAGCCTCGCCTGGCCTTGAGGTCGGAGACGACGGCTTCGACCATCACATCGACCACCTCGCTCGCTGTGCCTAGCGGTGCGCGCCGCCGGCCCGGCTCGCCGTGTATCCCGATTCCGAGCTCGATCTGGCCTTCCGGCAGATCGAAGATCACCTTGCCTGCAGCGGGAGGCACGCACGATGACAGCGCCACACCGAACGAGCGCGAACGTGCGTTGACCTTCTTGACGAGGTCCGTCACTTTGGCGAGATCGGCGCCGCCTTCCGCGGCTGCACCGGCAATCTTCTCGGCCAGCACCGTTGCGCCGACGCCGCGCCGTCCCGCCGTGTAGAGCGAGTCCTGCACCGCAACGTCGTCATCGATGACGACCGAGGTGACCTTGATGCCCTCGTCGGCGGCGTCTTCGGCTGCAAGCTTGAAGTTCAGAACGTCGCCTGTGTAGTTCTTCACGATGTGAACTACGCCCGCGCCTCCGTCCACTGCTTTCGTGGCCGCGAGCATCTGTCCCGGCACGGGTGAGGTGAACACCTCACCTGGGCACGCGGCGTCCAGCATGCCGAGACCCACGAATCCGCCGTGGAGAGGTTCGTGGCCTGACCCACCGCCGGAGATCAACGCCACCTTGCCCTTCCTGGGTGCGTCTTTGCGCACGATGATCTGGTTGGCGACGTCGTATCGCAGCAGGTCGGAATGGGCCGCGGCCAGGCCGGCCAGCGACTCCTTCACGACCGCCGCGGGATCGTTGAGGAACTTACGCATCTGGTTGGTTCCGACTGCCATTGTCCTTTTCTCCCTGTTGATACCGATCTAGTGGGCGGCGGCTGTGCGCGTCTCTTCGTGGGTGACCGCTTCTATGATTGGACGCTCAACCAGCCGCGGGTTGGCCAGGAAGTCGTACAGGAATGACGCGCCTGCAGCACCCACCAGGCCGGGGATCAGATAGACCGGAACGTACTGCGTCCAGAAGGTCGTGCCGCCTGCGATCGCTTGCACCAGTTCTGGGCCGAAGGCGCGGGCGGGGTTGAGCGATGCGCCGGTGATGGGTCCGAAGACGAGGATGATCCCGACGACCGCTCCGCCGATCACCAGGCCGGCGAGCTGCGACGGGGATTTCGAGTCGACGATGCCTAGGATCGCGAAGAGGAGGAGTCCTGTGCCGAGCGCCTCGGCGAGGGCCGCCTGCATGTAGACGGTGGTTGACGCGTCAGCTGCGAAGTGCGTCTGGCCCATCCCGAAAGTGACCGCGTTGGACCCGAAGACGCCCCAGATGGCAAACGCTCCGATGATCGCTCCGACGTACTGGGCTCCCCAGTAGATCGGGACTTCCTTCCAGGGGAAGCGCTTGGTCACCGCCAGGGCGAACGTGACCGCCGGGTTGATGTGGCACCCGGAAACCTTGCCGATCGCGTAGACGAGGGCCGTGATGATGAAGCCGAAGGCGAAGCTGATCGCAAGCAGGTCCGCCTCAGTCACCGCCGGCACCGCCTTACCCGCCAGGGTGAGCGTGGCGATCACTGAACCCGGACCGACGAGGACCAACGCCGCCGTGCCGAACGTCTCGGCGATCGCGCGCTGTGACATCGAATGCATGTTGCCCAGACCCCCTTATGTCTGACTTGTGTTCGACAATGCCGAACTGATTTCACAAACCGTAGTCCTGACCGGAGGGTTTGTCAACAGCTAATTTGGGCCCTATCGCCAATTTGCGTGCGGCGAGCGTCGTGTGTTGGAGCAGTGGCGCTCTCAGGAATGGTCTGACCCGGCCTGCCGAAGTGAGTGGAAAGCTAGCCCGGCCCGTTTTCCTATCGACCGCAGTTTCTAGAAATCAACCGCCGCAAGGCGGGTTTCGGAGGTTGGTTCGGAGAATGATGAACTTGATCGTCTTCGTCATCGTCGGTGCGATTGCCGGTTTCCTGGCCGGCAAGGTCATGACAGGCCACGGCCTCGGACTCATCTGGGACATCGTTGTAGGGGTCCTCGGCGCGTTCGTGGGTGGCTGGCTTGCGGGCCTCTTCGGTATCGCTACGGACAATCTCCTCGTCCTCGGCATCGTCGCCTTCGTCGGCGCCTGCATCCTGCTCTTCCTGTTCCGCATGATCTTCCGGCGCGGAATGGTTCGCACCTAAGACGCGTTTTCGGAAAAGGCCTCGCGGGGAAATCCCGTGAGGCCTTTTCTTTTGTTTTAGCTCAGGTCGTGAATCGTCAGCATTCGCCCGCCGAAGAGGAATACGGCACTCCCGTTTGCGGCTGCGGGTAGTGCGTGCAGTCCAGGTTGCTTGTATTCGCAACCGGCACTTCCCAGATCGGTCCGGGGCCGTCCGGATCGATCACAGTGGCTCCGCCCGAGCTGATGAAGGCCAGCACCTGGGCCTGACCCTGGTCACGCCCAAAGAGGCGAGGATCGAGAAGAAACCCGTGCGGATCGCTCCCGGCGGTCGGCGTCTTGTCGTTTCGGTAATAGCTCACCAGGTCCAGGAGGTGACCGGCTCGGTACATCTCGCCCGCGGTCGGGTTGGGGACGGTGTGGTCGCCGAACGCAGTCTGAAAGATCACGTGCTTGGTCGGGGCGCCGGCCGGCGGCCGGAGCCGTAGCAGCGGGGCGAAAGGCACCGGATCGCCGGCGCGGCCTTGCCAGCTGCCGTGGTCGAAATATTTCTGGATGGTGGTCGCCCCGGGATAGGGATTGGTTACCGCCGGATCCAGTCGGAGCGGCATCGATTCTGTGAATCCGTTGAGGCCTGGGCCTCCGTTGAGCAGCGTGGGCCGGTTCACCCGCAGTGTGTCGGCCAGCAGGTTGCGGAAGCCTGAAAGCCGGGCGATTTCGACGATCGGCCCTCCTCCGACATTGAGCACCCCGACGGTCACGTGGGTGTCCGTCGCCATGAACATCGTTCCGTAGATCGCCCCGAAGCTCTGGCCGTAGTAGCCGAGCACGCGGGGCTGAAGGGTCACGCTTCCGTCGCCGAACAGGTCGACTCCCTGCTCGATCATCCGCACCATTGCCATGAGGTTGACGGTGGTCTGGATCAGACCGTCCCGAAGCCCAGCTGTGGCGTAGCGAGATGGAGTTTCACCGATTACATTGCCGCTTGAATCGAGGGTCTTGTGTTCGGTCGGCCCCACACCCTCGCTGGCGGTGATGTCGCCGTCACCGTCGAGGTCGGAACCTTGCCCGTATCCCGAGAAGGTCGTGGTGACCGCGCCCTGATGGACTACGACCACGCTCGCCGGGCCGTACGCATGGCCCGCGGGGTCGGTGGCGATGGTGGCGATCCCTTTCGCTGCATTCAGGTCAGCCGCGAGAAACAGGTCGTACTTGCTCCGCGTGAAACCAGGGCCAAAGATGGCCACCGGCCAGCCGCCCGCGGGCTGGACTCCGGCCGGAACGATCAGGGTGAATCCGACCCGCTGCTTGCCGATCGGTTGCGGCGTTCGCGTGGTGGGCACGTTTGGGATCACCGCGTCTACATAGGTTTGGTACCGCGGAACCGCGAAGCTGCCAAAGGCGTAATAGCCGGCGCCGGTGATTGCCGTGTTGAGCACGGTCGAGAAGGACAGCGGCTTCGCGGGGTCGGCCGCGACCTGGTCACCGCGTTCGATCGAGGAAACCGTGGCGGCGGGAAAGACGTCTCGGATACCACCCTGAATGAAGCTCGCCCCACGTTCTGGCGGTGTGATGCCAGAAGCCACGTAGGCGGTGCCGCTGTCAAGGTCTGCCCGCAGCCTCGCCAGCTCAGGCGTTGCGGTCTCCGTCGTGAAGATGCTCGCGCACGCTCCATCGCAGGCGCTCACTGGATTCCCGAGTAGATCTTTGATTGCGCCTGTCACAACCACTGCATAGGTGGTCGCTTCCGAAAGGAAATCCGAAGGCTTGCCGGCGAGGACATTGGTGGAGGGGTCCCAGACGAGCTGCGTGAGTGGTGTATGAAACCCGTTCGGGCCGATCACGAACGCATTGGAGCCGTTGACCGTGGTGACGTCGATGGGTCCGCTGAACGGCACCGTCACGCGTGGCCTCAGGTCAAAGCCATCCTGGAGGTTGAGCAACATGAGGTCGTCGCAGATAGATGAATTGGTGACGTCGCACGGTGGCACCGGGAGGTTTACGCGCCGGCCGGTGATCTGAGCGCTGTCAGGCACCGTGAAGGTGTCGCTCGGCATGATGCGGGTCTCGGGCGTGGAGCCGGTCAGAACCCTGACGGAGGTGGCAGCCGACGCAGTGACTGGAACGAGTGAAACGACCAGGAAGATCGCGACCAGTAGGAACCGAGACTTCTGGGCCAAGCTATCCCTCCAAAGTCAAGGCGCGCGCGGGTTTGACGCGCAGCGGCTTGGATTAAGACGCCGACCTCACCAAAAGTACCCGATCTGGAACTCGAGACCTGGTGGGCCCGGTTGGGATCGAACCAACGACCAACCGATTATGAGTCGGCCGCTCTACCACTGAGCTACAGGCCCTCCGACGGTGAGTCTATCCGCGGGTAGATTGAGGCGTTATCGAGTCCAGTCGTTGATGTTTTAGTGGCGCGCCCGCCTGGGTAACGGAATTCCAGGCCCACAGGGGAGGTAGCTAGAAACGGTGTCGATTGCGTTCGGACTCTTGATTCTTCGGCTGGTGATTGGCTTGACGCTCGCCGCCCATGGCGCCCAGAAGCTGTTCGGCTGGTTTGGCGGACCCGGAATGTCCAGATGGACCGAGTCGGTGAAAAGGCTTCGCATCCGGCCGGCCCGACCGTGGGCCTGGGTCGCAGCCCTATCGGAGTTCGGTGGTGGCCTGCTGCTCGCCCTCGGACTGCTTTCGCCTCTCGGCAGCCTTGCGATCGTGGGCGCGATGCTCGTCGCCATCGCCACGGTTCACTTGAGCAAGGGGTTCTGGGTGAGCAAGGGCGGCTTTGAGTTCAACCTATTGATCATCGGAGGCGCCGTGTCGCTTGCGCTCACAGGCCCTGGCACCTACTCGCTCGACAATGCCCTGGGCACTCACCTGCCCGAGCCCGTCACGCTGATCGCCGGCGCCATCGCGGTGATCATCGGCGTCATGGCCACGCTGGCTTCGCGCAAACAGGCCGAGCCCGTGAGCAAACCTCAGAGCACCTAGCACCTCAAGCGGGCGCCGGCCGCGGCTGGCCCGGCCGGAGCATCGAAGCGACCGAGGATCGCACCCAAACCATCGCCGCCGGGAGAGGCGGCAAGTGGGCAAGCACCAGCGCGAGCAGGACCTCCGGCATCGTCGACGCACCTGGCACCGCCAGGTAGCGATCCTCCCAGCTGGGGCAGAACTTGGCCTTGAACTGGGCTAGGGTCCGGCTGCGTTGGAACCGATCCAGGCCCCAGTACATCGTTCGCAGCGCCCGATCCACCGCACCCGACGCATCGCCCGCCGCGATCACACGCGGCGAGACGCCGAGGCTCACCTCTTCGATTCCGTTGCGGGCCGCCTCTTCTATCGACTTGACGATGAGTGCCTCGATCACTCCGTAAACGCTGTTCGGGAGCCTGCGCATCAAGTCGAGCGTCCACCCTTTCCGCGCCGGAACCGGCAGCCAGCTGACGAAGGCTTCGAGCCGGCCGCCCGCCGCGAAAGCAAGGCCGACCGTGATGTCAGGGTCGGTGAGCGTCGACAGGGTGCCCAGGCTGTAGCTGAGCTCCGGGCCACGCCGGCTCTGGAGCCACATTCCCGACACCGCGTGGAGCTGCGGCGCATGTGCGGACAGCGCCTCGGGACCGGTCATGAAGGAAAATTGCACGCCCTCCTTCTCGCTCCGTTTCACGGCATAGCGCAAGCCACGCCGCTCCTTTCCTTCCAGTGCAAACGTGCGCGTCGGGATCAATGCTTCGGAGCCGATGGGGACCAGCGTGAAGGCGAGCTCGCGATACTCTCGCTTGGAGTCCACCTGGTAGAAAGCTGGAATCCAGTCCTGTCGTTCACAGTAGGCGACGAAGTCTTCCAATCCGGCTTTCACGAGGTCCGGCGGGCAGATCGGGTCCCCCAGCGCCAGGGCGGTGCGACCACGAAATGAGAACGCGACGCAACCTTCCTCGCCGAACCAGTGGTAGCTGGTCGCGCCGTGCACGGCCAGATGTGAGATGTGGTTCCGCCCCCATACATTCAAGAGGCGGTGCACACGCTCCCGCTCAGCGGCCGCGGCGCGTGGCGCCAGCACCGGCCGGAGCAGAAGAACGAGCGCGAAGAGGACCAAGCCGTAACTCACCACTGGCAGCGTGCCGAGGAACCAGCTGGCTCTATCGGTGACGCCTCGATAGCTCGTCTGGTTCCCGACGAGGGCCTGGACGACAGATTCGAGCGTTCCGATCACGCCGGGCTCCGGCTGGAGCTGGCTTTCCAGAACCACCGTGCCGAAGACGGCATAGACGAAAGCCAGCGCCAGCCCGCCTGCCAGCACGGCCAGCCCCCACCGAACCCTCGAGGGGTCCGAGTCGGCCGCGAAATGATGGCGGAACCACCACAGGCCGAACGTGATCCACGCCGCGAGAGAGGCCGACTCGAAGTCGAGGTCCTTGACCAGGTCGAACAAGATGCTCGCCGCGAGCACCGCCACCGTCAGGCGGTAGGCAACTCGCTTTCCACGCGCGATTCCACCCGCGAGCAGCAGCAGCGCGAGCCCAGCCAGGACTGCGCCGGTGCGGCCGCCCAACATGACGCTCTCTGGTATCAGGCTGCCGAGGAGCTGGCTCCGCGTCTGGTGCTGGATCAGCAGCGCGCCGACGATGTCGATGACTGCGCTGACGATCAGCAAGCCGGCGAAAAACCACCGCACCTTCCTGCGCTCCGCGCGGGACTCCTGGCTCACGATGGATACAACGGTACGTGCAGCAGTGAGAGCACGACCGGCTCGGGTTATGAGCTCACCAAATAGAAACCTGACGCAGCAAGGCGACGTTGGGCGTGCCCGATAGGCGTATGTATCGAGCTGATCGGTTCAGCGTGATCGGCGCAGTCGCGTACTCGCCAGTGACCGAGCCGGCATCGGACCACGCCGTGAGATCACCGGACAGCGAAATGCGGCACTGTGCCGAGCAGCCGCGAACGACCACCAGCGAGACAGCCCTGTCCGTCCCCAGGTCGATCACCGCCCCGGTAGAGGAGGCCCCCGATACGAATGACTTGGTGAAGTCGCCGTTGGTCAGCGAGCACGCGGCGTTGAAGGGACCGATGCCGCTTACGGTGACGGCGGCGCACGCGGCCCCACGGGAAACGGGCGCACCTGCGTTGCCAGGCACTTTGACCGACCCTGACAGGTACGTGAAGTCCACCGTCGTGCCGGAGGCGGGATTGCTCGCGCGAGCGACGACCCGCACGAAGCTGTTCACATCTTCCAGGAGGCGCAGATCGAGGGGTGCGTCCGATTGGGCACTGCCCGTCGTCCACACCACTTTGCCCTGGCTGTCGTCAAAGTCGAGCGAATACCTCGGCCGGCTGCCATAACCACTGCTCGGGAGCACCGGCCAGCGCACCTGCACCGACTTGCCATTCGTCTCGACACGGAGGCCCGGCTGCCAGACGTGCAGGTCGGGCAGCTGCAGGGATGTCGTCTGGACGGTGAACTCGGCGATCCCGACCGCTCCCGCAGTCTCTCCGAGGTGCCGCGCCGCGCGAACCACCACCTCCATGGTGCTTGCGACGCCAAGAGAGCCCTGCGTGTCACGGCCAACGACAGAGAACGAGAATGAACCATCGCCCTCGGTCGTCGCCAGGTGGGAGTTGCTGGCGCACAGCGCGGGAGGGTGACTGTCGAGACACGCAAGCCCGAGCGTGGCCGCGGTGATCGTCAGACCGCCAATCGCTTCGCTTAAGTCGAGCTCTTTGATCAGAGCCACTTTCGTACCCGTAAGTGGCGAGCCAACGTACGCGCCGGCATCGGTGCCAACGTCTGACAAGGCTTTGCCCTTGACGCTGACCTGCGCGTTGGCATCGACACGACTCTGTTCGACGCCACAAGCCGTCGCGCCAAGCACGGCGACCATAGCCGCGCAGGCGAACCGCCTCACGTGGGTGCGATGCCTTCGACTGCGTTCGCGGAGTCGCGCGCTTGAGGTTCTCGGAGCTCAATCGTCTCGACCGCATCAACGATCCGAGCTTGAGGGTTCCTCATCACGTTCCGGCCCTCACCGTTCCACACTCGGCGCATCTTGGCCAGGAGCCCTTCAGCATCTCCGAGGCTGTCGAACTCGAGATCGATCATCACGTAGTTCGGATCTTCGATCGACCGTAGGACTTGATATCGACGAACGCCAGACCCTTTGCGGTCGGCTGGATCGCTGTCGAAGGCTTGCTTCCAGCCTTTGAAGTCAGGGACTGCGTGTTCGATCCGCAAAATTGGCATTCGTTGCTCCTTTAGTTGGCTGACGATGGGTCGGGAGATATTACCTCGACCTCATTCCCGTCCGGATCATCCACGTAGAACGTCCGCACGCCTTTGAGCACGGGGTGGATACCGGACCGCACCTCTACGCCTGCCGAGGTGAAGCGCTGCTGCAAGCCTTCGTACGCCGAACCATCCACGCGAAAGGCGAGGTGATGCAACACTCGCTTGTGCTTCTCGCGCGGGAAATCGATAGAGCGGTCCGGATGGGGCACGAGCACGATCATCTCGGGCACCCCCGACGCACCTTCGCCCGCGCGGAGGAATTTGTTCGGGAATTCCGGTGGCGAGATGATCTCGAGACCAAACATATCTCGATAAAAGTGCAGCGCCGACTCCATATCCCGCACCCACAAAACAATCTCCGCCAGGCCCGCGACGCTGCTCATGCCGCGATCGCCGTCACCATCGCCGCCAGGTTCACGTCCTTGGCGCGGGGCGGAACAGAACATCCCGGCGCAAGCAGCAGACCGCGGCCGCCGGTCTCTGCCACCGCTCGCCGAACCTCGGCTTCGACCTCCGGAGGCGGACCGTAGAGCAAGCTCGCGCGCTGACCCAACCCGCCCATCACCGGCCGGCCGCTCAGCTTCCTGGCTTCCGCCAGTGATGGGTTGCCCTGGTTGTGGACCGACCAGCTGACCGCTTGCGCCGGCAGGTCGCGAGCCAGGCCGAAGTTCAGGTTGGAACCGCACAAATGCACGACGTTGAACCACGCCGTGGCCGGCATTTGTCCCAGCACCCCAACGTCATAAGGAAGCAGCGTCTCGCGATAAGCGCTTTCCGACATGGCGTCCTTGCTGGTGTAGCCGGAGATCGCGTAGAAGATCCCGGCTGCGCCCGCCTTGACCGAGCGGCGGCTGAAGTCCACCAAGGCCTCGGCGATCCTGTCCAGCGCCGGGCGGACCAGCTCAGGGTGCTGTCGCAGCTCGCGCCTGACTCGTGCCGACGACTTGCCCACGAGGTAGCCGCCGACGGTGATCGGGCTGAAGACGGTCTGGATCACCGGCACTTCGCTTCCAAGCTCGCGCGCCACCAACCCGATCGACTCCACCTGGTCGTCGAGCGCCTTGCGGTTGACCAGCTCCACCTTGCGCCAGGAGTCGAGGTCAGGCACCGCCGCGCTCAACAGGACCGGGCCCTTGAACGGATGGCCGGCCGGCTTGTAGACGGACCCAAACGCCTCGGCAAAGCTGCTCGCGCGCGGCTGGAACTTGACGAAGTCCCAACCGAACTGCCGTGCGCGCTTGACAGTGACGGACGCGAGCGCCTCCGCCGACCACTCCTCGCGGTACGTGTGACCCCAGGCGCCCACCGGTGGCCGGTCGGCGACTTCCATCGCGAGCGCGGCCTCCACGCGATCCCGTCCGTTCACGGTTCGAGTTTAAGCTGGACCTCGTGGAAGGGATTGGGCCTACAGCGGCGCGACTGCGGGCCGCGGCCGAAGCCAAGCCGATGCGCTTGCCGGTTAACCGTCGCGTCGACGAGACCCATCATGCCGTCACGCCCGACGGGCTGTCTGTCTGGTACACGATCCAGGTTTCGCCGCACAGCCGGATTCAGGAAGCGATCTTCGAACGCGTCGACCGCATGCCCACGGACGAGGAGTGCAAGCGATGGCTCGCTCTCCTGATCGTCGGTGCGCAGGCGACCGAGGCGCCGGGATTACCGGGCGCGACAACCCGGCGATTCGAAGCGTTTGAACACAACCCTCAGCTCGAAGCGCCGATCGCCTGATGGCACTGCCCATAGCGGTCGTGGAAGAGCTCCGGCGGATCGTCGGCAGCGAATCGGTCATCGACTCGGCCAACGACCTGCGCATCTTCGAGCGTGACGCCTCGATCGAAGGAGCGCTTCCCGACGCCGTCGTTCTCCCTACTACGACCGAGCAGGTCGCCGAGGTGATCAAGGTGGCGGCGAAGCATCACATTCCAGTCGTGCCGCGAGGCGCCGGCACGGGACTGTCAGGCGGCGCGGTCACGATTCGCGGTGGCATCGCGCTGCAAGTGACGCGCATGCGGCGCATCCTCGAAATCGATCCCGTCGCGCAAACGGCAATGGTGGAGCCGGGCGTCGTCAATCAGGAACTTTCCCTCGTCGCTTCATCGCTCGGTCTCTTCTACGCACCCGATCCATCGAGTCAGAAGGCCTGTACGATCGGCGGCAACGCGGCCGAAAACTCAGGCGGCCCTCACTGCCTCTACTACGGCGTGACCACCAACCATGTCCTCGGCATGGAGGTTGTCCTCGCTGACGGCAGCGTTCACTGGGTGAGCGGCGACACCCCTGACCGCGTGGGTCTCGACCTGTGCGGTGTGCTCGTCGGCTCCGAAGGCACGATGTGCGCGATCACCAAGATCAAGGTCCGCCTGCTCCGCACCCCGCCGAGCGTGGCCACGCTGCTCGCCGCCTTCCCGACCATCGAGACAGCGAGCCATGCGGTGTCCGCGGTCATCGCGGCTGGAATCGTGCCCGCGGCTCTGGAGATGATGGATCGGGTCACGGTCAACGCAGTCGAGGCGCACTACCACGCCGGCTATCCCACCGACGCAGGCGCTGTCCTGCTGGCGGAGGTGGATGGTATCCCCGAGTCCACTCGTGAATTGATGGCGGCGGTGCGCGAGGTCCTCGCCGCGAACCAGGGCTATGCCATGCGCGAGGCTCAAACTCCAGCCGAGCGAGATCTGCTCTGGCAGGGCCGCAAAGGCGCCATCGGAGCTCTCGGACGGATCAGGCCGAACTACTACCTGCATGACGGGGTCGTGCCGCGCTCACGACTGCCGCAGGTTCTCTCCGCGGTCGGTGAGATCGGGGAGCATTACAAGCTCCCGGTCGCCAACGTCTTTCACGCCGGCGACGGCAACCTGCATCCAAACATCATGTTCGACCTGCGGGAGCCCGGCATCATGCACCAGGTGGAGGGCGCGGGCGAAGAGATGCTCCGCGCGGTCGTGGAACTTGGTGGCGCGCTTTCGGGCGAGCACGGCATCGGTCTGGAGAAGAGCGCGTTCATGCCGTGGATCTTCAGCCCGGAGGACCTCGAGGCCATGGAGCGTGTCAAGCGAGTGTTCGACGTGGATGGGATCCTCAACCCCGGCAAGATTTTTCCCGATCCATCACGCAAGCAGATTCAGCTGGCCGGGCGAACCGGGCTCGCCATCGAGGCGAAGTGGTGGTGAAGAAACCCCACGAACTCGGCGGCTTCGCCGTGAGTTCGCGGGGACCCCGAGCGCCCGTCGTGGAAAAACCTAAGACCGCGGAAGAGCTCGCCAGGGTCTTGCATCAGGCGGCGGCGAGCGGGTCGGCGGTGGTCCCCGTCGGAGGTGGAAGGTCGAGCAGGATGGGTGGCACGCCGCTCCGCTGCGACGTCGAGCTGCATACAACCCACCTCGACCGCGTGCTCGAGCACTCACAAGCGGACATGGTCGTCAGCGTCGAGGCTGGCATCACCCTGGAAGCGCTCCAGGAAGAGCTCGGCAAGGCCGGCCAGTTTTTACCTCTCGACCCTTTCAACTCTCCGGGCCACACCATCGGCGGACTGCTCGCCACGGGCTGGAGCGGTCCACTGAGGCAGCGCTTCGGTTCAGCGCGCGACTACCTCATCGGGATCCGAGTAGCGATGCCCGACGGCCATCTGGCAAGCGCCGGCGGACGAGTGGTCAAGAACGTGAGCGGGTACGACCTGATGAAGCTTCACTACGGCGCGATGGGATCGCTGGGCGTCATCGTCGCCGCCTCGTTTAAAGTCTTTCCAAGACCACTGCATGACGTCACGCTCGCGATCTCGACCGGCTCAATGGGGGAAGCCTGGACAGCGGCCGAGCAGGCGCTTTCTATGCCCCTCGCACCGACGGCGCTCGAGCTCTTCTCGGACGGCCACCTCCTCGTGCGTTTCGGCGGCAGCCCCGACGCCGTCAAGCGCATGGTGGCCGAGCTGGGATGGAAGCAAGCAGATGCGTCGGCGTGGGCTGAGCACTCCAGAACCGGACTTGATTCCTGGGCCCGAATCGCGGTCCCGCGTCACGCGCTGCGCGAGATCCTCGGCACGCTGCCGGAGAAGGCACGATGGTGGGCCTCACCTGGCATCGGTATCGCGCATTGGGACTTCGATAACAGCTCCGACGCTGTGGTCGGAGTCCGCCACGCGGCCGAGAAAGCACACGGCACGCTTGTGCTGATGTCCGCGCCCACCGAGGTTTCCAAAAAAATCGGCGCGTGGGGCACACCGCCCGAGACGATCGGCGTGATGCGCCGGCTCAAGAAGGCTTTCGACCCGGAGGGCACCCTGAATCCGGGCAGGTTCGTCGTTTGAAGAACAAACCGTTCGATCTTCTTAGCGACGACGACCTCTCCACGTGCGTCCACTGCGGCCTGTGCCTCGACGCATGTCCAACTTTCCGCACCACAGGCCTGGAGACCGAATCTCCCCGCGGGCGGATCTATCTGTTGACCCAGTGGAAACGCGGGACGCTGCCCTTCGAGGAGGAGCAGGTGCGCCATATCGACCTCTGCCTCGGCTGCCGGACATGTGAGGCGGTATGTCCTTCCGGAGTTCCGTATGGACGGATCATCGAAGCGGGCCGCGCCGAGGTCGAGCGCCTGCGGCGGCCGTCCGCCAAGCGAACGATCAGCAAGTTCGCGTTGCGGCAGATGCTGGCGCACCCGCGACGTCTGCGTGCTTTCGGGATGGCAACGCGTGCAGCACAGGCGCTAAAGCTCACATCGGTTTTACGCTCGGGCCGCCAGCTGCCCAGGCTCCGCCGGCAATTCCAGCCTCCATCGAGCAACGTCGCCCCGGCGATCGGTGAGCGCAAGCATCGGGTCGCGTTCCTCGTCGGCTGCGTGATGCCGATCCTGTATCCGCAATCGCACGATGCGGCGGTCAAGCTCTTGCAGCTTGCCGGCTGCGAGGTGTGGTTTCCGCCGGGGGAGCGCTGCTGCGGCGCGCTGTTCGCGCACAATGGCGATCTCGAAAGCGCCGAGCACCTTCGCGACTTGAACACAGGGACCTACCTCGCTGGAGAGTTCGATGCTCTGATCGTCGACTCGGCGGGTTGCGGAGCGCACCTCAAGGATTTCTATCCAGGACTGAAGGGAAAGGTCAAGGACATCACCGAATGGCTCGCTGAAGTCGGGCTTCCGGCCCCGAAAAAAGACGTGAAGGTGCGCGTGACTTACCAGGACGCATGCCACCTCGCGCACGCACAGCGCATTCGCAAGCAGCCGCGAGACCTCATCAGATCTCTGCCGGGAGTGGAATTTGTCGAGATGCGCCACGCCGATATTTGCTGCGGAGCGGCCGGCCTGTACAGCACACTCGAGCCGGTGATGTCCAATCGGATCCTGCAGGAGAAGCTCAAGGACCTGACCGCCACGCAAGCAGATGTGGTGGTCAGCGCGAACCCCGGTTGTCAGATGCAGCTGGAGGCGGGCCTCAGAGCACGCGGGTCGAATATGAAGGTGCAGCACCTGACGGAGCTGCTCGTCCGAGCGTACTAGCGCTTCAGCTTCGGAAGAATCGCGGTCTTCGTCACGTCGACCTCGACGCGAGCGACCGCCAGCGTGATGTTGTCGGGAGCGCCAAGCTCGCGACAGCGCTCGATCACGCGCTCCGCGCCACGGTCGAGATTGCCGTCCTTCAACAGCAGGCGCCCCATCTCCTCGACAGTCACACCCGCGGTCTCGACTCCATCGCTGCACAGGACTATCGCATCGCCTTCTTCGAGCTTCATCTTGTCGGTGAAAGGCTGGATCGCGTCCCACACGCCGACGGCGCGTGTGAGGCGGTGCTTCAGCGGGTGCGTGGCGACCTCCTCCGGCTTGATGAGCCCGAGTCGCACCTGTTCCGCCGGCCACGAATGGTCCTGCGAGACCAGCTTCGCGAGACCGTTGCGAAAGAGATAGGCCGGGCTGTCGCCCACGTTCAGAAGCGCGAGCTCGCCGGCCCTGATCGCGGCGATCACGAGTGTGCTGCCCATGCCGGCCCAATCGGGATTGTCATGCGCCGCCTGGAATACCGCGGTGTTCGCTTCTTTGCAGGCGCGCTTCAGTCGCTCGACCTCAGGGCCTTCTTCCCCATCTTCGGCGAGGATTCTCGTTACGGTTTTTGTCGCGATCGAGCTTGCCGTCTGGCCCGCCGCGTGCCCGCCCATCCCATCGCAAACGACGAGCAAGGTGTCGAGTCCAGCCTTGTTGCGCCAGACGACCACCGCATCCTCATTCTCTTCACGCTCGAGACCGGGATCGGTCGCCCATGCGATCCGAAGCCGCATCAGTGGGCCGACGCCGCCGGCAGGTGGCGGCGACTCACTAGGACCCGATGAGAGCGAAGTTCACCGCGTTCTGGCCGATCGTGATGCGGTCGCCGTTGCTGAGCTCTTTCTCCTGGATCGGCTCACCGTTGACCAGGGTGCCGTTGGTGCTTCCCAGGTCGACGATCCAGAATTGGTCTCCTCGCCGCTCGACGCGGGCGTGGTGACCGCTGGTAGCCGGGTCTCGCAAGATGATGTCGTTGTCTGGCGAGCGGCCGAGGCGCAAGGCCTTGTCGCCGGCGCGATGGCTGTGCCCGGCATCAGGGCCGGCTTCCATGGTCAGCTCGGCCTCGCGTCCTGCGCCGGGCGCGCTGGCCGCGAGCGGCTGGGCTTTGCTGTCGATGGCCATCGTCTCAGCCACGTCCGCCGCCGCCGGAGCCGCGGGTGGAGGCTGCCAAACGGGCATCAGGGTGGTCGACTCGCGAGCCTCGGCCGCCGCGGCGGAGCCCGTCATCGCGGCGTTTCCCTGGACCATGGTTTCGGCCACTTGAGCGTCCGATGCGCCGGCGGCAGCGGGGCCGGGAGCTTCCCATGGAAGCGTCGCTTGCGAAGCTCGTTCCGGCTCTCTAGGCGCCTCAGCCGGAGCCGACGCGCTGGCGGCGCCTTGGGCCAGCATGGCGTCGGTTGAGTGTTCGGGCTGGGCGGCATGTTCGACGGGAGCGGGGGCGGGCGCTGACCATGCCGCGGTTGGCGCTGGCGCGTTCCACGGGGGCGGAGCCGCAGCCCGCTCGACCGGAGGAGCGGCCGGCTCCAACGGAGGCGCGGCCGGCGCAGACCATGACGGCGCGGCGGGAGCCGCAGGCTCCTCGGTCTTCGGGGCATCCCACGCGGCGGCGGCCGGCGCGCCCCACGAGGGTGCAACGGTCGGCGGCGGCGGCGCTGCTGCGGGAGGCGGGCCCCAATCTGCCCCGGCGGGTCCTGGCGGTGCCGGGGGCGTGGCGGGCTTTGGCGGATCCCATGCTGGAGCCGGCGGATTCCAGGATGTCGCCGGCTCAGCGGCAAGCGGTGGCGGAGGGGAAGCAGGAGGTCCAGCCGGAGCCGCCGGATCGGCCCACGACGGCGCGGGGCCGGCGGGGGCTCCCCACGAAGGAGCAGCCGGCGGTTGCGCAGGTGCCGGCGGCGGCGGCGATGCTGAGGGTGGACCCCATGAAGGGCCAGGCGCCCCTGGTGGAGGCGGTGGCGCGCCCCAGTTCGGGGCCGGCGGGGCCGGGGCGGACGGAGATCCCCAGGTCGGCGGCGGTACTGGTGAGTTACCCGCGGGAGCGCCGGGTGCCGCAGGCGAGCCCCAGGTCGGCGCGGGAGCAGCCGAAGGCGATGCCGGCGCGCCCCACGAAGGCGAAGTGGCTGCCGAAGGCTTCGCCGGCGAGGCTGCGGGCTGGTCCCAGCTCGGCCCCGCGGGCGGAGGAACGACAATCGTCGGAGCGACCGGGTTTGTCGGCCGCGCGAGCGCGGGCGGAGCCCACGTCGATGCAACTCCCGCGGTCTGGCTGGTCGGCGATGCAGGGCGTACGGGAGGTGCGCTTTTCTTGCGCCTGTTCCGGCGGCGGGTCCTCAGGTAGAGGATCGCGGCGAACAGCGCCGCCACCGCCAAAATTATGTCTGCGTATTCAACTGGCATCCGCTAGGTAGAGCTCCTTTCGCCGATTCGGGCTGGGTTTCAGTGACTTAAGGCAGCGTTCGCGTAGTGCTGAAGTATGGCATCCGGTATTTCCGAGTCAAGATTACGACCCGACGTTCCCCTCGATCACAAGGCGCCCTGACGCAACGCCCGGCACCGTGATGTCCGCCTCCAACGAATGCAGCCCGACACCCAAGGGCTCGCCCGTGATGACGTGGACGGAAACGCGTCGTCCGAGTGGCAGGTCGAGGCGTCGCGGAAGCGGCGCGAGACCCGCGTGCGTCTCGATCTGGAGCTGGTGGCGAACAAGCACGATGCCGTCGAGCCTCAGTCCGGTCACGCCGACGAGCACCGCGGGCCTGGTCCGGTTGTCGAGCACGAAGCTCATGCCCTCCATTTCCGACCGCAGGCTCATCGCGTCGGCAAGCCGCTCTGCGAGATACCTCGGGATCTCCGGTCGCGGGCGCGCTGGCGGGAGATTGGATGTGACGGCGAAGAAAAGCTCCGCGCGATCGAGCTCTCGCCCGCCCGCGGTCAGCACTGCTTCAAATTTGTAGTCGCCTTCGGCCGGCAGCGGAAGGCTCAGCGTTGTCGCGCTGACCGCCGGCTCGAATGCGGTGGGAATTTCCACCTCAGCCGTTCCCGAGTACGACTTTCTGTGCATTGCGTCGCGAATGCGCTCGACGCCCTTGACGTTCGAGGCACGCTCGCGCGCCAGTGACCAACGGATCGATCCGGGCCCCGAGACTTCCGGGTCGTCATTGACGACCACGAGGCGTGCGGCGAAAGGAACGTCCGGTTTCTGCAGGATTCCAAACGGCCGCCCGGGTTCGAAGGCAAGAGGTTCGATGATGACTCGGGTCGGTGCAAACGCGCGCGTGAGCGACTCGAGTGCCGGTTTCGGATGCCGAGCGCTGTCGAGGAGTCCGAAGCCGATACCAGGGAACGGATCGACGAGGTGATACGCGAACGCTCCCCAGCACGACTCGAACTTGCGTGTGCGCATGTGCTCCGCGGCGAACCGAACAACGTCGGCCTGGTACTCCTGCGACGCGTCCACATACGACTCGAGACTCTGATGCGTGGAAGGCAGGCCGGCCCCGCGTTCCGCCCAGTTGACTGCCTGAAAGCCGGCATGCCGCCACGACGGCTCGTCATCCGCGACCGGCCATCGCGTCTCGATGTGCTCCCACACGGGCGAGCCGGCGCCGGGTAAAGACTGCGCTCCAAACGCCGTGACCATCAGCGGCTCGAGGTGAGCAAGGTCGGACCACGAACCGGCCGACCATCCGAGCATCACGTGCAGGTCCACCTCGCCGGATGCGGCGAGGGCCGGCCGGCTCGGGTCGAGCCGCTCGAAGGAAGCTTTGAGATCCTGATCGATCGAATGGTTCTGCCGCACCGCATGCACCTCACCGAGGTCAGAGTTCGCAGCCAGCCACGGCGGATCGTCGTGTGCGATCCAGACCACGATCGACGGTCGGTTGTAAAGCATCTCGACCATCTCCGCCTGCTGCTCGCGCGCGGCCTGCTCGAAAAAGCGTGCATCGACGCCGGTGGCGTGGTACGCATACGTTCCGGTAAGAGGCAGATCCTGCAGCACGAGCATTCCCGCTGCATCCGCTCGCCGGTAGAAGTCGCCGGGCAGCACATTGGAGACCACTCGCAACGCGTCGAGATTGGCCCCCTTCGCCGTCGCGAGATCTGCATCAAATCGATCCGCGGTCAGCTCATCGAGCCGGTACCCCGGTGCGTAACACGCACCGCGCAGGAAGATCGGCCGGCCGTTCACCGACAGAGTCCAGCGACGCGGACCTATGTCCCAGGTGAGGTCGCGAAACGCGAAGCTGTCGTCGACCCTCGCTGACTCCACACCCGCGGACCGCGTCACGAGCTCCGCGCGGTAGATCGGCTGCTCGCCAAGTCTCCATGGCTCCCAACGGCGAGCACCCGGAAACGCCAGACGCATCGTCACCATCTGGTCCGCACCACCGGCGAGATGCAAGTCGCGCGTGAGCCGCAAGGCGTCTCGGCCAGGTACCGGAACGATGAGCTCTGCCTCGCCTTCCATGTGCCGCCCATCGAGGTTGCGCAGGCGCGCCTCGACCTCGATGCGGCCGTCGCCGGCCTCGAATCCCGGCTTGATCCGCATCCAGTCGATCGTGATCGGGCCCACATACTCGAGCTCGACGGGACGCCACAGGCCTATGGGCACCTCCAGCTGGTACTGCTCGGGCAGGCTCGAGAACGCGGAGGCCGGGTACGGCTTGAGGTCGCCGTCGTTGAACAGACCCATGATGTGACGCTTCTTGTCGGGCTGCGTCTCCACGGGTGATTCGCAGCAGATGACGAGCAGGTTCTCGGCTTTCAGGTAAGGCGTGATGTCGAAGCCGAACGCAGCGAAGTACCCGTAATGCGAGCCGAGAAGCTTGCCGTTGAGCCAGACGTTGGTGGCGAGAAAAGCGCCACCGATCCGCAGCACGACGCGGCCGGAATGATCGGGGCGCGGGAACTCCGTGCGATACCAGATGGATTGGCGTCCCTGGCGCGCCGACAGCTGCCGCGGCACCTCGATCGGCTTCCAGCCGGAACCCCGGCCGATGGTCAGCCGCTCGGCTTCGCCCTCGCCAAGGGACATCCACACCGCCTCCCACGAGCTCAGCTCGCGGACGCCCGCCGAACGCTGCGGCAGCGGCAAGAACAAGCAGTCGCTCAATGCAAGGCCACGAACGCGCCGTCTGCGGTCGCGCAAAAAAGGACCGGCCTGCCGATCGAGGCGGCAAAAGTACTGGTCTGCGAGCGCTCGACCAGGGCGAGGATGCTGCCGCCGAAGCCGGCGCCCATGATGCGCGCGCCGTAACACCCCGCGATGCCCCAGGCTTTCTCGACGAGCGCGTCCACGGTTGGGGTCGAGACTTCGAAATCGTCGCGAAGGCTCTCGTGCGACTTTCTCAACAACCGACCAAGCTCATCGAAGTCTCCGTACCTCAGCGCATCGACGAACGAGTGAACGCGCGCGATCTCGGAATCCACGTGGCGCCTCCGCTTGGGGTCGCCGGCCTCGGCCTCGCGCCGGCGCTGGTTGTATGGAGTTGCCGCCAGCGAGCGGTGCTCGCCCGAGTCGATCACCGCGATCGCGAGCTCGTCTGGAAATGGCACCTCTTGATACTCCAGGGTCTTGCAGTCGATCAGCAGCGCGTGGCCGCGCCGCCCCAGCGCGGAGGCGAACTGATCCATGACGCCGACCTGCACACCAGTCGCAAGCTGCTCCGCCCGCTGGCACGCGAGCGCCGCCTGCTTGCCCTCCATGGCCGGACGGAGGCCGACGGCAACTGCAACCAGGAGCGCGGCAGACGAGCTGATGCCCGCGGCCGGCGGCACCTCAGATGTCACTGTCACAACCTGCGGTGCCGCACCCAGTTCCTCTCCAATCGCGCGGACGTAGGCGAGCCCACCTTCCACAACGCTTTCCACGGACCAGCTATCGGCCGATCGACCCGTGACCGTGGTGTGCTTGTCAACGGCCGCCGGCAGCACGACACCACCCAGGTAATCGACATGCTCCCCGATGAGGTTCACGCGGCCGGGCGCTCGACCCCGCCACGGACCCTCGGGCCTAGATTCCACGCAGCTCCGCGGCTGTGTCCTCGGCGCGCGCGTCGAGGATGAACGCACCGGCGCCGATCTCCGAACCTGCCAGGTACTTCAATTTGTCCTTGGTCCGGTTTGCCGGATAGAACTCGACGTGGAAGTGGTGGTGTCCGGCGCCACGACCCGGCGGTTTCTGGTGCATCGCCATGACGTAAGGAAGAGGCCGATCGAAAAGCCGGTCGTATTTCTGCAGCAAGCCCTTGAGGATGCGAGCAAACGATTCGTCGTCGTCGTCGTCGAGGTCCAACAGGCCGCCGCGATGACGGATCGGCGCCAGGTGCACCTCATACGGCCAGCGCGCAAACGATGGCACGAATGCGATCCAGAGTTCGTCCCTCAGCACAGTGCGCTCGCCGCCTCGCTCCCCTTCGAGGACGTCGCAGTACAGGCACCGGCCGGTCTTCCGCTTGTGGCGGGCCTCGGCCGCAAGCTCACGCTGGATGATCGGAGGCACAAATGGGTAGGCGTAGATCTGTCCATGCGGATGGCTGAGCGTGACGCCGATCGCTTCACCTCGGTTTTCGAAGACATAGACGTAGCGGACGTTGGGCAGCCGGCCGAGCTCATCGGTGCGGTCCCGCCAGACTTCGATGAGGTCCAGGATGTGATCGACGCTCTGCTCTCCAAGCGAAGAATCGTGCACCGGCGTGTAGCAGACGACCTCGCACCGCCCCTGGTCGCCGGTGTACGAAGGAAAACGGTTCTCGAAAACGGCGATGTGATAGTCGGGTTCGGGGATCTCTGTCTCGGGTTGGCCGGGGCGGGTCGGGCACAGGGGACAGTGGTCTGCCGGCGGGTGATACGTGCGGTCCTGCCGCCAGGGTGCGACGGTGACCCATTCCTCGAGCAGGGGATGCCAGCGGAGCTCGCTCAAACCTTTTCGTAGTAGATCAGGTACCGGCCGTCGGCCTTGGTAACCACGCGCTTGGTGAGCCGCTTGCTTTTGCCACGTCTACGAGGCATCGAGCGAAGAGTCTAGTTGAGCTAGTCCTTCGTCCCCAAGCGCGCGCAAAGTAGCGCCAGAGGCGCAACCAAATCCAGCCGACCCTGGTTTGGCTGATACACTTCGGAGCGAAGTTCAACGCCCGTGGGGCAAAGGAGGTGAGGCGGAAGCTTGGATAAACCGAATCGTGGTGCCAGCCGCCTCGTTTGCCAGCCGGGAGCTCGGGAGGAAGTAAGCCTCTAGGGCTTCCAATTTCCGGATCCGGCTCCTGGAGTCGGAGGCGGAAGCACTGCGAACGTCGACAACAGGGGCCCGGATCTTCCGGGCCCTTGTCTTTTCCAGCTGGTTAGGATTTTCGAAATGAGTCAGGACTTCTCCGCTCGCATGAACGAGCTGCCCGAAGGCTGGCTCAAGGCGATGGGCGTAACCATCACGCTGGCCACTCAGGACGAGGTGCGCTGCGAGCTCACCGTCGGACCCGAACACCTGCAGGGGTACGGAATCGTTCACGGCGGCGTCCACTGCGGGCTCATCGAGTCGCTGGCGTCGATCGGCGCTGCGCTGGTCGCGATGCCCAGGAAACAAACAGTGGTCGGTCTCGAGAACAACACGAGCTTCGTGCGCGCGGTGCGTGCGGGAGCCAGGCTGCACGCTGTTGCGACGCCGGTCACGCGCGGCCGGCGCACGCAGGTTTGGGAAGCGCGCGTGCTCGACGAACAGGATCAGATCGTCGCGACCGGACGCGTCAGGCTGCTTTGCCTCGAACCCGATCAGGCGCTGGCGGGTGAGCAGGTCAAGGGCGTCCTGCACCCCGAGACGAAGTAGCTTTCAGCGTCCGCTCACGTAGCCGAAGATGATCTGGTCGATCAAACGCTCGACCGGCGCGAGGTCGTCCGTGAAGACCTGCCCGTGATAGGGAGACACGCGTAGGTTGCCTTCGGCCAGCGCGCTGTCCGCGACAGTGCGCGCGAGCGGCTCGTTGACGAGACCCAGGTTGTGCCTCACCTCATCAACCGTGACCGGCTGCGTCGACCCATAGACCAGAGTGTTCGCGAACTCGGGCACATCGACGAGGAAGACGTTGGGATAGACCGCGGCCATCGTGCTCGCTATCGCGTCGACAAGCCTGTAGTCGGTGGCCGTGCGACCGGCGTTGACCACCGCCACGCCACCGGGGTTCAAGTGGCCACGAACTTCGCTGAAAAACTCCCGAGTCGTGAGATGAAACGGGATGTAGGGCTGCCGGTACGCATCCATGATGATCACGTCGTATTGCCCCGCCCGTGTGTTCAGCCAGTACCGCGCGTCCGACGCGACCGGGTGGACATTGGGCTCGTCGAGATGAAAGTAGCGATGCGCGACGTCGAGGATGTCCGGATCGATCTCCACCCCGGTGATCTGGACCTGCTGCCCGAATGCAGCGGTGTACTGACGCGCGGCAGTTCCGCCGGCGAGGCCCAGGATCGCGACGCTCTTCGGTTGGGGCTCCTTCGCCTGCGCCGGCTGGAACGAGTCGGCGATCACCATGTAGTCCCATGGACCGCGGGTGAGCAGGTTCTGCGAGTCGTAGATCGAGTGGACGGCTTGCCCTTCGTTGAGGATGAGCTCGGTCTTCGTGCCGACCTGAATGACCTGGATGTAGTGGTACGCGGACTCCTTCTCATAAAGGAGAGTGCCCGCGGCCGGTGGCTTGATCCCTGATGGCAACAGCACCCAGGCGAGGATCACTGCGATGCCAAACGCCGCGTACCAGCGGCGGCGCGGCCATAGCGCGGCCACTGACATAGCGATGAGCGCCAGCCCGAAGCCAACCAGCGTTGGACGCGTTCCGTAAGTCGGGATAAACCAGAAGACCGGAAGGAACGTGCCCAGAATGCTGCCCGCGGTGGACAGGGCGTACACCCGACCGGCGGTGTTGCCGCCCGTCTCCACATCCTTCAGAAGGAGGCGGATAGCAAACGGGCTGACGCAGCCGAGCAGGATCACAGGGACGGCAAACAGCAGCACGACGGCAAGCAGAGTCCCGGCGACGAGGCCGACGCTCAGCTCTTTGAACCCCTGCTGCGAGGCGATCAAGATCGGATAGCTGACGAGAGGAATCACCCCGATCCAGAGCCCCGCCCACGCGGTGATCTGGTAGAGGACGTCGTCCCGCGGGTGCCGGTCGGCCAGCCGGCCGCCGATCACGTAGCCTGCCGACAGGTAGATGAGGATCAGTCCGATCAGGACGCCCCACACGTAGAGGCTGGTGCCGAAATAGGGAGCGAGCAGGCGTGACGCACCGAACTCAACCCCGAGCGAAGCCATGCCCGACACGAAGACGAGCGGCAGCAGCGTCCGGCGGGACCGAGGGGAGATCAAAGCTCGTGAAGATTAGCTACTCAGAACTATTGGCCGAGCGGTTGCTCCGCGGCCCACTTGCGGGTGCGTTCGTCCATCGGAACCGGGAGCTGAACCCGAACCTCCGCGTACAGGTCGCCCGTAGGGCCACCCTTCGGGTCGGGCAAGCCGAGTCCGCGAAGCCGGATCTTCGTGCCGTTCTGCGTCTCGGGCGGAACTTTGAAGTGGACCTGGCCACCTTTAAGCGACGGGGCCGCCACGTCTCCGCCCTGCAGCGCCATGTGAAGCGTGACCGGGACCGTGACGTAGAGATCTTTGCCTTCCCGCCTGAACACTGGGTCGGGAGCGATCTGCACTTTGGCGCGCAGGCCAGGCACGCGTAGAACCGTGCCTTCCTTCACTCCCGCGGGGACTTTGACCTCGACGCGACGGCCTCCCGGGAGCTCGACGGTCCGGCTCGTGCCGCGATAGACCTCAGACAAGCTGACGGTGATCGGCGCCTCGACGTCGATCGCCTGCTGTCGCGACCGCCCCCGGTTCGCGCCGAAGATCGAGCCGAAGATGTCCCCGAATCCCCCTTCGCTGCCGAAGAGGTCGTCCATCTCTTCCGGTGTCACGGTGCGGTACTGGACGCTCGGGCCGGCGTCTGGGCGGAATCCGCCGGCGCCGCCACGCGCGCCAGGCTGGGCCCTGCCGGCCTGGGCGGCCACCCAGTCGGGACCGTACTGGTCGTAGAGGCTCCGCTTCTTCGGATCGTGCAGCACGTCGTGAGCCTCGGAAACTTCCTTGAACTTGGCCTCGGCCTGCTTGTCACCCGCGTTCAGGTCGGGGTGGTGCTTGCGCGCGAGCTTGCGGAAGGCAGCCGAGATCTCCTTCTGGTTTGCCGTCCGCGGCACGCCCAGCACCTCGTAGTAGTCCTTGACCTTAGGCATCGTTCTCTATGTTTACCCGCCCCGTGAGATCACTCAACACTACCTAGAGCTTGATCACCTGGGGAAGGAGGCCGGACTCGGTGACCTCCAGGATCCCTACCGTGGGGCTGTCGAACCGTCGCAGGTGGCGCGCCACCTGCAGCCAGCACCATTCAAACCAACCTGGTGTCTGGGCACGTCCGGCCACTGAGCGCCCGGCATTGAGCCGGCGGGTCACGGTGCTTGGATTCCATTGATGCACGCCGCCGGGATTGAAGAGGAGCACGCCATCTATGGTTTCGGCCCGAGCCATGTGCGTGTGGCCGTAGACGATCGCATCAGCTTTCGGGAACCGCCGTTTCAGGGCCGACGGCAGCCCTCGATGTGGTCTGAAGTAGCCGAGGCTCAAGGTCCAGGCAAGCGTGTTCGGTTCCTCCAGCCAGCGGCTTCGGTTGCCGTGAACAAGCACGATCCGCTTTCCTCCGATCACGATCTCGCGCGACACCGGAAGCTCTCCGAGCGAACGATCGTGATCACCCCGCACGGCTTCGACTGGCGCCAGGCGCCGCAAGTCGGCGAGCGTTTCTTCCGCGTCGATGTCGCCCGCGTGGAGGATGCAATCGACTCCCTCGAAAGCCTCGAAGACCTGCTCGGGCAGCCGGTCGAGGAACTCGGGGCAGTGCGTATCAGCGATGACGCCGATACGCAACGGCAATCGGTTCGGGTCCGCGGTACTTCTCTTGGCTAGCGCGCGCTAATGGATGCCGGCTGCCGCTAGCCCGGCGGCGTGGGCGCTGGCAGCGTCCGCGCCGGCGTCGAGCGCATGGACCGCGGCCGTCGCGAAGGCGTGTGCCCTGTGCTGGTCCATGTTCAGGTCGATGTTCGAGAGCGAGAACCACGCGCAGTAGGTCTGCCGGCTTGCCGAGACAGGCATTGGAGGTCGGCTCATCGCAGCAGTCGCTTGCTGAACCGCAGCGGCAACATCCTTGCCCCTCGACAAGGCCTCAAAGGCACCTTGCGCGGCCGCGTGACAGGCGCTGGCAGGCGCCCCGCCCCGCTTGGCCCACGCGAACCACTCGGCGTAGGAGCGATCTTCTGGGGTGGGAACAACTTTCGCTGGATCGACCTTCTGCTTCTGCTCCACCACGGCCCACGCCCCTTTGGTCGGAGTTGCTGCGGCTGGCTGCGGCGGAGCGGGTGGCGGAGGCGGGGGGATGGGCTGGGCAGCAGCCGGCTTCTGCTGGGCGAGCGCCGGTTTGGGCGCCGCCTCCGGAATCGCCGGCATCGAAGGTGGAGATGGCTGACTGGAGCCGATGTGGATTCGAGGGGCCCACGCCGGGACGGCGACTGCTTCCCCCCAGTCCACTGAAGGTTCGGGACTCGTCTGCATGGGAGCTGGCGCTGGCGCCTGGGGGGTTGGCACCGTCTCGGCCGGCGGCACCGTCGCGGCCGGCGGCACTGTTGCCGCTGGCGGCACTGCCGGGGCGGGGTGCACTGTCGCGGCGGGCGGCACTGTCGCGGCGGGCGGCTCAGTCGCGGCGGGCGGCAGCGTCGCGGCGGGCGGCAGCGTCGCGGCGGGCGGCACTGTCGAGGCCGGCGGCGCTGTCGAGGCCGGCGGCGCTGTCGCGCCAGGGGGCACTGTCGCGGCCTTCGGTGGCTTAGGTGCAGGCGACGCTGCCGCCCCGGCGGGGGTCGAATCGAACGCTTCGTCGCCCCAGCTCGGGAACACGGTGGCCTTCGGGGTCGCCGGGGGCTCCGCAGGTTCTTCGTTGTACATCGACGATGGCGGCCAGGCGGGCATGGTGTGCTCGGTCGGCGGATCCGGCGGCCAGATGTCGGTTTCCTCTGGGATCGCACCCGGCGCCGGGGCCGCATCCTCAGTCGGGGGGCGCTTCCCACGCCCAGCGCCTGGCGATCGCCCGGCGGGCGGCCATGTTGGCTTGGCTGGGGGCACCGGGGCCTCTAGGGCATCCGCCTCGTTGATCGTTTCGCCGGGCGGCGCGGGCACGGTTTGTGCCCACAGCGGGGTCTCCTTCTGCATCGGCACAGCCTGCTTCGGATCGCTCGCCTCCTCGGGTGGATCGGTTTTGGTCCAGTCCGGCCGGGTCTCCCTCATGGGTTTAGCGGTCAGAGGCTCTCCCTCGGAAGCCGTGTCGTTGATGGACTGTGCGCCGTTGTCGCTCACGGGTGGTGCAACAGGAACGGTCCGCGCCCAGACGGGGGTCGTCTCATGCGTCGGCACCGCCGTCACCGGTGGTTCAGGCGGCGTGGATTCCTCTGGCTTCTCCGGCTCTGGTTCCACGTCGATCGTCAAAGTCTAGTCCCGGAGTCAGCCGTTGTATCCGAGGTTCAGGCGAATACGTTGGTCAGGGCGTCCTCAGCGATCGGGTCGGGCTGCTGTTCCGCCCAGTCAGCGGCGTCCGACGCCTCCGCGTCGCATTCCGCCTGGACCTTCGCCGCGTCGTCGATGGTGATCCAGCCTCGCTCGACGAGCCAGGCCGAAAAGAGAGCTATGGGGTCGTGCTCAGAGGCATCCGCGATCTCCTCCTTGCTCCGGTATTTCAGGTGGTTGTCCTCCGAAGTGTGGGAGTTGAGGCGCCAGATCTTGGCGTCGATCAGGGTCGGGCCTTCTCCGCGGCGCGCGCGATCCACAGCCTCGCGGCAGACGGAATAGCAAGCCGGGACGTCGGTTCCGTCGACCGTCACGCCGGGGATCCCATAGCCCGCGGCCCGCTCCGCCACGTTGGGGTTGGCCATCTGCAGCCGGATCGGCACCGAGATGGCGTAGCTGTTGTTCTCGCACACGAACACGACCGGCAGCCGGTGCACAGCGGCGAAGTTGACCCCCTCATGGAAGTCTCCCTGGCTGGTTGCGCCGTCTCCGAACGTGCAGAGCGTGACCGACCGCTCGCCCCTGAGCTTGGCCGCATAAGCGATGCCGGCGGCCTTCGGGATCCAGGCGGCTACCACCTGTGAAACAGGGGCGATCTTGAGGGCCCGGTAGCTGTAGCAGCCTCCCGGGATGTTGCGGCCGGCGGAAAGGGGGTCAGCGGCTTTGGCGAAGACCGCGAGCATCCACTCTTTCATCGTCAACCCGCGAACAATCGAGTTCGCGAGCCCGCGATAGTGGGGAACTAGCCAGTCGTCCGCTCGGAGGGCGGCAGTTGAGGCGACCTGAATGCCTTCGTGCCCCCGGCTCGACCCGACGAACGGCGCACGGCCCTGCTTGACGAGGATGTGCATCCGGTCGTCCAGCGCTTTGGCTATGCACATCCATCGATGGATCTGGAGGTACTGCTCGCGAGTCACCGTGCCACTACGGGTGGTCGTTGCCATCGGCTCCCCAGTCTAGGCAGTCGATCGAAGGATCACGGCAGCGAGACCATGCGCGATCAGTGCTTGTTGTCTTGGTCGAGCGCCCGGGCGATATCAACCACCTCATCGGCTGTCAGGCCCAGACGATTCAGATGCTCGTAGTACCGGCGATGGAAGTCGGAGAAGTCAGCACGTTCCGCACGCTCCTCCCGGACGCGCTTGACCTCGGCCAGCACCGCGGCCACAAGCTCCGGCTCGGGCGTGATCGCCGCACCCCTCAGGGCGTGCTCGATCGCGAGCGCGCCGGAATGCTTGCCGTAGACATACGAGATCTCGGCGCCAAGCTCGGCTGGTGGCAGGAATTGATAGATGGCGGGATGGATGAGCATGCCGGCAGTGTGGATTCCCGACTCATGGCTGAAAACGTTCAGGCCGATGCCCGGTTCTGTCGGCTGCACCGGAATGCCGCTGACCTTTTCCAGGTGACGCGCGAGCGCGCGCAGCTTCTCGTACTTGAAGTTCGGGATCTCGATACCGAATAGATATCGAAGCTGCAGCAGAACCTGGTGCATTGGAGCGTTACCCGTTCGCTCGCCAATTCCGTTCACGCTCGTTGTGAACACTTCCGCGCCACAGCCGAGCGCCATCACCGTATTCCATGCTCCAAGCCCGAGATCGTTGTGGAAGTGCACGACCAGAGGTGCGTCAGGTGCCGCGGCCTTGATCGCGGGGATGTACTCGCGAACCGCGAACGGTGAATAGCAGCCGACAGTATCGGGAGTCGAAGGTCGCGTCCCACCCGCCTTCAGGCCTTCGCGGTGGAGCTCGGCGATGTAATCGACGTCCGCGCGGCTGCCGTCCTCGCCGCCGAACTCGATCGACTCCGCGCCTTGCGCGCGCGCGTACCGGATGGCTTCGCACATCATGCGAAGGTTTGCCTCTCGGTAGTACGAGACCGGCAGCTCGAGCCACTCGGATTCAGGAATTCCGTCGCGTTGCAGCAGCGTCTTCCCCAGCTTGTACTTGACGTGCAGGTCGGAGGCTGAGGTGAAAATGAAGTAGGTGACCTCGTCACGCTTGTAGCCGAGCGAGTCGATGACTCGCATCGTCGCGTCGATGTCGCCCTTGGTCGAGCGCATCATGCAAACGACCTCGAGGTCAGCTCTCAGCTCGCCCCGCTTCCGCCCCTCGAGAACCAGCCGGAGCGTCTCGCGCTCGCCCTCCGAGACCGAAGGAAAACCCACGTCCATGATGTGGACGCCGATGTCCGACAGCATCCGGGCAAGCTGGTACTTGTCCTTCGGCGTGATGGCGACGCCGGGCATCTGCTCGCCGTCGCGAAGCGTGTCGTCGTAGACGCGAATCTTGTCGGACCGTGGGAACTTCAGGTCGTGGGCGAATCGGGTTGGATCCCGCGCCAGGTCCTCGAGCGGCTCCTGCAGCTCGACGGGTTTTATCTCATCCACGAGCTGTGGCTACGCGCCGGCGCTCTTCCAGTCGCTTGCGCACCCACGGAACGAGGCCGCCCATGTGCAGAAGCTCATTCATGAAGCTGGGAAACGCCTCGCATCGGTACTCGTTGCTCTTGCTGAAGTTGCGCACGATGCCTTCCTCGAGGTCGACCTCGAGCTCGTCTCCGTCCTCGACGGCTTCGGCCGCTTGAGGCGACTGGAGGATGGGGTAGCCCATGTTGATCGCGTTGCGAAAGAAGATGCGCGCGTACGAGTCGGCGATGACAAGCGAGATGCCCGCGCCGCGAATCGCCACCGGCGCGATCTCGCGCGAGGACCCGCAGCCGAAGTTCGAACCGGCGACCAGGATGTCGCCTGGCGTTACGCCGGCGGACCAGCCTTCCCGGCCGGGCACCCCCTCCATCGCGTGCTTCCCGAGCTCCTTTTCGTCGAGGGAGTAGATCGCGTACTTGGCCGGGATGATCTGGTCGGTGTCGATGTTCGCGCCGAACTTCCAGGCCCGGCCACGGATGACCTTGGGAAAGGTCATGCGATCCCCGCGGGCATCTTCTTGAGCACCTCTCTCGGGTGCGTGATCACGCCTGTCACAGCGCTCGCGGCCGCCACCGCCGGGTTCGACAGGTACACGAGGGCCTTCGGATGGCCCATCCGGCCGGGGAAGTTGCGGTTGGTCGTGCTCAAGCACACTTCCCCCTCGCCCAGAACGCCCATGTGTCCACCAAGGCACGCGCCGCACGTCGCGGTCGTCCACGCCGCACCGGCGGCGAGAAAAATCCCGATCAGTCCTTCCTTCTCGGCCTGGATCGCGACCTGGTGCGACGAGGGCGTAATGATGAGCCGGACGCCCGGAGCGACCTTGTGCCCATCGAGTACCGCTGCGGCCCGGCGAAGATCGGTGATTCGCGAATTGGTGCATGACCCGATGAACACCTGGTCTAGCCTGGTGCCTTCGACATCCGACAGTGGCGAGTAGTTGTCGGGCGACATCGGCCTGGCGACGCCAAGCTCGACCTTTTCGGCATCGAACTCGAAGACCTTCTCGTACTCGGCGTCCGGGTCCGAGCTCACAGGCGTGTAAGGCCGCTTCGCGCGTCCGTCGAGATACTGCTTGGTGATCTCGTCGAACTCCATGATTCCGTTCTTGGCGCCGGCCTCGATCGCCATGTTGGTCATCGTCAGGCGAGCTTCAATGTCGATGTGGCGCAGCGCCTCGCCGGTGTGCTCCATCGCCTTCGACCGCGCGCCGTCGACGCCGATCTGGCCGATCACGTAGAGGATCAGGTCCTTGGCCTCGACCCATTCCTTGAGGCGGTGGTGATAGACGAACTTGAGAGTCTCTGGCACCCGGAACCACAGCTCACCAAGCGCAAAAACGCAGGCGAGGTCGGTGGATCCGATCCCTGTCGCAAAGTTGTTGAGCGCCCCGTACGTGCAGCTGTGTGAGTCCGCGCCGACGACCAGCTCGCCGGGCAGTACCAGCCCGTTCTCGGGCAGCACGGTGTGGCAGATGCCGCCCTGCCCCACCTCGAAGTACCACTTGATGCCCATGTCGTGGGAGAACTCGCGCGTAAGCCGTCCGAGCGTGGCGCTGGCGGCGTCCTTGGCCGGCTGAAAGTGGTCCTGCGTGACGGCGACACGGTCTGGGTCCCAGATCTTTTCAGCGCCCATCTGCTCGCGCATGATCTTGCCAGCGGGCGGGATGGTGAGGTCATGGCCCATCGCGAAGTCGACTTTGGCCAGCACAAGGTCGCCCGGACGGACACTGTCACGCCCGGCCCCGCGTGCCAGGATCTTCTCCGTCATCGTCATGCCCATCGCTGTCAGTCCTTCAGCCTCTTTGCGATTGCGTCGCCGCATTCACCCGTCGACAGGTTGCCGCCGAGATCGCGCGTGCACTCTCCCGCGATGATGGCCGATTTGACCGCACCCTCGATCGCGTCTGCCATATCGGTTTGACCCAGGTGTTTCACCATCATAGATGCGCTCAGGATTGCCCCGATCGGGTTGACGAGCCCACGTCCCGCGATGTCGGGCGCCGTCCCGTGCACAGGCTCGAACAGGCCTCGTTTCGTCTGGGGATTGATGTTGGCCGAGGGCGCGATGCCCATGCCGCCTATGAGCTCGGCGGTCAGGTCCGAAAGGATGTCGCCGAAGAGGTTGCCTGTCACGATGACGTCGAACTGGGAGGGATCTTTCACCAGCTGCATCGAGGCCGCATCCACGAACAGGTGGCGGGTCTTGACCTTCGGGTGCCTGGCGGCAACCGCTTTCCAGCGCTCTTGCCACAGCGCCCCGGCGTAGGTCATGGCGTTGGACTTGTCGACCATCACCACTTCTTTTCGCGCCACCTGGAATGCGTACTCGATGATCCGGGTCACTCCCGCATACGTGTTGACGTCCTCCTGGATAGCGAGCTCTTGCTCTGTCCCCCTTTTGAAGCGGCCACCCATGCCGACGTACAGCCCCTCTGTGTTCTCGCGGACCACAAGCAGGTCGACAGCCCGCCGGTCCTCCCGCCGCAGCGGAGAGAGCCGGTCGTCGTACAGCCTCGCCGGGCGCAGGTTGACGTACAGGTCGAGCTCGAAGCGGAGCCTCAGCAGCACACCGGCGAGATAGTCGGCATCGGGCACGCGCGGATCGCCGACGGCTCCGAAGAGAATCGCGTCCGCCTTCTCGAGCTGCGACCAGACCTCGGCGGGTATGGCGACCTTCGTCCGAAGGTAGGCATCCGCGTTGATGTCGAACTCTTCGTACTCGAAGTTGGCGCCCGCCGCGGTAAGCACCTTGATCGCCTCTGGAACGACCTCCTTGCCCGCACCGTCGCAAGGGAGCACCGCGATGTGTTTCGGCATCAGCTGGATACAGCTTCGCGAGCGGGCTCGCGCAGTTTGTAACGCTGGATCTTTCCAGTCACGGTCTTCGGCAGCTCCGGCACGAACTCGATGAAGTGCGGGAACTGGAAGCGCTGCAAGCGGGCCTTGCAGTGCTCCTGGAGCGCGGCCACCAGCGCATCATCGGCCGTCACGTCTCCCATGGTGATCACGAATGCCTTGATCTTCATGAAGCCTTCGACATCGATGCCGACCACCGCACTCTCGGCGACGGCCGCATGTTCCATCAGAACGGACTCGATCTCGATCGGCGAAACCCACAGTCCGCTGACCTTGATCATGTCGTCAGAGCGTCCTTCATGCCAGTAGAACCCGTCGTCGTCCATGCGATACCGATCACCGGTGAAGAACCACTCGCCGAGGACAGATCGCTTGGTCTTCTCGTGCTGCGCCCAGTAAAGGGCCAGCGCGCTGTCGCCTTTCACATAGAGATCACCCGCCTCACCCGCCGGCAGGGGGTGGCCCTCCTCGTCAAGGATCTTGAGCTCGTAGCCGGGGACCGGCTTGCCGCTGGAGCCAGGCCGTAGATCGTCAAGCCTGTTCGAGCAGTAGATGTGCAGCATCTCGGTCGACCCGACGCCGTCGAGGATCGTCAGGCCGAACGCGTCCTTCCAGCGACGCCATACCTCGGCGGGCAGCGCCTCGGCTGCGGCGACGCAGTGACGTATCGAGGAAAGGTCGCGATCTTTAGCACCTTCGAAGTTCAGGATCGCGTTGTAAAGCGTCGGCGCCGAGAAGAAGAGCGTCGGACGTCGCTTCTCGATGGTGTCGAGCGTGGTCGCGGGTGTGGAGCGGCCGGCATGGAGCACCGTCGACGCGCCCACCCAGTAAGGAATGGTCAGGTTGTTGCCGAATCCATACGCGTGGAAGAGGCCAGTCGTCGAAAACGTGACGTCGCGTTCAGTGATCCCGAGAACCTGCTGGCCGTAGTTCACGCATGTGTACGGGATGTCGTGCTGCAGGTGCACGACCGCCTTCGGCTTGCCGGTCGAGCCCGAGCTGTACAGCCAGAACGCCATGTCGTCTCTGCGCGTGGATGCGACGGCAACCTCGGGGCCAGGTGAGATCTCGTCGCTCCGCAGCATGCGAGGCGCGCCGGCCGCCCGCGCTGCTGCCGGCTTCAGCTTTTCTTCGGTGTTGGCATCGACGACGATGACGCGCGCGAGCGAGTCGTCGATGAAGTGGTCGTAGTCCTCGCTGCGCTGCAGCAAGGGGTTGACAGGTACGGGAACGGCGCCAATGCGCACCGCGCCGAGAAATGCGGCGATCCAGCCGGGACCGTCATAGCCGACGATGAGGACGCGCTCTTCGCGCCTGACCCCGAGGTCCCGCAGCGCCTCGGCCGCCCCGCACGTGAGCTCGAACAGCTCTCCATAGGTGAGGTCCTTGGCGGCCGACGCGATCGCCACCTTGTTCGCACGACCGGCGTTGAGGTTGCGCTCGAGGAGATCCGCGCCGACGTTGTAGCGCTCTGGAAGCTCGATCCCCGCCATCACCCCAAGCAGTGTAGTTTCGGGCCGTGGGCGACGATCGGCTGCAGCTCGTCTACGACGGCGAATGCGCCTTCTGCACCCGGCTGGCGCGCTGGGTCGAACGGACCGATCGCCGAGGGAGGATCTCCGCGCGTCCGAACCAGGAACCGGGGCTGATCGAAGAGCTGGGCCTGACCCGCGAGGAGGTGGATCGAGCATCGTGGGCGATCGAGAGCGGCAGGCGGTTCGAGGGCGCCGCGGGAATCAATCGCGTACTGAGGGAGCTTGGCGGTGGTTGGCGACTGCTCGGGTCGCTGTACCTGGTCCCGCCGATCGCATGGGTCGAGGACAGGTATTACGGAAGAGTCGCCCGGAGACGGAGATGGGCGTGAAAAAACGGACTGTGAAGAAGGTGTTACCGCGAGGCTTGGAGGCGAAGTTCACAGCTGAAAAACATTGACAAACGAACGGATGTTTGGTAGTCTATTCCTATGCTCGCGACGCAAGACGACTGTCCGTCCAGCACCGCCCACCTCACCAATGAGGAGTGGCGCGAGCGCCTCCGTCAGAACTCTCACGTCATCAGCGTGTTGATGTGGTCTTTCGCCCAGGATGCGGCTGAGTTTGCGAAGACCGACGCCTGGGAGGAAGACGGCTCGGCAACCGCCATCGACTGGATTCGCTTCAACTGCAACATGGCGAGCGGAGCTGCCGCGAACAGTGTTGCCGTCGGCGAGACGATCGCTCGGCTGCCGGAAAGCAGCCAGGCCTTGACCGAAGGCGAGATCGGCTTCGCCCATCTGACGACGATGGCGAGGACTGCGAACGCTCTCGACGAGCGCTTCGACGAGGCGCCCTTGCTGCAGAAGGCGCGCGCGAACTCGCCGGGCAAGTTCTATCGCATCTGCGAGCACTACCGGCACGCGGC
>DATGVE010000075.1:0-3919 GCA_035300725.1 Candidatus Eiseniibacteriota bacterium | reverse complement strand
GAAGAACGAGCAGCTGGACCTGGTGCCGCCGGTTCATCTGACGGCGTGGGTCGACCTGCTGCTCACGAAGCTGAGCGACGCGGCGGCAGTCGACCCGGTGCTCCGCAGAGCCGTGCTGCGTTCGGGTTGGGCCCTGCGCTAAAGGGCCAGCGCGAGTTGCTCTGTCGCCTCCAGGGCTGAGGCCCGGATGCCTCGCTTTCGCAGGTGGCGCGCGAAATCCGCCGTGAAGCCGTGCACGGTGTACACCTGGTCGGCGCCCGACCGCTCGACGACTTCCATGAGCTCGTCGAAGTCGCAGTGGTCGGAGAGGTCGAACGTCGCGTCAGCGCCGAAAATGCGTGCGAACTCGGCGTCCTTCGCCCAGCCAGACACCAGCGCCGTCCTGTACCGGCCCAGTCGCCTGACCTCGTCCTTGCCCGCCGGCGGGGCGATCACCACCCGGCCGGACTCGGCCTGACCATCGAGCTCGACCCACTCGGGAAGGGGGCGCCCCGCGGTTGCGTATTCGCGCGCACAGGGCACGCACCTTTTCTCGAGAGCAAACCTGAAGCCGTACGGCGCGAGCGCCAGCATCATCTCTTCCGTCTTGCCCAGCGCGTGACACAGGAGGACCGGCGTCACGTGACTGTCCAGGGCTCGTCGGCACCACATCGCGATCGCCTCGACGATCGAGTCCGGGTCGCCGAAGCGGAAGTGGGGTCGACCGTAGGTCGACTCGATGATCAATACATCGGCCTTGGGAATGACGGTCGCCGGCGCTCCGCCGGTCTGCCTCAGCTTGATGTCGCCCGTATAGAGAAGCGACGCGCCGTCGTGCTCGAAAAGCAGCTGCGCCGAACCGAGCATGTGCCCAGCCGGATATAAAGTCACCGCGGCCTGGCCTCGGCGCATCCTCTCGTGGTAGCCGAGCATCCGCCAGCCGCGCGGACGCCGGGACTCTGGGATCAGAGCCAGCGTCTGAGGTGTGAGCAGAGCCTCTTTGTGGCGCCGCGCATGGTCGGTGTGGGCATGCGAGATGAAGGCGAACGCCCTGACCACCAAAGGGTCGAGCCACAGCCGGTGTCCCGGAAGCGATACACCGTGGTCCCACACGACCTCGCGAGTCATCGGATGGCGTCCAGCCGAACCCGATCCGCCGAAGCGAAGAGGTCCGGGGGAACCTGGAGGCCCAGTACCTTGTAGACCTCGAACGGCACGCCGATGTCGGCCACCCATACATCGCCGGCCACTCGAGGGCCGTCGCCAGTGAGAAGGCCCGTCTTCGGAAGGCCGAGGGTGACAGTCGTGTGTGCTTGCACAACTGGAGCGTAGGCGGCCCCGCTGTCAGCGTCGAGCCCTGAGGGCACGTCGACGGCGATGACCTGCTTTTGCGATACGTTGATGGCCTCGATCCATGCCGCGAAGGTGCCCTCCGGACGTCTCGACAGGCCCGTGCCGAAGAGGGCGTCGATCACAGCATCCGCGCCGTCGAGCCGCAGGACGCTTTCGATCTCGACTCCAATCCTTCGCAGCGCAATCAACTCCTTAGCCGCCGAACCCTGCAGCCGCGCGCGGTCGATGCAGCTGACGCTGGCGAGCTTGCCCCATCGGTGGAGGTGCCTGGCCGCGGCCAGCCCGTCACCTGCGTTGTTCCCGACGCCGCACACGACGGCGGTTCGGTTCGGACAGAATCGGGCCACCTGCCAACCCGCGGCTTCCATCAGCCAGTCGACCGAGATGCCGAAACGCTCCTGCGTGAGCGCGTCGACCTCCTTGACCTGGCGGCTGCTAAGCGTCGGGACGCTGGACGACAAACGAGCAGTAAGGGTCGTGCCGGTGGATGGAGTCGGCCTGCGACACGGCAGTGCCAAGGAGCCTCGTCATGAGATGGGGCGTGATGGTGCAGACCTGCGGGAACTTCAGAGCCGTGTTGCGAAACGGACAGTTGTGGATGGTCACCTTCACGCCTTCCGCCGTCTCCGTCTGCTCCGCCAGCGTGCCGGCCTTGCCGATCCAGGCCACCACACGCTTCAGCTTCTCGTCAAAGCTGAGGCCTTCGAGATCCGGCTCGATGGCGGTCGCGTGGCGAGCTGCCACGCGCGAGAAGACCTCGTCCAGCGCCTCCGGGCCCCCCATCGCCTCCACCTCCTGGAGGACCATGGTCGCAAGCTGGCCGTAGCGCTTGGGGAATACCGAATCGGCCCGCTCGGTTAGAGCGAAGAGCAGGGCCGGCCGGCCGCGGCCGCCCCGTTCCGGGTGGCTGACGACAAAACCGTCGCGCTCGAGGTTTGTGAGGTGCTGCCGGACCGCGTTGGGAGTCACGCCGAGGTCGCTGGCGATCGTTTCCGCGCTGCAGCGGCCCTTGCGCCGCAGCAGCTCCAGGACTTCCATGCGGGTCGAGCGGCCGGCGATCATGAGGGGCTCATCCGGGACGCTGGCCGGCCATGCTAGCACAGCCCGGAACCATTTATTACAGGCCATCCTTGACAAATTCGAGGGGGGCCGTAAAATGTTTTCCGGGAGAAAGAGAATTGACAATGATCAAGCAGGCGAGCCGCGCCATCGAGCACATGACCGCCCGGGAAAAGCGCATCCAGCGGGCTAAGTACGCACGCCGGAACAAGATGCATCACATCGACCGGCTTTTGAACGAGCTCGAGATGCTGAACCTGGCCGATCAGCGGCAGATGCCGCCGGTGCTGTCGGTCGCGATCAACAAGGTCATCGAGGAGTCGCCCGAGGTGACAGTCCTGGCACAGGCCAAGCCCGGCTCCGTGATGGAAGCCATGGATGCCCTGTACGAGATCCAGGACAGCTTGATGTACAACCAGATCGAGGACGAGTAGGACCTTTCGGAAGGACTACAAGGCCGGTTTCGATTCGATTCCGGCCTTTCTCTTTTGAGTTAGCCAGGTTCAGGCGCTGCCGGCAACCGGATCGGTCTGTGAACTCGGGTCGCCGGCGCTGATCTAGTAACCAGATCGGTCTGTAACAGTTCTCTTGACAACCAGATCAGCCGACGTACAGCCAACATTCGGAGTTAGGCGCCTAGGATTCGGCCCAGTTTCAATCCAACTGAAGTTCGCGTAACCGTCGCGCGACGTCGTCGAGGACTGCATCGAAGGGTGGTAACCGCTTCGGATCAATCCACGAGACCAGGCTGTCCGCCCACGACTCCTGGATTGCGTCGATGTTGTTCCGCCACAGTCCAGACCGCCAACGACGATACCGAGTCAGTGCGAGCTTGGTATCTATAGCTCTTCGCAGGTCTCCGGCATCAAGATGCCAACCAGACTCGACCAGGTAGAACCTCAGGTCGAAAAGATCCCTGGGTTGAGCCCGCTGCACCACGGTCCGGAATTTCTCGGCGACCAGTTCCACCTGGGCTACGGCGTGAACCTCAAACGGGGTAAGGCCCAGGCCGGACACATCGAAGAAGGCATCGCGTACGGCAAAGACGAGGTTCTCACGAACGCTAACCTCAAGCTTGGCCGTACCGGCATCAGTGAGTGAGTCGAAGCGAAAGTGGACGATCAGACCGCCCGCCGTGCGCTCGGCCTCGCCGTCTGGCCGCACGTTGAAGGCCCGACCAGCACGCCGCAGGTCGCCGATCACCTGTTCCGCCTCGAGCCGCTGCATGTGTCCGGTCGTGGCGTCGATGTCTGCGGATGATCGTGGCGAATGCAGTTCGCCGGCCATCAAGATTCCGCCCTTGAGCGCGACGCGGTGTATAAAGCTCGATTTCTCGGCGGCAAGTCGTTCGAGAATGGCCAGCAAGACAAAGCACGCTTCTTCGTTCTGAAAGCGGCGCATGGTGTCCGCATCGTGTACATCGCGGGCGCGCCGGTAGTCGATCGCGATTTGGTCTCGGTCGCGTGAGTCAGCCATACACGCGCCAGCGAGTGGAGTAGGGTCCCTTCGTCTTCTGGCCGGGCCGCAA
>DATGVE010000074.1:0-8102 GCA_035300725.1 Candidatus Eiseniibacteriota bacterium | reverse complement strand
CGCCCTCAACCTACTCGGTGCGGAGGCGGAGGAGCTGATTGGATCGAGGGCTGCTCTAGCCGGGTGGCTGGTGACCGATGTCGCGGGGTGGCCAGACGCCGAAAACCTGCACCCCGCGATTGCGGCGATACGAAGCCAGCACGCACAACGAGAAGTGGTTGCCCGCGTGATCCGGCCCGATGGCGCTGAGGTCTGGATCCAGATAGATGCCGTCCCGGTCACGACGAGCACAGGCAGCGTCAGCCACGTGGTGACGACCCTTGCCGACCTGACCCGGGTATTCCACGATGCGCGGCTGCCGCGGTCCGGCTACGGGGACCACGCGCTGGCGGCGATCACCGACCAGCTGGCAGGTTCTCGCCTGGATCCGGCAGCGATCCTCCAGGCAGTCACCTCCACCCTGAGCAAGCTCAGAAGCGGGACCTGGATGGCCGCCCTGATGAACAAAGACCCCGGAACGCTCCGGATAGTGGCTGCGAACGACGCCGATCCCGAAGTCGCCGCGTATATAGAGAACATCCAGCTGCGGCCAAACGCGCCGACATTCACGATCTCGAGTCGCGTCATCGATTCGGGCGAACCGGTGCTCATACCGAACGTGGCTTACGACGAATTCATCGGATTGCTGAATACCGATATCCGCGACTACGTGGAAAAGAACGCGCCTCCAATTTCATTCCCTGCACCGCATCTCGGTGTCCTTGTGGTGCCGATGCGTGCACGAGGCGCCGTCGTCGGCACTCTTGGATTGTTCGAGCCTCGCGGGTCCAAACCCCTTACGGAGCGCGACGTCCGATGGGCGCAGGCCATCGCCGACCGAATTGGACTGGCCACCGACAACGCTCAGCTCTACGTGGATGCCGTGACGCGGCTGGAACGCTTGACCGCGCTGCGGAGCGTGGGCCTGGCCATGTCTGGCAGCAACGACCTGCGCCTGACCTTGCAGGTGATCCTGGACCAGGCCGTCGCAGGGCTCGGAGTTGACGCGGCAGACATTCTGCTGCTGAACGAGAAAGACGGGTTGCTCGGCTTGATGGCAAGCACCGGCTTTCACTCGACCTCCCTACCGGATTACCGCCTGCCGGTCGATGACAAGCTGCCCGGCCGCGCTTTTTTTTCGAGTCGAACCGAGACGGTCACAACCATGGGTTTCTTCAGTCAGTTCCGCCGCCGGTCGCTCTTTGCCCGCGAGGGTTTCCAGGCATACGGCGCGGTGTCTCTGATCACGCAAGACAAGCTTGTGGGCGTTCTGGAGGTATTCCACAGGACGCAGCTGCAGCCAGACAACGAGTGGGTCGATTTCCTCGACGCCCTCGGGAGCGACGCGGCGCTGGCGATCGACCGCGCCGCACTGGTCAGCCGCCTCCAGCAGACCACTCGGGATGGCGCCTCTAAACCCAGTGTGGCGCTGCCCGACCTCACCCACGTGGAGAAGGAAATCCTCAGATATCTCGTGGAGGGACTTCCCAATCGGGCGATCGCCGACAAGGTGCACCTGAGCCAGAACACGATCAAGTTCCATGTGAGCCAGATGCTGGACAAGGGGGAAGTCAGCAACCGTACCGAGCTGGCGCGGAAGGCGACCCAGGAGGGCTGGCTCTAGCGACTTGCCAACCGGGTAGTAAGAACTACCCGGTTGACAGATGAATTGACACTTTTAGATAACTGATACCACGCGCTTATCCGCCTAGCCTCAAGCCATCGCCGGCTCCGCCGGCGACCGAATCATGTGCATCCGCCTCCCAACCCACAGCGCAACGTTCCCTGACCCCCAGCTGGCCGAGGAGGCCTCGGTCTGCATTGGGTGCGAACGCGACCGGGTGGAGGAGCTATCCGGAAGGCAGTCATTCGCGGTGCTCACGCTGCTCGGGATCGTCTTGCTCCTCATGCTGGCGCCCGCCCTGGTCGCTGCCGCATCGCTGCTGGACCCCGAGCTTCTGAACAGATTCCAGGGCTTGTTCAGCTGGAGTGGCGTGCCAACCCGTTACTTTGACCTCGCACGCTTTGGGGCGACCACCGTACTGGCAGGCTTCGTTTCCATAGGCGGGGAGGAAGGATGAGCCTCGAGGACGGAGCCAGGCTTGGACCTTATCGAATCATCGAGCGCATCGGGCGCGGAGGCATGGCCACCGTCTACAAAGCCCACCACCCGGCGCTCGACCGCTATGTCGCGATCAAAGTCCTACCCGAGTTCTTTGCCGAGGACGAGGAGTACCGCGAACGCTTCCAGGAGGAAGCGCGATCAGTAGCCCGGCTCAAGCACCCGAACATCCTCAACGTCTTCGACTTCGGACAGGACGGCGGCGTGACGTACCTGGTCCTCGAGCTGATCGAAGGAGGGACGCTGTCCGACCGAATGGGCGGTCCGATGGACGTTCAGGACGTGGTCGGGATGCTTCGGCCGCTGTCGAGTGCCCTCGACCACGCTCACTCGGTGGGGGTGCTCCACCGCGACATCAAGCCTTCGAACATCCTCATCCGCCCCGATGGCACACCCGTCCTGGCCGATTTCGGCCTCGCCAAGATGGCCGCCTCGGTCAGGAAGCTGACCGCGAGCGGCATCGTTCTAGGGACGCCCGAGTACATGTCGCCGGAGCAGGTGGTCGGAGAGCCCATCGGTCCGGCCTCAGACCTCTATTCGCTGGGGATCGTCGTTTACGAGATGCTGACAGGGCGGGTCCCATTTCAGGCCGACACCCCCGCGGCAGTGCTGCTCTCGCATCTGAACAAGGCGATGCCGCCCACGCCGGAACTCGCCGGCGAGCTCTCGCGCCATGCGGAAGAGGTGCTGCGGAAGGCGCTGGCCAAAGCCCCATCCGACCGCTTTCGGAGGGCAGGCGACTTTGTCGCTGCGCTCACGCCCGCAGCGTGGCCAACTCGAGAGCGCCCAGCGGTGAACGGCGCAACGAGCGACGGGATGCCCCGACGAAAGGGCTCTCGCCGGTTGCCGAGCGTCCTCGTCGTCGACGACGGAGCGGCCAACAGGGAGCTTATCGAGGCGTGTCTTGCCGGCGTCGACTGCGAGGTCAGGCTGGCGGAGGACGGTCCAAGCGCCCTAAAGGCGATCGAGGCGGTGCCGCCCGACCTGGTCCTGCTCGACGTCCAGATGCCGGGAATGGACGGCTACCAGGTGTGCCGGCGGATCAGGTCCGACCCGAAGCTCCGGTTGGTGCCGGTGGTGATGATCACAGCCCTCAACCAGTCCGACGATCGGGTCAAGGCCCTGGAATCGGGCGCAGACGATTTCATGTCCAAGCCGGTGGAGCGGGTGGAGCTGATCGCGCGAGTGAAGTCCGCTCTGAGGCTGAAGTCGGTCTACGACAGCCTCGACAGCGCCGAGCAGGTCATCTTCGCGCTTGCCGCGGCGGTGGAAGCCAAAGATTCACACACGGAACGTCACACCCATCGAGTGGCCGAGTCGGCGCGGCACCTGGGCGTGCGCTTGGGCCTACCCGAGGCCGAGCTGGACGCGCTGTATCGCGGGGGGATGATTCACGACATAGGCAAGATCGGTGTCGACGACGCCATCCTGCGGAAACCCGGACCTCTTGACGCCGATGAGCTGGAGAAGATGCGGGCACATCCTGTGATCGGAACCAAGATTGTGCGGCCGTTGCGCTCCGGCCTGGACGTGTTGCCAATCATTCGCCACCACCACGAATGGTTCGATGGGCGCGGTTATCCGGATGGGCTCCGGGGCCAGGAGATTCCCCTGCACGCGAGGATCGTTGCCGTCTGCGACGCATACGACGCGCTTGTCCACGACCGTCCATACCGCGCCAGCCGCTCAGTGGAGGAGGCGATCCGGATCCTGGCCGGCGGCGCGGGCCGGCAATGGGATCCGCAACTCGTGTCATTGTTCGTGGCGGAGCTGCCTACCATACGCGGCTTGAAGGCAGTGTCATGAAAGACGTGGTGAGCTTCCTCCAGAACCTCGACGCCCTGGCATTCGTGCTGCTCGGTGTCGCTACGGCCGTCGGCTGGACGAGACGGCGGGACCGCTCGCTTCTGTGGCTCGCCCTCGCCATCATTCTGCTTTCGTTTGTTTCGCTGCTCGGCCGCGTGCCTGCGCTTTTGCACGTAACGCTCCCACTTGTGCCCGAGGTCAGCCTTGTTGCGTTCATGGGCTCAGGCTATGCGCTGCTTCGCTATCGGGCTTCGCTGATCCCGCTCTCTCCCCGCTGGCATAACGCGGCCGTGGTGGCCATGGCGGGTGGCAGCCTCGTCTTCCTGGCTGCCCAGTACCTGGCGACCTCCGACACAGCACGTGCCAGCCTCCTTACGGCGGCAGGCATCGCCCTTGTCCTGATTTGGTCAGCCGCGGTGGTGGAGCCGATAGTCCGCTTCTGGCTCGTAGCGAGGGGGCTGCCGGCTGTGCAAGCGTGGCGGCTGCGGTCGCTGAGCCTGGGCTTCGCCGGGCTCGTCGCCATCCTGCTGTTCGCGGTCGGCGCCGGCGCGGCGGCCAGAAGTCAGCTGGTCCAGATCGCGATCCAGGTGGTCGTCCTTCTTATCGTGCCGCTGCTGTACGTCAGCTTCTCGCCGCCCGCATGGCTGCGACGCGAATGGCGTGCTTCCGAAGAGGAGGGGTTGCGCGCGTTCATGCAGGATCTTCTGCTGCTCCACGAGGAACGCATCTCACTGGCAGAGCGCGCCCTGGAGTGGGCAATGCGAATTACGGGCGGAGCCTCGGCCGTCGCCTTCGCTCCCGACGGCTCAGTGCTCGCCGCGCGCGGGCTGGATCGGCAACAGGTCGAGGAGGTTCACAGCCGGATCGCGAAGGTGCTCCCAGGCGTAAACAGGATCAGCCTGCGGGGAGAGGATGCGACCGTGCTTGCGCTTCCGATCGGACGGCCCGGCGACGCCGGCCACCTTGCCGTCCTCGCGGGACCGTTCACGCCGGGTTTCGGTGGCGACGAGATCAGCCGCGTGCAGCAGTTCATGACCGCGGTCGCCGCGGCCCTGGAACGAGCACAGCTGCTGGAGCGGCTCAAGGAGGCCAACACGAAACTCGTCGAAGCGAACAAGCACAAGAGCGTGTTCCTGGCGAGCATGAGTCACGAGCTGCGCACTCCGCTCAACGCGATCCTTGGCTTCTCCGAGCTGCTCCTCGATTCGCCGGCAGATCAGATCGCAGCCCCAACCAAGAAGAGGTTCCTGGAGCAGATCCACTCGAGCGGAAAGCACCTCCTCGGGCTCATCAACGACATCCTCGACCTGTCAAAGATCGAAGCCGGCCAGATGGAGCTGCGGCTGCAGACGGTTTCGGTCGGTGCGGTGGTGCAGGAGGTCATCAGCACCATCGAGCCGCTCGCAGCGCAGAAGCAGATTCGGGTCGAGGCCGACGCGGGCTCGGCAGGCGAGATCCAGGCGGACCAAGGCAAGTTCAAGCAAATGCTGCTGAACCTGGTCTCGAATGCCATCAAGTTCACTCCGCCGGGCGGCACGGTGAAGATCACTGCGCTGCGTTTGCAGAGTGCTGTCGAGCTCACGGTGGCGGACACAGGGATCGGAATCGCGCAGTCGGACCAGGCCCGGATCTTCCATGAACTCCAGCAGGTCGATTCGGGGACTGGGCGCCAGCAGACCGGAACCGGTCTAGGTCTCAGCTTGACCCAGCGTTTCGCAGCACTCCACAAAGGGAATGTGCGGGTGCAGAGCGAGCTCGGCAAGGGCAGTGTCTTCACGCTGCACATGCCACTGGTGGCAGCTCAGGGCGAGCGCCTGCGTGCAGGTGGTGACGTAGCGCCTCACAACAATGGCAACGCTTCGCTGCCCCTGATCCTGGTGGTCGAGGACGACCCGGCGGCGGCCGAGCTCCTGGCGAGGCAGCTCGATCGCGCCGGCTTTCGCTCAGAGATCGTGTCCGCCGGCTCCGAGGTGGTGGCCAAGGCCCGTGCGCTGAAGCCGGCCGCCATCACCCTGGACGTCCTACTGCCCGATCTCGACGGCTGGGAGGTGCTCAACCGACTCAAGAATGACGAAGCGACCTGCATGATCCCTGTGATCGTGATCAGCGTCGTGGACAACCCCGAGCTCGGGACTGCGCTCGGCGCGCTCGACTACTTCGTCAAGCCAGTTGCCGCCCAGGACCTGATCGCCCGGCTCGGCAAGTTCACCTTCACCACGAAGGTCAAGAGTCGTGAGGTGCGGGTGCTCGTCGTAGATGACGAGAGTGCCAACAGAGACTGGCTCGCCGGCATCCTCGAGCCGGCGGGATTCGGCGTGATCTCGGCGTCCGGAGGAGCCGAGGCCATCGAGCTGGCGAGGTCGCGCAAGCCTGACCTGGTGCTGCTCGATCTATTGATGCCGGAGGTCACCGGCTTCGATGTCGTCGAGGCGCTGCGATCCGACGAGGCGACCCGACAGATTCCGATCATGGTCCTGACCTCGAAGGACCTGACAAAGGCCGACAAGAGACACCTCAACGGCCAAGTCTCGACCATTCTCAGACGCGGTTCGACAGGCGCGACCGATCTGCTCGTCCTGCTGCGTGACGTGATCGCGAATCGTGCAGCCGAGGCCGGAGAGAAGTGAGCGCGCGCTCGCTGATCCTGGTGGTTGAGGACAATCTCGCGAACCAGCTGCTGACGTCATCGGTGCTCGAACGTGCGGGCTACCAGGTGTTGCTGGCCGAATCGTCGGTGGAAGCGCTGGAGCATCTTGCTGCTCATACACCGGACCTGATCTTGATGGACGTGCAGCTTCCGGGAATGGATGGGCTCACCTTTACCCGAGCTCTGAAGTCTGTGCCTGAAACCGCCGGTATCCCGGTGGTCGCGCTCACGGCCCACGCGATGGCTGGGGATCGGGACGAGGCGCTGGACGCCGGTTGCGCGGGATACATCTCGAAACCCATTGACACGAGAACGTTCGGGGCGCAGGTGAAGAATTTCCTGCGCAACGGGGATCGATAAGTCGTGATCAAAAGCCGAGTCCCGGCGGACAGCCCAAACGATGTCATCGCGCCCGCTCCCATCGGGCTGGTTCGAATTGGCGCGGATCTAAGAGTCATTCAGGCGAACCTGGGCTATGCGTCGATGGTCCTGGCAGCCGCTGATGAGATCGCCGGCTCGTCCATCTCTCGCTACTTTCATCCTGACGAGATGGCTCGTGTCAGCCATCAACTCAGCCTCCTTTCCACCGGCTCGATCGATGCCGTGGTCTCCGACAGTCGAGCCTTGCGGTCCGACATGAGCACCATCCGGTTGCACTGGACTGCAACCGCCGTAAGGAAGGCAAGTGGCGAGATGGACTACTTCATCGCCATGTTTGAAGACACGACCGCCAAACACCAGGCTGATGTGGCAGCAGCCCGAAATCTCAACGTCCTCGAACGTCTCAACAGGCTCAAGACAGAGTTCCTGACCATGGTCAGTCACGAGTTTCGGACCGCGCTGGTCGGTATCCAAGGATTCAGCGAGTTGATGCGCGATGCTGAGTCGCTCAACCTAGTGGAGGTGAGGTCATTCGCCAACGAGGTCTACAACGACGCCAGGCGTTTGGATCAGATGCTCGACAAGATGCTCGACCTGGACCGATCTGCCGGCAGCCAGACCGTCTTGCATATCGGTCGGATCAGTCTGAACAGCGCTGTTCACGATGCGGTCGCGATAGCAATCGCCGAGGGACTCAAACACCATGTGGTCACGAATCTCGACCCAGCTTTGCCAATGGTCAGCGGCGATGGAACCAAGCTGCGCCAGCTGGTGTCGATCCTACTGAGCAATGCAATGAAGTTCTCGTCAGAGGAAAGTGAAGTAGTGGTGTCGAGCCGAGCCGACTCCGGCCATGTTCATGTCACCGTGAAAGACCACGGGACCGGCATGCCGAACGACTTCGACAGCCAATTGTTTGGGCGCTACCGATGGAGTGCCGACAACCCCACCACGAAAGTCATCGGAACCGGCTTAGGATTGCCGATGGCTCGTGAGATCGTTGAGCTTCACGGCGGGAAGATCTGGTTCGACAATGTGGCTGGCGGTGGGTCGGAGTTCCACTTCACGATCCCGATGGCGGCCAAACCAGCGCCCGTCGCTTAAGGATGTCGACCCTAGCTGACCTTCTGACTTGCCATCGGTCGGGACGCACCAGCTGGTTGTAGT
>DATGVE010000073.1:0-22591 GCA_035300725.1 Candidatus Eiseniibacteriota bacterium | reverse complement strand
TGGACAAGACCGTGCTCGCAAACGAGCAGGTCATCAACGGCCGCTGCTGGAGGCACCCTGATGTCGAGGTCGAGAAGCGCGACCTCGAACAGTGGTTCTTGCGCATCACCGAGTACGCGGATCGATTGCTCGACGACTTGGCGCTGCTGGATCACTGGCCCGAGAAGGTGCGCACCATGCAGGCGAACTGGATAGGTCGGAGCCACGGTGTGGAGGTCGAGTTCCCAATCGGCGGCCACCCTGGCGAGTCGATGCGGATCTACACGACGCGTCCTGACACCCTGTTCGGCGTCACTTTCATGGTCCTGGCGCCCGAGCACCCGCTCGTGGAGAAGCTGACCGTGGCGTCGCAGCGCCGTGCGGTGCGGGAGGTCGTCGCGGCAGCGCGCAAGGAGCGTGAGATCGACCGCATGTCGAGCGAGGTCAAACGGCTCGGCGCGCCCACCGGCGCGTTCGCGATCAATCCGCTGAACGGACAGAAGGTCCCGATCTGGGTTGGCGACTACGTCCTGATCACGTATGGCACCGGGGCGATCATGGCCGTTCCCGCCCACGACCAGAGGGACTTCGATTTCGCGCGCCAGTTCGGCCTTCCTATCCGAGAGGTGATCGCGCCGCCGGGCGGGCCACAGGACGAGATGGAAAGCGCCTACACCGGACCTGGCGTGATGGTGAACAGCGGGCAGTTCGATGGGCTGGATACCAAGACCGGCTTCGAGCGCGTCGCCGAATACATCGAGCGGAAGGGGATCGGCAAGCGCTCGGTCAAGTACCGCCTGCGCGACTGGCTGATCTCCCGCCAGCGGTATTGGGGCTGCCCGATTCCTGTCGTGCACTGCGAGGTCGATGGAATCGTCCCTGTGCCGCGCTCCGAGCTCCCGGTGTTGCTCCCACGCGAGTACAAGCCGCTCGCCGAGCTTCCCGACTTCTGGCGCACCAAATGTCCGAAGTGCGGACGCGACGCCCGTCGTGAAACGGACACGATGGACACGTTCATCGATTCGTCCTGGTACTTCTTGCGCTACACGTCCGCTCACGACAACACGCAGCCGTTCGATTCCGAGCTCGCCAATCACTGGATGGCGGTGGACCAGTACACGGGCGGCATCGAGCACGCGATCCTCCATCTTCTCTATTCGCGCTTTTTTCAAAACGTGCTGCATGACGCCGGCCAGGTTGTTGCGACCGAGCCGTTCGCCCGGCTGTTCACCCAGGGAATGATCAAACGTGGGGGAATGGTCATGTCGAAGTCGAAGGGCAATGGCGTGGCGCCCGACGACCTCGCCGCCCGGGATGGTGCCGACGCGGCCCGCGTCTACGAGATGTTCATCGGTCCGCCCGACGAGGACGTCGAATGGTCTGACTCCGCCATCGCCGGTCCGGTGCGTTTCCTCCAGCACGTCTGGCGTCTGGTCGACTCGCCAGACTCGTTCCAGGTCACTAGATCGGATGCTTCGGTCGCGGTACTTCGCCGGCGCGAGCACCAGGCGATTCGAAAAGTGACCGAAGACTACGAAGGATTTCACTTCAACACTGCCGTGGCCGCGTTGATGGAGTTCGCCAATGCGCTCCAGGCACATCTGGTGGGCGGTGGAAAGCGGAATTCCGAGTGGGATTCAGCGCTGCGCACGCTGGTCCTGCTGCTGAACCCGATGGCGCCGCACATCGGCGAAGAGCTCTGGTCGCGCCTCGGTGGCAAGGGTCTTGCCGCGGATGCGCCGTGGCCTGAATTCGACCCAGCTGCGGCTGCCGAGCCGGAAGCGACCCTGGTGATCCAGGTGGCGGGTAAGGTGCGAGACCGCGCGACAGTTCCTATCGGTCTGCCCGAGGCGGAGGCGCTCAACGTCGCGATGCGGAGCGAAAAAGTTCGCGCCGCGCTGAACGGGCGCGGGCCTTCGAAGGTCATCTACGTCCGGGACCGGCTGATCAACCTCGTCCCTTAACGACCAGGATTGACGGCCCCAAAAACCGCCAATACGCTATCGGCACGACAACCCCCCTCGGGTGGGTGGGGGGGAGTGGGTGGGTTAAAAAAAGACGCGATCCTTATTGCTGTGGCAGGGGGACCCGCCGGATTCCCGAGTCGAGCAGGTAGTCGGCGGTCACTGTGTCGCCGGCCTTGACGGTCACCGTTGCCGGACCGCTAGAGATCCTCATGTAGCCCTTGGCACTCACTTTGTAGGTGCCCACGGGTAGTTCGACCCTGTACCGGCCGTTGGCGTCCGTGAGCGTGCTGGTCACCGTCCCGCCGGACGCGAAGTCCATCTCGACCCTCGCCGCCACCATCATCTTGCACGGGACGGAGTCCTGAGGCTGCCCTTGAGGGACCGACAGGATCGGGCCGCACGGGATCACGGTCACCATCCCGGTCACGATTCCCGTGGCCGCCGGCGAAGCTCCCGGAAAGCTATACGCGCCACAAGCGGTGGTCAGGAAGACCAGCGCTGCAACCAGCACGGTTCTCATCCCTAGACCCAACGCTACCGGGCGGCCGCAGGTCACGCGTGCCCGTCGATCTCGGGCCCCCTGCACGGTAGTGTTGAGGCTCGCTGCCCGGTGGCCAAGCGGTAAGGCAGAGGACTTTGGATCCTCGACCGAAGGTTCGAATCCTTCCCGGGCAACCATGCTGACCAGGGCGCCTTAACACCCTGGGTTCCCCCGCCCAAGCCTCCCGTCTAGCCTCCGCGCATGCGTCTCATCCCGGGCTGGAAGCACATCGTCCTGCTGGCCGCGCCGCTCGCCCTTGGCGTTGCAGCCGTGGCCGGCGCCTCCCTATACGCATCCACGGCCCCGAGCACAACCAACCCCCAATCCATCCCCGCCACCGCCACCCAGGACATCCCACCGGCTACAGGCCTGCTGGTGCACGTATCGGGCGCCGTCGCGAAGCCGGGCCTTTACAGACTGCCGCGCGGTGACCGCGTCTACGATGCGATCGCCGCCGCAGGCGGCCTGCTGCCCGACGCCGACCCCACGCACCTTCCCAACCTCGCCGGCCGGCTCAAGGATGGCGAGCAGGTGAAGGTCGCCTTCGCCAAAGGGGCGTCAGGAACCGTGACCCCTCGCACCAACCTCAACACCGCGTCCCTTGAAGAGCTCGAATCATTGCCGGGATTCAACGAAGCCTTCGCCCAGGAGGTCATCGACTACCGGGTCAACTTCGGCGGATTCCAGAACACCAGAGAGCTCGTCGACATCCTGGGCATGAGCGAAGCCGAATACGTGATCGCCCGCCGCTATCTCACCTTGTGAGCCGCTTACCGGCCCTGGTCGTCGCCACTTCGTGGTGTGTCGCCCTCACCGCGACTGTGGTGCTCGCACCCGACCGACCGCTGCTGGGAGCAGTCGCCATTGCTCTGGCAGTTCCATGCCTGGCACTGGCCCTTGTCCTCCGCCCCGCCATCTTGACGATCGGGCTCGCATTCGCGCTCCTCGCCGTCGGCCGCGCAGAGCTGCCCGCCTCCGATCCCCAAACCCAAAGCCGCGCCACCCTGCTCGCCGGCCAAACAGCGACCATCACCGGCCGCGTCGCCGACGACAGCCGCCCCTCCGGCGGGGGCGGCGAGGTCTTGGTCGAGCCAGACCGGATCCTGATCGGCGCTTACACGGTCACCGGCATCGGCAACCTGATGGTCCGCTGGCGCGGCCCGACCGAGACAAGCTTCGATGACCAGGTCAAGGCCACTGGAAAACTGATGCTGCCTCGGGACCTTCCTGCCTTCGATCGCCGTGCCTACCTTGCCCAGCGCCACGTCTACCTGGAGCTTCACTCCACCAGCTTCAACGTCGTCACCGACGGTTCCGGCCCGGCCAGCTTCCCCGCCTGGCTGCGCACGCATTACGCGAAGGCTCTCAACGACGCGCTCCCGCCACCTCATGCCGGAGTGCTGATGGGAGTCGTGCTCGGCATCCGTCAAGGCATCCCGCCCGCCCTGCAGAACGCCCTGATCGCGACCGGGCTCGTCCACCTCCTGGTCCTCAGCGGCCTCAAGGTCGCGGTCTTCGCCCGCATCGTGCAGGGCGCGCTACAACCCATTCTGGGTGCCTATGCGACCTGGCCTGCACTTGCGCTCATCGCTCTTTACGCGATGGTGGGCGGAGCCACGCCCGCCGCCGTGCGCGCTGCGGCGATGGGCGGGCTCGTCATCGCAGCCTCAAAGCTTGGACGGCCCACCCACGTCTGGACGTCCATCTCCCTGACCGGCGCCGCGATGCTCGGCTGGCACCCCGAGCTGGCATGGGATGTCGGCTTTCAACTTTCGTTCGCCGGCACCGCTGCGATCATCCTGCTCACCCCCACGATCGAACGACGCCTCACTTTCATGCCTGCCGTGCTTCGCGAACCCTTCGCGGTCACATGCGCCGCCCAGGTTGGAACGCTGCCCATGATGGCCACCGATTTCCACCTTCTTTCGCCCGTCGCGCCGCTGACCAATGCGCTGGTCATCCCCATCCTTCCGGTGCTGATCACCGCCGGGCTCTTGATCGGCGCGCTCGCACTAATCCCCGAGCTGGCTCGCCTCGTGGCGATTCCCATCGCGGGCCTTCTCGCGTACCTCGAACAGGTCGCATTCATCTTCGCCCGCATTCCCGCAGCGGCAATCCCGATCTCGAGATTCCCCACCTGGATGGGCACCGCGTACTACTCCGCAGTCGCCCCAGCGATCGCCGCCACCCAGCTGCACGGCCGTCGCCGTACGCTCGCCGCGATCAGCGCCGCCGTCGCGCCCGCACTCATCGCAGCGACGGCGCTCGGCATGTGGGCGAACGCCCCGCCCCAGGCGATCGTGTTGGGAGTCGGCGACGGGCAGGCAGTGCTCATGCGAGGTCCGCATGGCGCAATCCTCATCGACGGCGGCCCAAGCCCGGCCCGCCTTAAGGACGAGCTCGGCGCGCAGCTGCCTCCGTGGCAAACAAGGCTCGACGCCATCGCCATCACGGCCCCAGGTCTCGGCCACGTTGGCGGATTCGCCGGCTTCGACCGAGCCGCCACCCAGGTCTTCATCCCCGACGTCCAGCTCAGCGGCTCCGCCTGGCGCACCGCCGCGATCGAGGCAACAGCGCGCGGCGCATCAATCGAAAGACTGGCCTCCGGACGCACTATCAATGTTGCCGGATTCGAAATCCAGGTCCTCGCGCCGGAACCGCGCGCGCCTGGCGACCAGGTCGGCGCGGCTTATCTGGCCCTACGCATCGTCGCTCCCAGCGGGCGCAGCTTCTGCGACCTCAGCGACCTCGACCTCGAAGCACAAACCCTCGCCGCGACCCGGCTTCGCGGCACCTGTACTTATCTCTTGCTGCCGGCCGGCGGCCGCAGCCAGCTCTCACCTGAGCTCGCCCGCGCCGCCCTCACCCCGACCACCCAGCTCATAGCCTCGCGTGCATCGGGAAGACTCGCCAAAGGATTCCCGCCCAACGTTCTGCGCACCGACCAGGAGGGAACGATCACCGTGCCGATGTGAACCGGCCAATCATACCCCCCAAGGGTATAGTCATTCGGATGGACGCCATGGTGCTGGACATGCGCAACCGCTTCCTGGTCGCGGCGGTGCTGTCAGTGCCCATCCTGCTCTGGTCCTCAATCGGCCGCCAGGTCTTGCACTTCGGAGTTCCGGCTCCATTTGGTCTCCGCGACGACGTCTTCCAGCTGACCCTGAGCGTGCCCGTGATCGCGTACTCGGGCTGGATCTTCTTCGACGGAGCCGTGCGCGCTCTGCGAGCGCGGACGCTGGACATGATGGTCCTGGTCGCGGTCGCCATCGCGGCCGGCTGGACCTACTCGGTCATAGTCACGCTCAGGGGCGGCGGGGACGTCTTCTACGAGGCGTCGACCGTGCTGTGCGCCTTTGTGCTCCTCGGCCACTGGCTCGAGATGCGGGCGAGGGGCGGCGCCAACGACGCCGTTCGCGCTCTGTTGGATCTCGCTCCACCGCAGGCGATCGCCATCCGGGATGGCGAGCAGGTTGAGGTGCCCACCTCGGAAGTGCAAGTCGGCGATCTCCTTCTCATCAAGCCCGGCGCCAAGGTTCCCGTCGACGCCGTGGTTGAGGAAGGAACCAGCGAGGTCGACGAGTCGGTCGTGACCGGTGAGAGCCTCCCGGTTTCCAAGGCGCCGGGTGCAGATGTGATCGGAGGTTCGATCAACAAGAACGGCATCCTGAGAGCCCGCGCGAAGCGGGTTGGGTCGGACACGGCTTTGGCCCAGATCGTGAAGCTGGTCCAGGAAGCCCAGAGCTCGAAGGCCCCCGGGCAGCAGCTTGCAGATCGGGCCGCCTTCTGGCTCGTGCTGGTGGCGTTGGTCGGCGGCACCCTCACGTTGGTCGTCTGGCTGCTCGCAGGCCGCACTTTCAGCCAGGCGATTCTCTTCGCCATCACCGTGGTCGTAATCACGTGCCCCGACGCTCTCGGTCTGGCAACGCCGACCGCGATCATGGTCGGCACAGGGCTTGGCGCCAAGCGCGCAATCCTGTTCAAGAACGCGGCCGCGATCGAGGCATCGGCTCGAGTTGAGGTTGTCGTCATGGACAAGACTGGGACACTTACGAACGGCACGCCGGAAGTCACCGAGATTCACGCCGATAGCGTTTCTGAGGAAGAGGTATTGGCGTTAGCGGCGGCGGTCGAGCGCGACTCCGAGCACCCGCTCGCCGAGGCCATAGTTCGCCGCGCGGAGGAGGCGGGTGTACGGCAGCTCGCCGCGACCGACTTCGAGAACGTGCCGGGGCATGGCGCATTGGCCACTGTCGCCGGCCATCGTGTGGCCGTGGGGAATGCCAGGCTGATGGCGCGCGAGAAGGTCGATCTCGACCGCGTGGAAAGCAAGCGCAGCGCGATGGCCTCAGAGGGACGGACCGTCGTTGTCGTTGCAGTCGATGGACGCGCAGTCGCGGTGATCGGTATCAGCGATGCTCCCCGACCAACCGCGAAAGAAGCGGTGGAAGCTCTCCAGAAGGAGGGCGTCGATGTCGTGATGCTGACGGGAGACAACCGCGCCACCGCCGAACGGATCGCTCGCGAGCTCGGCATCCGCGAGGTGATTGCGGAGGTCCTTCCCGCCGATAAGGCAAGCAAGATCGCCGAGCTGCAGCAAGCCGGCAAGAAGGTGGCGATGGTCGGCGACGGCGTCAACGACGCTCCCGCGCTGGCCCAGGCCGACGTTGGTATCGCAATCGGGGCCGGCACCGATGTGGCCATCGAGACCGCCGACGTCGTCCTCATGCGTTCCGACCCTCTTGATGTCGCCACGGCGATCACGATCGGACGCGCGACGCTTCGCAAGATGCGGCAGAACCTCGGCTGGGCAATCGGCTACAACGCGATCGCGATCCCCATCGCGGCCGGTGTTTTTGAGCCCAGGTTTGGACTCGTACTTCGACCCGAGATAGCAGCGCTTTCAATGTCCGGGTCGAGCCTTTTGGTCGCGGTCAACGCTCTGCTGCTCCGGCGGCTGAACCTGCCCGGCCCTGGATAGGACGTACGATCGAGCGGTGCCTCGGACCGCAGCCGGCCGCTCCACGACCGTGCTCCTGTTCCACGGCGAGGAGCGCTTCCTCATCGAGGAAGCCGCGCGCGCGACTCTCGACGCATGGAAACCCGAGCTTGTCTCCGACTTCGGCTTCGACACCCTCGAGGGGACGGGCCTGACCCCAGCTCGGCTCCAGGACTCCATCCTCCAGGCACCCTTCCTCGATCCCTTCCGCGCCGTTTACGTGCGCATGCTCCCGGCGCCGCGCGCCGAAAGCATGGCTGGAGCCCTGCAAGACATCCCTCCAACGACCCGTCTCCTCATCACCGTCGCCGGCCGCCTCAGCGCAAGCAACAAGCTGGTCAAAGCCATAACGACTGCACACGGAGCAGCCACCGAGATGCAGCACATGAAGGGCCGCGCCCTCGGCGACTGGGCGGCCAGGCGCGCCGTCGAAAGTCACGGCCTCACGCCGGCGATCGCGGCACAGGTCGTCCGCGTCACGACGCCCGACCTCAGCATCATCGACTCCGAGCTCGGCAAGCTCGCCGCCTACAAAGCGTCCGGGTCGAAGCTCACGAACGAAGCGATCACCGAGCTGCTCGCCGGCGCCCGCGAGGACGAAATCTTCAAGCTCACCGACAACCTTTTGCCGCACCCGTCGGCGCATGCGATGCAGATCGCTCGCGGCCTAACGCGCAACGGCATGCAGCCGACTTCGGTCGCCTACCGTATGGCTCGCCACATCGCGCTTGTGCTGCAGGTGCGCGCGCGGCAGGACCGCGGGGAGTCGCTGCAACAAGTCCAGGACGGCATGACCGAGCATCGCTTTGTCATTCAGAAGGCCTTTGAGGTAGCGAAGGATGCCAATCCCGATCGCCTGGAGTCAGCCCTCAAGACGATTCGCGATTACGAGTTCGAGGTCAAGTCGGGCCAGATCGACGCCGAACTGGGTCTCGACGTCCTGCTTACGCGGCTGTAGGCCCTACTTTTTCTTGGCGGCGGGTTTCGCCGCAGGCGCCGCCTTAGAAGCAGGAGCTGCAACCGCACCCTTCTTGTTTGACTGTTTGCCCTTGGCGGCAACGGGGGGCGCGATCTTCAGCTTCGCCATCTGTCGCGCCAGGCGCGCCTTGCGCCGGCTCGCATTGTTCTTGTGCAGCACACCCTTCGAGGCCGCCCGATCCAGCGCCCGCACCGCCTCGAGCGTCAGCGCGTAGCGATCGGATTCGGCGACCGGGCCTCCGGTCAGCGACTTCCGAGCCTTCACGACCAGCGTCTTGACCTCAGAGCGCACCGCGCGATTGCGCTCGGCGCGCTTGACTCCGGCTCGGGCCTGCTTCTTGGCAGACGCCGTCCGCTTAGCCACGGGTCATCATCCGGCTGGAATTACGCACGAACTTAGGATTATAGGGGCCCATGGAATTCGAGCTCGGCGGGAAGCGCCCTCAGGTACATAAAGATGCCTACATCGCACCAACGGCCGTCCTCATCGGAGACGTCGTCATCGAGGCGGGCGCGAGCGTGTGGTTCGGCGCGGTGCTGCGCGGGGACGAAGCGCAGATCAGAGTCGGTGAAGGCTCGAACGTCCAGGACAACGCCGTCATCCACTGCTCCAAGGATCTCCCCACCATCATCGAGCGCAACGTGACGATCGGCCACGCCGCGCTCCTCGAAGGCTGCGTCGTCGAAGAGGGTTCGCTTGTCGGGATGGGTGCCATCATGCTGCAGCGCAGCCGCCTGGGTGCCGGATCGCTGCTCGCCGCGGGCGCGGTGCTCGGGGAAGGAAGCGAGATCCCGCCTGGCCACCTCGCGGCCGGTGTGCCCGCAGCCGTCAAGAAGCCGCTCGCAGGCTCATCCGCAAGCTCATCAAACAGATGGGTGGGCATGGCGGCCAAGAAATATCAAGACCGCGCCGTCACGTATCGAGAAAAGCTGAAACCCGTCGACCGCCGGTGACCGTCGTGCTGCCGGCACGCGCCAAGCTCAATCTCGACCTCGCCGTTCTCCGGCGTCGCGAGGACGGGTACCACGACATCCGAACTACGCTTCAGGCGATCGACCTGCACGACCTCGTCACCCTAACCCCCGCGCAAAACACGACTCTCACAATCTCCGGCCTCCCGGTCAAGAACACGCAGGACAACACCGTCCTGAAAGCCCTCGCGGCGCTCGAGGAAACGGCCAAGAAAAAACTGCCCACCGCCTTCCACCTTCACAAGCGCATCCCCACCGGCGCCGGCATGGGCGGCGCGAGCTCCGACGCCGCGACCGCGTTGAGAGGACTCGCGGCCCTCCACCACATCACGGTGGATCTCCACGCGATCGCAACACAAATCGGCGCGGACGTCCCCTTTTTTCTCACCGGCGGGGCTGCGATCGGCGAGCAGCGCGGAGACCGCCTCACCCCGGTTCCCACACAACCGGTATGGTTCGCCATCGCGTGGCCGGGCTTTGAGCTCTTGACCCCGGACGTTTACCGTGCATGGGACAAAACTGAACAAACCACGACCGACTCACCGAATCACCTCACACATGCCGCCATGAGCATTGAACCGCGCCTCCAGGATTTTGCCAACGCTCTTAACAGAACCAGCGCAAAGTGGCAGATGACCGGCAGCGGGTCGGCATACTTCTGTCACTGCGCCGACGAGACGTCGGCACGCAAAATCACTGCCGATCTGAAGTGCTGGACCGCCGTCGCGCAAGCCATCGGGCCATGGTCGGAGTGATCCGCAAGACCGCCGCCGTCTGGGCCGGCAAGGCCACCGGAACGCTGAGCCGCGTCAGCCGAAGAGGCGGCGGCACCACCCTCCCCGGCGACGTCGCCCGGGCGATCGATCCCAAAGTCCTGACCAAGCTCTCGCAGGACCTGACGCACGGCTCGATCGTCATTACCGGCACCAACGGCAAGACCACCACGTCGCGCCTGGTTACATGGCTCCTCGAGGGCGCCGGGCACAAGGTCGTCACCAACCGCGCCGGCGCCAACCTCATCTTCGGCGTCACCGCGGCGGCCCTGGATCGCGCCGGAATGGACGCGCGCCTGCGCGCGAACTGGGGCGTCTTCGAGATCGACGAAGCCAGCCTGCCCAAGGTGGTCCAGGAGATCAAGCCAACGGCCACCCTCGTGCTCAATCTCTTTCGCGACCAGCTCGACCGCTACGGCGAGCTCGAGGCGATCGCCAAGAAGATCGAGTCCGCCCTGAGCACCCTGCCGCAGGGCAGCACGGCCATCCTCAACGCCGACGACCCTCGTGTCGCGGAGATCGGCCTCGGCCTGCCCAACCCACCGCTTTGGTACGGCCTCGACGACGAGAAAGTCGCGGTGCGCGAGCTGCCCCACGCCGCCGACGCGCGCACCTGTCCCAGATGCGGCGCGAGCCTGCACTTCGAGGCCGTGTACGTGGGTCATGACGGCGTTTACAGCTGCCCCAACAACGATTTCGCGCGGCCCGCACCAAGCATCACCGCGCAGAACATCAACCTCGCCAGCTTCTACCGGTTCTCCGCCGACATACAGAACACGCAGCTCGACGTCCAGCTCGGCGGCCTCTACAACGTCTACAACGTGCTCGCCGCCTTCGCCGTGGCCCGCACCCTCGGCCTCGAACCCGACTACATCGCCGAGCGCTTGCGCGACTTTCGCGCCGCCTTCGGCCGCCAGGAACGCGTGGAGTTTCGCGGCCGCATCCTCAACCTTGTCCTCTCCAAAAACCCCGCCGGTTTCAACGAAACGCTGAGAACCTCCATCGACCTCGCCAACGGAACCAATTTCCTGATCGCGCTCAACGACCGCAAGGCGGACGGCACCGACGTCTCGTGGATCTGGGACGTCGATTTCGAGCACCTGAAAGACAAGGCCCAGGTCGTCGTGCTCGCAGGCAATCGGGCCCACGACCTCGCGGTCCGGCTCAAATACGCGGGCGTGCAAGCCGCCGAACCCGAAACAGATCCCGGCCGCGCGCTAGACCTCCTCATCAAGTTGACGAAGGAAGGCGACATCGCCCATCTCCTCTGCACCTACACGGCGATGCTGGACCTGCGCGCCGAGCTCGTCAGGCGCGGCTGGGCGAAGCCTTACTGGCAAACTTAGAAACATGGGCGACAAGTTCACGGTCGGCTGGCTTTATCCCGACCTGATGAACATCTACGGCGATCGCGGCAACATCCTCACGCTCTTGAAGCGCGCCGAGTGGCGCGGCTTCGACGCAAGGCTCGTCGAGCTCGGGCGCGGTGCGACCAAACAGATGGACGAGGTCGACATCTTCTTTTTCGGCGGCGGTCAGGACCGCGAGCAAGCGCTCGTCTACGAGGACCTGCTCGAGTTCAAGCAGCCGCCGCTCGAACAAGCCGTAAATAACGGCGCCGTGATCCTCGCCGTATGCGGCGGCTACCAGCTCCTTGGCAGCTACTACCAGACCGCCGACGGCGAACGCTACCCGGGCATCGGCATGATCGACGTCCATACGGAGGCGGGCAAGAAGCGGTTCATCGGCGACGTCGTCGTCGAGACAGAAATCGCAACACTTGAATCGAAGACCCTCGTGGGTTTCGAAAACCACAGCGGCCGCACATTTCTTGGCCCAAAGGCAAGGCCTTTGGGCAAAACATTGCTCGGCCACGGCAACAACGGCTCGGATCACATGGAAGGCTGCCTTCAAGGCGCGGTGCTCGGCACCTACATGCACGGATCGCTCCTACCGAAGAACCCGCACCTCGCCGATTACCTGATTCGCAGCGCCCTCATCAAGCGCGGCGTGGACGAGCTTTCGCCGCTCGACGACTCGGTTGAGCTGGCCGCGCACGAACGGATCTTGCAGCGCGCCCAACACCACCTGCACCTCCAGCACCGTTAGACCCGACCGCCGCAAGCGCGGGCGTCAGGGCCTCCCGCAACACCTCGTCGATCGACTCGATCATCACCAGCTGCATCTCCTTGCGCAGGTCGGCTGGGATGTCGTCGAGGTCGGCTTCATTGCGTCGAGGCAGCAAAACGCGCCGCAAACCCGCGCGGTGCGCACCCAGCACCTTCTCCTTGATGCCGCCGATCGGCAGCACCCGCCCGCGCAGCGTGATCTCACCCGTCATGGCCACGTCGTCGCGCACCGGCCGGCCAGTCAGCAGCGAGGCCATGGCGGTCAGCACCGTCACACCGGCCGACGGTCCTTCCTTCGGCTGCGCGCCCGCCGGCACGTGCACGTGGATGTCGTTCTTGTCGAAGATCGCGGGGTCGATGTTCAGCGACGAGGCCCGCGACTTCAAGTAGGACAGCGCCGCCGACGCCGACTCCTTCATCACCTCGCCGAGCTGGCCCGTGAGCTTCAATTCACCCTTGCCCGGCGTCAGCGCGGCCTCCACGAAGATGATCTCGCCGCCGGTCGGCGTCCACACCAGCCCGGTGGCCACGCCAGGGCGGTCGATCCGCTCCGCGACGTCGTCGTAAAACCGCCGCTTGCCCAGCGCCGCGCGCACGCGCTTGACGTCGTCGACCACCTTCTTGGAGCGCTTGCTGACCGCCATGTCCGCCACGTCGCGCCGCATCACTGACGCGATCTCGCGCTCCAGGTTGCGCACTCCCGCCTCGCGCGTGAACTGGCTGATGATCAGGCGAATCGCCTCTTCGGAGATCGTGATCTCGCCTGGCCGCAGCCCATGGGCCGTGAGCTGCTTCGGAATCAGGAACATCTGCGCGATGTGCACCTTCTCTTCCTCGGTGTAGCCCGAGAGGTGCAGCACCTCCATGCGGTCGCGCAGGGCGGGCGGGATGGTGTCCAGCGTGTTGGCGGTCGTGATGAACATGACCTTCGAGAGGTCGAACGGCACGTCGAGGTAGTTGTCGCGAAAGTCCTTGTTCTGCTCGGGATCGAGCACCTCCAACAGGGCCGACGAAGGATCGCCGCGCCAGTCGGAGCCGATCTTGTCCACCTCGTCGAGCATGAAGACGGGATCGTTCGATTCGGCGCGCCGGATCGCCTGCAGGACGCGCCCCGGCATGGCGCCGATGTACGTGCGCCGGTGCCCTCGGATTTCCGCCTCATCGTGAACGCCACCCAGTGAGGCCCGCGCGAACTTGCGCCCCATGGCGCGCGCGATCGACTGGCCCAGCGACGTCTTGCCCACGCCGGGCGGTCCGACGAAGCACAGGATCGGTTCGCGACCGCGGTCCGTCGAGCCGCGCTCCTGCTTCAAGCGCCGCACCGCCAGGTGCTCGACGATTCGCTGCTTCACTTTGTCCAGGTCGTAGTGATCGGCGTCGAGGATCGCCCGAGCCTTCTTCACGTCGACCTCGCCGCCCGTCGAGATGTTCCAGGGGAGCGACACGATGAGCTCGAGGTACGTGCGGATCACCGACGATTCGGGTGACGCGCTCGGGATTCGCTCCAGTCGAGAGATCTCGCGCTCCGCCTCGCGCTTGGCCTCAGCCGGCAGACCGGCCTTCTCGATCCGCTCGCGCAGCTCGATCAGCTCGCCGTGCTCACTGTCCATCTCGCCCAGCTCGCGCTGAATCGCCTTGAGCTGCTCGCGCAGGAAGTACTCGCGCTGGGCTTTGCCCATCTGCTCTTCGGCCTGCGACTGGATCTTCCGGCCGAGCTCCAGCACCTCCAGCTCGTGCGCCATGTGGCCGAGGAGACGCTCGAGCTTATCTTTGGCCGAGTTCAGCTCGAGGATCTCCTGCCGCTGCTCTGTCGTCAGCCGGATGTGGTTGGCGATGTAGTACGCCAGGTGCAGCGGATCCTCGATCGCTCCCGCCGCGCTCGACAGCTCAGCGGGAAGGTGGGGGGCCAGCGTGACGAGCTGCTGGAAGGAGGAGATCGCGCGCCGCATCAGGGCCTCGCGCGGGAGCGACAGGATCGTCTCCGACGACTCCGGCAGCATGTCGATCGCGGCCTCGAGGTAAGGGTCCTCGGACAGCGCCTTTGTCAGCTTGATGCGGCGCAGTCCGAGCACCGCGAGCTGCACAGTCCCGTCGGGCAGCTTCAGCAGGTGCTGCACCCGCACCATCGTGCCGACGTGGTGGAGGTCGTTAAACCCGACCTCCTCCGCCGACTCGTCGAGCTGCGTGGCGACCGCGATGTGGCGCTCGGATCCGGTCAGGTCCTCGAGCAGCTGCAACGAGCGCTTGCGGCCGACCGAGAGCGGGATGAAGATGCGCGGAAAGACGACAGTCGACTTCAGCGGAAGCACCGGAAGGCGCGAAGGGACGGCTCCCTCCACGTTCAGCGACGGACCTTCGCTCACAAGGGGATTATCCCTCGCCCTTACGCAGCCGGCCAGAACTCACCTGGTGTGAACGGAAGCCAGTTGACGTCGCTTGCGGGCTTGACGGGGTTTTCCCCAGCGGCAAAGCTCACCTCGGTCTCAGTTCCCGTCGAGAGCTGCATCGCGAACACCTTGCCGGTCGGCTGGGTGCCCCACGGAACGCCGCACGCCACTGGATCGCAGGCCGCTTCTTCCAGGTACCAGACCCAGCCATTCCTGACGAATAGCGCCTGCGTCCTGAGCTTGTCGACGAGCATGCGTGTGGTCCCGGCCTTCATGTCGTACACGTAGACGCGGAGCTTGATCGAGTTAGGGTCGGCGTTCGCGGTATACGCAACCTGGCCCCCATCGGGTGACAAGCCCGCAAGATTTGTCCACGCGCCCGCGCCGGCCAGGCTGGTGATTCCGGTCTCAGGCGTCCAGACGCGGCTGGCGTCGGTGCCGAACCCGATCAGAAACAAGCGATGGTTGTTCCGATCCCAAAAAGCCGTTGTCGCCTGGTCGAGCGTTGCCACCCGGGTGCGGTCGGAAAGGCGATACACCACGAGCGGGTCCCCACCTTTGCCGAAGCCCCAACCTGCGACCAGGTACTGACCGTCCGGCGATACGGCCAGGACGGGCTGTGGCAGTCCGAACCGGCAGATGCAGTCAACGGCCCCAATCCGGTAGGTAAGAAGCGGTACTCCAGTGCTTCGACCGAACAACCACACCTGCACAGTGGTTTCGCTCGAGCCTGTCGCTTCGAGTCGGGTGGAGTAGGCAACCAGAGCGCCGCTCGGGTGCCAGGTTGCCTTGTTGGTCCACACCGGAAGCGTGCCTGCCGGAGAATCGCTTCCATCGACGAACGAATGGACGCGGATGTTGGTCAGCTCGGCCGATTGCGGATCCAGGTAGGTGAAGGTGCTTCCACTTATGAGATGCGCCGACGTCCCCAGAATGCGGCACTGGAGGCGAGGGTGCACCGGGTCGGTCACGTCGTAGATGAGCGTCTCTCCGTATACCCCTCCGATCATCACGAGGTTTGTTCCGACGGAGCCGTTATGGCACGTGACAGTCGCAGTCGGGGACGGGCCGGGCGTGGGAGATGGGCTCGATTCAACTGGCGTCGCGATTGGGCTCGGGCTCGGGCTCGGGCTCGGACTGATCGCCACAGGCGACGGCGACCGCGCTAAGAGCGAGCCCCTCGACGCGCCGATCCCGCAAGCGCTCACAAATACGAGCAAGGCAGTGAGGGCGGCGAGCTTTCCCATCCTGAAAGGCTAACGATCGGTGCCGGAAGGCAGTTACTTCCGAGGGCCTTAAACTGGCACCTACAGGTTGAGCCAGACGCTAACTGCCGTCATACTCGCCGCCGGTCACGGCACCCGGATGCGCTCGCGTATTCCCAAAGTCCTCCATCCGATCTGCGGCCGCCCCATGCTCGACTACGTCCTCGACGCGGTCACGGGGGCCGGCGCCAAGGACGTCAAGGTCATCGCCAACCCGCACCACGCGGAGGTTGCGGCGCATCTCGACGAGAGGGGCATCGCGCCCACCTTCCAGCGTGAGCCGAAGGGCACCGCGCATGCCCTGCAGCAGATCCCCGAAGACGAGCTCAAAGGCAAAGAGGTGCTGGTGGTCAACGGCGACTCACCCCTTCTCACGGCGGAGACAATCACAAAAGTTGTCGACGCTCATCGCGCATCAGGCGGACCCGCCACCATCGCCAGCGTCGAAGACCCGACAAGAAACGACGGCCGGATCATCCGCGCCGCCAACGGCTCGCTCGAGCGCATCGTCGAGCGCAAGGACGCGACCGACGACATGCGAAGGAACGTGCACGAGTTCAACGTCGGCGTGTACGTCTTCGACGGGACTGAGCTCACCAAAGCACTGAAGGAAATCAAGGACGACAACCAGGCCGGCGAGTTCTATCTCACCGACGCCTTCCTCCACCTGACCCCGGTCACGGTCGTCCAGCTCGACGATCCGAACGAGGCCATGGGCGTCAAGGACCGGACCAGGCTCGCCGCGGCCACCGCGACCATCCAGAAGCGAATCCTCGAGAAGCTGATGCTCTCCGGCGTGACGATCGTCGACCCGGAATCAACCTTCGTCGACGCCACGGTGACGATCGGCCAGGACTCTGTCATCGAGCCCTTCACGGTGTTGAAGGCGCACACGAGCATCGGCGTCGACTGCCGCATCGGCCCCCACGTGCATATAGAGGACGCGAGGATCGGCGACCGCGCCGACTGCGGGCCGTTCGCCAAGCTGCGTCCCGGCACCGAGATCGCCGACGACGTCCACATCGGCAGCTTCGTCGAGCTGGTGCGCACGAAGGTGGGGCGGGGAAGCAAGGTTCCCCACGTCTCCTACCTCGGCGACACCGATCTCGGCGAGGACGCCAACATCGGAGCCGGTACGATCACGGCCAACTTCGATGGGACCAACAAGAACCGGACCAAGATCGGCGACCGCGCCTTCGTGGGCGTCGATACGATGCTGGTCGCCCCCGTCAAACTTGGCCGGGATGCCCGCACCGGGGCCGGCTCGGTCGTCACCAAGGACGTGCCGGACGGCGCGACAGCAGTCGGAGTTCCCGCTAGGGTGGTACGGAGGAAAGTCGTGAGCTCGGAATCCGAAACCAAATGATCGGTCGAATCCAGACTGCGGTCGAGTTCGCCGGGGAGGAGGCGTCCCCGTGGGGGGCGCTCAAGCTGATTGCCGGCTCCGCCAACCCTGCGCTGGCCGAAAAGATCTCGACCATCATCGACGTTCCCCTCACCGACCCCCGCCTTCGGCGCTTTCCCGACGGCGAGATCAACGTCAAGATCGAGGACTCGATGCGCGGGCACGACGTGTTCGTGATCCAGCCCACGTCGCCCCCTGTCAACGAGCACCTGATGGAGCTGTTCATCATCCTCGACGCGCTTCGCCGCGCCTCGGCCGGGCGTGTCACCGCGGTCGTCCCTTACTACGGCTACGCGCGCAAGGAGCGCAAGACGCAGCCCCGCGAGCCCATCTCGGCCAAGCTGGTCGCCAACTTCATCACCCTCGCGGGTGCCGACCGCCTGCTGCTGCTCGACCTCCACGCCGAGGCCATCGAAGGCTTCTTCGACGTCCCGACCGACCACCTCTCGCCGCACCGGATCATCGCCGACTACTTGAAAACGCTCAACCTCCACCGGCTCACGATCGTCGCCCCCGACGCTGGAGGCGGCCGCCGAGCCGAGGCCGTCGCGAACAACCTGGCCGCGCCGATCGCGTTCGGTTACAAACGCCGCTCGAGCGATGACGAGGTCGAGGTGATCGCGGTGTCAGGTGACGTGCAGGGTCGCGACTGCGTCGTGGTCGAGGACATCATCACCACGGGCAGCACCATCGCCAAGCTCGCGGTGGCTCTGCGCAACCAGGGCGCGAGCAAAGTGCTCATCGCGGCGACGCACCCCGTGCTCACCGGCGACGCTGTCGAAAAGTTGAAGAAAGCGGACGTGGACGAAGTCATAGTGACCGACTCCGTTCCCATCTCCCCAGAGAAGCTGGGACCCCCAATTACGGTGCTGTCGGTCGCACCTTTGCTCGCCGAGGCGATCATCCGGGTGCACGAGAACCGGAGCGTCAGCGAGCTCTTCAGATAATCCGCTCGTCATGACCGGCCAGGAAACGATCGAGGTCATCGTTCTGCTCGTGTGCTTTGTCGTGGCCGCGCTGGCCAGCGGCACTGAGACGGCGCTCACCTCGGTCGGCCGCCTCCGCGTGCGCTTCCTCGCCGAGCAGGGCAGCAAGGCCGCGGCCGTCCTGCAGCGCTTGCGAGCGGATCCGAACAGATTCCTCTCGACCGTGCTGTTCGTCAACACGCTTGCGCTCATCGTCGCCTCGACCGCGACGGCGCTTCTGAGCGAAGCGGTGTTCAGCCAGTGGGGCATACCTTCGGGTTGGCGCCTGTGGTTGACGCTTCTGGTTTCAGTGGTGCTTTCGGTCATCCTCCTGATCGCGGCCGAGGTCACGCCCAAGACGCTCGCGATCACGCACGCCGAGCGTGTCGCGCTCATGGCCGCGGGCCCTGTCGACCGGCTCGCGACCTTCTTGGGTCCGATACTTGTCGTTGTCACTTTCGTCTCGCGGGGCCTCACCGGCGGTCGCGCCGCCCGGGCACCGTACCTCTCTGAAGAGGAGCTCATCAGCGTGCTCCACGTGTCGGAGGAGCAGGGCGTGATCGAAGAGCAGGAGCACCAGATGATCCACGGCATCATCGAGATCGGTGACAAGACCGTGCGCGAGATCATGATCCCGCGCACGGACATCGTCGCGGTGGAGCGAGACGCCGATCTCAGGGAGGTCGTCAGGCTCTTCAAAGAGCACCGCCATACGAGGATGCCGGTGTACGACCGCGACATCGACCACGTGGTCGGCCTCATCCACACCAAGGACCTGCTGCTTTTCTACACTCTGTCGAGCTCGCAGAAGTTCGACATGGACAAGCTCCTGCGGCCCATCGAGTTCACGCCGGAGCAGAAGAAGGTCGACGAGCTGCTGCACGACATGCGGACCAAGAAGCAGCACATGATGATCGTGGTGGACGAGTACGGCGGCACCGCCGGGCTGGTCACTCTCGAGGACCTGCTCGAGGAGATCGTCGGCGAGATCCGCGACGAGTACGACTCCGCGGAGGAGGACATGCTCGTCATCCTCAACGACCACGAGGCGCGCGTCGACGCAGGCTTCCCGCTCGAGGAGCTCAACTCGCGCCTAGGTCTGGCGATTGAGGAGTCGGGCGACTACGACTCGGTCGGCGGCTACGTGCACTCGGTGCTTGGCAAGATCGCGCAGCCGGGCGATTCGTTCAAGGCAGGACGCGCGCGCTGGACGGTCGAGAAGGTGAAGGGCCGGCGCATCGAGACGATCCGCCTGACGGCCGACCAACCCTGGCCGACCGATGCCCTCGAGGCATCCGGCATGGCGCATCCCTCTCAGTCGAACGAAAGCGACGGAACCAGTCACCCGGCAGTGGAGAAAGAGACTGGCCACATATCGTGACCGGGCCGTCGTGCTGCGCAAGCTCGACTACGGCGAGGCCGATCGAATCTTCACGCTGCTGACCCGCAACCACGGCAAGGTCGGGGCGATCGCGAAAGGGGTGCGGCGGCCGGAGTCGAAGCTGGGGCCGTCCCTCGAGCTCTACGGGCACGTGGACGTGCTGCTGGCCAAGGGCCGCGGTGAGCTGGACGTCGTGGCGCAAGTGCAGCGCATGCCCGGGCTGCGGATCACGGGCGACGTGGAGCGAATGTCGCACGCGGCTTTGATCGCGGAGCTCGCGGAGCGCGTCTGCGAGGACCGGCACCCCGTCGATGGCGTGTATGAGCTTGCGGTGATGGCGCTGGACGAGCTGGCGCGCGAGACCGACCCACGCCGCGCCTCCGCGTACTTCTTGATGGCCGCCCTCGATCTTCTCGGCTACGCGCCGCAGCTGGCCGCGTGCGCGACGTGCGACAGGCCGCTCACCGCCAGGCCGGCGGCGTTCAGCCCGGAGGCGGGCGGGTTCCTGTGCGACCAGTGCGCGATGCCGGGAATGCCGCTGGTGCCTCTCGCGGCAATCAAGGTGCTGCGGCTGATGGCCGCGGGCGACCTGGAAACCTACCGGCGCCTCAAGCTCGACGGGGCGTTGATGGCCTCGATCGAAGGCGTGCTCACCACGCAGCTCGAGCATCACCTGGACCGGCGCCTGAAATCGCTACAGTTCCTGCACCAGATGAGGATGATCCCGTGATCAGAGTCGACCAAGCATTCAACGGCTTTTCTGTCAACGACCTGGCCGCGGCCAAAGACTTCTACCGAAACACGCTGGGCGTGCAGCTCGAGGAGATTCCGGCGGGTCTCAGGCTGAAAATCGGCAACGGGATCCTGGTCTACCCGAAGCACGATCACCAGCCCGCGACCTACACGGTCCTCAATTTTCCCGTCGACAACATCGACCAGGCTCTCGACGAGTTGACCGGAAAGGGCATCAAGTTCGAGCACTACGCGGGGATCACGGACCACAAGGGAGTCGCACGGGGCCTCGCCCACGATCGAGGCCCGGACATCGCGTGGTTCAAAGACCCTGCCGGCAACATCCTGTCGATCCTCCAACAAGGGTGACATTCCCCCGCGAGCAGCTGATGGAGAAGGTCGTTGCCCTCACCAAGCGGCGCGGCTTCATCTACCCCTCGAGCGAGATCTATGGAGGGATTTCGGGCTTCTACGACTACGGCCCGTACGGCGTCGCGCTGAAGCGGGCGATCCGCGACCTGTGGTGGCGCCACATGGTGGAGCTGCGCGACGACGTGGTGGGCCTCGAGTCGACGCTGATCATGCCGTCCGAGGTGTGGGCCGCCTCCGGCCACCTCACCAACTTCGTCGACCCTCTCCGGCAGTGCCTCGGCCAGTGCAAGAAGCGCTGGCGCGCTGACCACGTGACCGGCGACAAATGTCCCGAGTGTGGAGGCCCGCTCGACGAGCCGCGGATGTTCAACCTCATGTTCAAGACCAACGTGGGCCCGGTGGAGGATTCCTCGTCCGAGGTCTACCTGCGGCCGGAGACGGCGCAGGGCATGTTCGTCGATTTCAAGAACGTCCTCAACTCCTCTCGCGTGCGCGTGCCGTTCGGCATCGCGCAGCAGGGCCGGGCCTTCCGCAACGAGATCACGCCGGGCAACTTCGTCTTCCGGGTGCGTGAGTTCGAGCTGATGGAGATGGAGTACTTCGTCAAGCCCGACACGGACGACGAGTGGTTCAACTACTGGCGCACCGAGCGGATGCGCTGGTATACCGACGTGCTGGGCCTGAAGGCGGATCGCCTCCGCATGTACGACCATCCGAAGGCGGGCCTGTCGCACTACTCGAAGCAGACCACCGACATCGAGTACGACTTCCCGTTCGGGTGGGGGGAGCTCGAGGGTGTGGCTGATCGCACCGACTTCGACCTCCGCGTCCACCAGGAGAAGTCCAAGGTCGACCTCTCCTACCTCGACCCCGAAACGAACGAGCGCTACCTGCCCTGGGTGATCGAGCCGGCGGTGAGCGTCGAGCGGATCTTCATCACCCTGCTCCTCGACGCCTACGACGAGGACGTGGTCAACAATGAGCCGCGCACTGTCCTGCACTTCCACCCGAACGTGGCCCCGGTGCAGGTGGCGGTCGTGCCTCTTTCGAAGAAGCCAGAGCTCATCGGTCCGGCGCAGGAGGTCATGAAGTCGCTGCGTGGCGAGTTCCGGGTGGAGTACGACCAGACTGGCGGGAACATCGGCCGCCGCTACCGGCGGCAGGACGAGATCGGCACCCCGTTCTGCGTGACTGTGGACTTCGACACCCTCAATGACAAAGCCGTGACGATCCGCCAGCGGGATTCAACAGAGCAGGAGCGCGTCAAGATCGAAGTGCTCGCAGACCGGTTGAAAGTACTGACTGGCTGATTTCGTCCTTTGCCAATCTTCGAATCCGGGGCGCCAGAGGGCTCTTCTTTGTAGTTGTGTTTGCTGTGTTCACCGGTCTCGGCGACGTTTCCGCGTTTGGCGTCATCTTCGGGGGTGGCGTCCTCACGGTCCAGCGGCTGCGGGGTCGCGTGTAGTTTTAGGCGAAGATGACTGAGGCGATGAGCGAATCAGGGAGCGGCACCGCAGGAGTCAGCTTCGCGGAAAAGGCTCAATTCGAGCTTCTCTGCCTGGCGAATCACGTGGAGGCGATCAACGGACTTCTCTACATGACTGGTGGAGGCTGGACCGAACATCACCGCCCCCCTCTGCAGCCCAACGGGCAGGTGACGATCAGCCACCTCGGGATCGCCGTGATGGTGCGGATACCGTGGAACGAGACCAACCGCCCGCATAAGTTTCAAGTTGAGATCCA
>DATGVE010000072.1:0-73384 GCA_035300725.1 Candidatus Eiseniibacteriota bacterium | reverse complement strand
CTCGGCTGCATCGCTTTCTATCCGAGAGAGGATCTCCTCGGCCCACCCGGGGCTCAGGGGGCGGGCTGCATTGTTGATTCGATAGAAATCTCGAATCACTGTTTCGCTCTTGACGTTTGTACCGGACGGCTTCCCATTCGATATGTCTAGGTTCCACAGCGGCGGGTTGTCGATACGAGGCTGGGTCGAGAACCGCCGCAAAAGCACGCGAGGCACTGTGTGGTGTCGCCTCGCGCCTGTCATTGCGTCGCCCAGGAGATTCGGCATGCTGCGTACGTGTCCATGGTGGTGGCCAAGATCCCTAAGGCGCGATCTGGACAGTCAAGCCGGCACCGGCCGCACCTATCTCCGGCGCGTCGCGGCCGACAGCGTCCGGATCGGCGTGGTGAGGAACCAGAGCAGGTCCACCGTCTCGAGGACGATGTACAAGGCAACGCCGAAGGCGATGGGGACGCCAACTACCAATTCGATGACAATTCGCAGCGGTTGCGGCTGGTGCATCAGCCAAGGCAGTCCCGCAATTGAAGTTGCACCGGTAGCGTCCAAATAGCCTCCCAAAATGAAGCCGGCGACGACTAGTGCGACGAGGGCTGCGAGGCCGATCCCTAAGAAATTCCGCATGACAACACGATCATGCGCCGATGGGCACGTCAGGCTAAATCCTCCGTCCAGGGCGGGACGCTGAGCTTGGACGCGGTCCCCAGTGTCCAAAACAGCAATCTCTACTTACTTGCCCGGGAAATTGTGATACGGCTGTGATACGGCGCTCTTCCAGCACCAGCCGTGACGCCCGATTCGTATTCGGATTTTGGTCGGGGGCCCGGGATTTGAACCCGGGGCCTCACGGTCCCGAACCGTGCGCGCTGCCAAACTGCGCCAGCCCCCGACTTGAAAGTGATTCTAATCGGGGCCCTACTGAAGACGCCGATAAAGCAAAGCTGCCTAAACTGCGCGCCCGACTCGAGTGATTCTATCGGGGCCGTTCTAGAGACGCCGATAAGCGACTGCGTTGATTCCAGAGATCGCGGCGTTCTCCCAATAAATGGGCGGAGGCCCGGTGATGAGCCGGGCCTCCGTTGGGGGGGAAGTTCTAACTACTTAGTGCAGGCTGCTTTCTTTTTGTCCTTGAGGCCCTTCAGCGTCGCGGAGTCCTTGTGCGCTCTCAGCGCGTCTTTGAGCGCCTGCTTGGCCGCCAGACAAGCGGCCGTCGGCGGCGTCTTACCCTGGCCCGCGCATGCGGCTCGAGCCGCGTCCCGGAGGGTCTTCATTGCCGCCCTCTCCGCGACGTCCAGCTTCTTCTTGGCATCCTTGGTCAGGCTGCCGTTCTTGAGTGCGGCTCTCTCAGCCGCATCTGCGACTCGATCGTCAGCTGCCGCTTTGGCCAGCTTGGCTCGCGCGTCTGTGCACGCCTGCGTCGGCGCAGTCACAGTGTCCACGGTCGCCGTAAGAGCTTGGGTCGATTCGGTCGTCGCGTGCGATCGGTGCGATCCCTCTGCCAGGGCGGTCGCCGGCGCTACAACGAACGCCACCGCCACACACAGCGCGGCGGCTCCCGAGCCCATCGTGATCAGCTTGCGAATCGTCAATTCCAAAACCCCTCTTGAAGTGGCCCTGTGACAGAGCCTTCACCTTGCCTAACGCCAGAAACCTCGTTTTCAGTCGCCTCGGCTTGCGAACAGCTGTTCTACGGGGTCGGGTCCACCTTCGTGTCGGCCATCATCAGGGTGGCTGTCGCGTCGGCGATCCGCGAGCCGTCATCTCGGTTCTCGAGCACTGCCGAGGTATAGACCAGCGTCCGCCGGATGTTCTCCACCTTCCCCACCACCCGCACCGGCTCACCCAGCTTCAGCGGCCGGCGGTAGCTGACCTGCAGGCGCCCCGTCACTCCCGGGTGTCCCGCGTGCCACGCTGCCCAACCAACTGCTTCGTCGAGCATCAACGCCACCACGCCGCCGTGCACCATGCCGGCCCAGCTCTGAAACCGATCCGGCACTTCGAACTCGGCCACAGAGCCGGATGGCCCCGGTACAAAAATCAGGCGCAGGCCTTCGAGGTTGAGCTGGCCGCACCCGAAACAGTGGCCATCGAACCTGATTTCCATCGCGTCAGCCGCGGCAGTTCCAACGGCCGGTTATGTGTTCGGCTCCAGCCTTGCCGGTGGCGGCGCTGGTCAGCCCTGCGTCGATGGTGCCGGTCTGCTGGTTGCGCTCAATCGTGAACGTGATCTTGTCCCCCCCACCGCGGCTCCACACCTTGGAATTGTCCGCGCTGTGCATCTCGACAACCACGGCTTTGTCGGTGTACGTACCAGGTCCGCTGAAGTTCTCGATCAGGAAAACAACTCCCCAAACCTGCCCGCCGGCATCAACCGTTCCATAGGTGGTGTCCGCCCATCGCTCTCCCACGTGAGTCTTGGAGCCTGTGCACGAGCTCGCCAGATCGCCAGTGCCAGGGATGATTCCGGTCATCTGGCCCGGGACCTCGCCCGTGAAGGTCAGGCTTTGCGTCCAGGTCCCTTCGGGGATCACCGGGGATGGCGAGGGGACGGTTTTCACCGCCGCCGGGCCGCAGGCGAGAGCTAGGACGATTAGGGCGACGATGCCCACGACGCGGAGCATGTGGTCGAATGTTAGCCGTGGCAGCACGCTCGGAACAGCTCACTCGGGCCATGCGATCTCTCGAAGCAGCATTTTTGATCGGAGTCGAAGGGGTCACCGAGATCTTGCTCATTCGCCACGCGGACTGCTACGAGGACCTCGCCGATGCCGTTGATCCGCCGCTCAGCAAGCTGGGAAGAGGCCAGGCAGCCCGCCTCGCCGAGCGTATGCGACAGACGAAGCCCGCTGTTGTTTACTCGAGTCCGTACCGGCGCGCGATGGAGACCGCGAAAGCGTTCGGCGGTGAGATTCACGTTGATGAGCGTCTGGTCGAGATGAAGCTCGAGGTGACCGATGACGGGTCGCTGGAAGTTCGCGAACCGCAAACGGCCGTGGTCGAAAGGATGCGGGCCGTGGTCGATGAGATCACAGAGCGACACGCCGGCCAGCGCATCGCGGTGGTCGCGCACGGAGCCGCGATCATCGCGTACCTCACTCACGTGCTGCGCCTCGACCCAGGGCAGTTCCGCTTCCTGCCTTACTACACGAGCATCAGCGTCGTCCGAGCCCGCGGCGACCGGCGCATGGTCGGCGCGCTCGGCGACGTGGCCCACCTCGAATGAGCGAGCAGATCCGGCAAGACCTAGAGACTCAGTGCCGCGAGAAACTCGGGCGCGACCTCCGTGTGACTGCAATCGAGCCAATCCCCGAAGGCCATTCCGGCTTCACCTATTCCGTCACGGTCGAACGCGGCGGCGGTAACACTCGCTATGTCCTTCGCCTCCCGCCGCCCGGCGCAAGGATCGCCGGACCTGCCGACGTCGTCCGGCAGGGCCGGATCATGGCCGCCCTGCACACCGCGGGCCTCCCCACTCCGGCGATCCCGGCGATGAGCTCAGATCCGGTCGTCGACGGACGACCGTTCATCCTCATGGAAGCCGTCGATGGAGTGAGGATCGAACGCGCGGCCGCCACCAACAAAGCGCTCGACATCACCACTTCGGCGGTTGGCGTCCTCAAGCGCCTGCACGCGCTGCCCCTCAACCAGACCGGAATCGGCGACGAGGAATCCGTGGGGTTGCAGTCCGAGATGATGCGCTGGGCCATGCTCATGCAGCGTGCTCCGGAAGAGCTGACCGTCCGCGCCGGCGTGCTCGGCGGACTGCTGGCCGTGAAGCTGCCTGTTGAGCGAGCTCCGACCCTCGTCCACGGCGACTATCACTACGGGAACATGCTGTTCCGGGGCTCACAGGTGGTCGCCGTCCTGGACTGGGAGATCGGGCAGATCGGGCAGCCGCTGCTTGACGTCGGCTGTCTTTTCATCGCCGCCATCCGCCGCCAGTACCAGCGCGCCGGCAACCCGACCGGGGCGATCGACGTGTCGGTCGAGGACATCTACCGCCTTTACGGCGCCGACCCAGGGGAGATGCGATGGTACGCAGCGATGAGCCTGTACAAGTACTCGTCCATCCTCGGCTACAACCTCATGCTTCATCGTCGGGGCAAGCGGCCAGACCCGATGTACGAAGGGGAAGTGATGACGACTACCATCGTCGGCATGATCGATGAGGGCATCCAGCTCCTCGATCGAACTGTTTAGGAGACTGCCATGACCTGGGATTTCTCGACCGAGCCGGAGTTCGAAGCCAAGCTGGAATGGATGCGCAAGTTCATACGCGAAGAGGTGTATCCGCTCGAGGTCATGGACACCGATGACGCGGGGTTTGTGCGCGCGATTCGCCCGCTCCAGCAGGAAGTCAAGAAGCAGAAGTTGTGGGCCACGCACCTACCGCCGGAGCTCGGCGGCCAGGGCTACGGCCAGGTGAAGCTCGGCCTGATGCACGAGATCGAAGGCGCCTCGGTGTGGGGACCCATCGTCTTCGGCAACCAGGCTCCCGACTCGGGCAACTCCGAGGTTCTCGCCCACTTCGGTACCGAAGCGCAGAAGAAGCAGTGGCTCTACCCGCTCCTCGACGGCAAGATTCGCTCGGCGTTTTCGATGACCGAGCCCGGCAACGCAGGCTCTGACCCGACGTCGCTTTCCACCACCGCGGTACTCAAAGGCGACGAGTGGGTGATCAATGGCCACAAGTGGTTCACGTCCAACGGCATGATTGCCGACTTCTTGATCGCGATGGTCGTGACCGACACGGAAGCGGGGCCGTACGAGCGCGCGTCGATGATCATCGTCCCGGCCGACGCTCCCGGGCTGAAGAAGGTGCGCAACATCCCGACCATGGCGGGAGAGCACGAACGCTTCGGCTACGGCCACGCCGAGATCCTTTACGAAAACGTGCGCGTGCCCAAGGACAACCTCATCGGCAAGCGAGGCCAGGGTTTCCTCATCGCGCAAGCCCGCCTCGGGCCCGGCCGCATCCACCACTGCATGCGCTGGCTGGGCCAGGCGCGCCGTGCCTTCGACATGCTGTGCGAGCGGTCGCTGCAGCGTGAGTCGTTCGGCAAGAAGCTCGCCAGCCACCAAACGGTGCAGAACTGGATCGCCGACTCGGCGGCCGAGATGGCGGCGGCGCGCTTGATGACGCTGCACGCCGCCTGGGTGATCGACACGCAAGGCGCTGCTGCTGCGCGCAAGGAAATCTCCCTGATCAAGTTCTTCGGCGCCAAGGTTCTGCACGACGTGATCGACCGCGCCATCCAGATCCACGGCTCGCTCGGCTACTCGTCCGACCTGCCGCTGGAGGAGATGTACCGGCACGCCCGTGCGGCGCGCATGTACGACGGCCCCGACGAGGTGCACCGCGTCTCGGTCGCGCGTCAGATTCTCGCCGGATACCAGGCGCCCAAGGGCATCTGGCCCAGCGAGCACGTCCCGACCCGGCGAGAGGCTGCGCGGCGAAAGTTCGCCGCGTTGCTGGAAGCCGCCGTCACCGATGCCTGAGAAAACGGTGCCGGCGGAGTGGGCGAAGAAATGGCCGGCGGAGGAGATCTGGCGCGCGCGTAAGCGCTAATTTCAGATCACGAGCAGATCTCGATCGTCGGAATTCCCGTTTTGGGCTGGGTCGAGAAGACCGCGCGATGGCCCGCTGGGTCTGTAAACACCGCGGTGTTCTTGTCGATAGGCGTCATCGTGCCGTTGTCGAATGGGTTACCCCAGCCTCGTGGTGGGTTGCCGCTGCCATCGTCGAGCGGAGGATCGGCGTAGAAACGCCTGCCGTCGAAGTCCGCATACCGAATCCCGCAGTGCGTATAGAGCTGGAAGGGCACTCCCACGCCGGCGGGTGACGAGCAGGACAGAGAGAAGCCGAAAACGAGAACTGAGAAGAGCGTCGCCGCCGGCGAAGGTCCGCGCATCGAGAGAAAGAACGCCGATGTGACCAGGCCGTAACGGGCGACCAGGCAGCCGTCAGCGCCGCCTAATGGCGAGCGAAGACCCTGCGGTAGCTGCTTCCGATGAGGAACGCGACCCAAATCAGCAGCACATGTGCCGGCTGCGCGAATACGCGTGCTATGCGGGCTTTGCCGGTGTTGAGATCCTGCCGATGGAGAACGATTTCTGGAGTTTCTACCGGCTGATCTAGGGCCGAGATTCCGCCAGGTGCAGGCGGTCCCAGTCCGAGTACGGCCCGTTGACGTGGATGATCCGTTTCAGGCCCGCTTGCTCCAGCAGGCTAGCCGCGATCCCCGCCCGGTACCCGGAGGCGCAGTGAACGGCGACGGGCGCCTCGGTGGGAATCTCGGCGGCGTGATGCGCTACGTCCGGGACATAGAGGTGAACCGCGCCAGGGACGTGGCCCGCCGTCCATTCGTGCTCGTCTCGCGTGTCGACCACCGTCATCGGCTCCGCGCTCAGGATCCATTCCGCCATGTCTTCGACGTCCTTGGTCTCGAACGTGGAAAGCTCGCGGCCGCTTGACTTCCATGCGTCCATGCCACCGTCGAGGGCGCCCACGACGCTGTCGAACCCGATGCGCTGGAGCTGGCGCTGCGCGTCAAGGTGCTGCGCGTCACTCCCGCCGGCAAGCACGATCGGCCGGCCGCGCGGGATCAGCCATCCCACCCACGCGCTGAAGGGCCCGCCCAGACCGACGCTGTAGCTGCCCGGGATGTGGCCGCCGTCGTAGCGGCGCCCAGGCCGGACGTCGACGACCGCGGCGCCTTTGCCCATCAGGCGGGCGACCTCCGAAACGTTCAGATTTGGCGGCGGTCCGGGATTCCGCCCGAGCAGCGTCGCACCTTTACGGTTGATGCTGGCCATGTCCCGGTAGTACTCGGGATACCGTCCGAGGTTGAGTGCTCGGGCAAGAAAGGGCATCACCTCGGTGGTCAGAAAGAACGGGTTGGTCCTTCGCTCCTGACCGAGCGTGGTTTCGTAGCCAGTGCCTCCGCCGGTGCCGCAGAACGACCCGCCCCCGTGTGTCGGATATACCGCGATCTCGTCGGGCAACCCGCGCAGCCTGACCTGCAGCGTTGTCAGCGCCTCGAGCGCGAGGTGCACGGCGAGATGTGGGCCGAGGAGATCCGTGCGCGCGATGCCGCCGACCATCACAGCGCCTCCTGAGAAGAGCGCCCGTGGGTGCTCTTTCTCAAGCAGCAAGTAGCTCTTGTGGTCGGGAGTATGGCCAGGCGTGTGAAGCGCGCGGACAGTGAAATCGCCCACCGCGAGGTCCTGTCCCGCATCGAGCTCGTCGATCGCGGTGCCCGCCTCGGCCGCCAGCTCGCGCCGGCCGGACACGAAGTCGTTGTGGACGTGCGTATCGAGCGCGTGCGTCAGCTTTATGCGCAGCTCGTCCGCGCGAGTGAGGTAATCGTCGACGTCTCGATAGGGATCGACCACGAGGCCGACTCCGCGGTCCGGGTCGGCGATCAGGAAGCTGGCGTTACCAAGCTCAGTTGCCGGAAAGGCCTCGACGGTGAACATCGACCATCAGCCGAGCTTGATCGGCGCGGTGGTCAGCAGCACCCAGACTGCGATCAGCGTGACCAGCACCGCCCCGCCATAGAAGATCACTTGCCCCGGCACGCCCTTCGCTGCATGAAGGCCAAAGTCGACGAGGAGATACCGCAGGCGGTGCGCGAAATGGAAGAACGCAAAGGCGATCAAAGCAAGCAGGTACAGCTTCACCAGCGGGTTGCCGAGGATGTTGATCCACGTGTCTTGGTGCTGGTCGACCACAGGAACGATGGCGAGCGGCCCGAGAATGCCCTGGACCAGGATGTGCACGGGGAGCACCAGCGCGGTCAGGCCCCCGCCGTTGGCGAACAAGAACCAAAAAAACAGGTGTGAAAGCGCGGGCCGATGTTGGGACGTTTCTGCGTTCATCGCGCGAACCCGATCAACACGGCGCCAATCGCGATCGAGGCCAGAGCCCAGAGCCCGAACATCGTCAGGACGATGACCGTCGGCGGCACGGGCCTGTCGAACAGCTTCACGTGGATGATCACGCCGGCCAGCTTTAGAAACGTGTAGCTGTGGTATGTGGCGAAAGCAAGGCAGACTGCGCTGAAGACCACGAAACCAATCGACCTGGGAGGCTGAAACGCCGAGGGTCCGGCGCCGGCGCTCTTGACGTCGTACAGCAGCCACAGCAGCCACAGGGCCATGGGCAAAGCGGTGAACTCGCGGACTATATAAAGGACGTAGTGGCGCTTGCGCAGCCACCAGCCGGCCGGCATGGTCCACCTGTAGCTGCGGGCAGGCGCCGGACCCGATGTCTTCGCTGGCGTCTGCACTAGTCGCGGTTACCGTACGGAAGCGTGAAGCGCAGCGTGGTGTCGAGCTTGGACTGCTGGATCGCCTTGGCCGGGTCGACGCCCTTCGGGCACACAACTGAGCATTCGCCGACGAAGCTGCACTCCCAGACGCCCTCGGGCTGCGCGATCACAGGCAAACGTTGCTTGAGCCCCTGGTCCCGCGAGTCCAGGTTGTAGCGCCGCGCGAGCGCAATCGCCGCCGGCCCAAGGAACGTGTCGTCGAGGCCGTAAACAGGGCACGCGGCATAGCAGAGCATGCAGTTGATGCACTGGCTGAACTGCCTGAAGTCATCGATCTGTGCGGGCGTCTGAAGGTGCTCGCCTGCACCGAGCGGCATCTCCTGCTTGCGGATGATCCACGGCTGGACGGACTTCAGCTTGTGCAGGAAGTCGTCCATGTCGATCACCAGGTCGCGGATGATCGGGAAATTGGTCAGCGGCTCGACAACTATCGGCCGGGGCCAGTAGTCGCGCAGAAACGCGCTGCACGTCAGCTTCGGCGTGCCGTTCACCATCATCCCGCAGCTGCCGCAGATGCCCATGCGGCACGACCAGCGATAGCTCAGGCTCCCATCGACATAGGACTTGATGTGGTTCAGCGCGTCCAGCACCACCATGCTCTCGTCGGTAAAGGGAATGTCGTAGGACTGGAGGCGCGGCTTTTCGTCCTTTTCGGGATCGAACCGCGTCGCCTTGATGGTGATTCGCTTTTCCTTGGTGGCGACCCGCTTCTCAGCCAACTGAATCTCCTCTAGTAAGTGCGCGCTTGCGGCTTGAAGTTCGTGATGCGGACGTCGCGGTATTCGAGGCGCGGGCGCCCGCCATTCCGCTTGAAGGCAACCGTGTGCTTCAAATACTTCTCGTCATTTCGCTCAGGGAAGTCGCGGCGGGCGTGGGCCCCTCGAGACTCCTCGCGTGCCAGCGCCGAGACCGCGATCACGTTCGAGACCTCGAGCATGTAGTCGAGCTCGAGGATCGCGGTGAGCTCGGTGTTGAACGTACGGCTCGAGTCCTCGATCGCTATCTGCGCAAAGCGTTCACGAAGCACGCCCAGCTCCTGGATCAGCTTTTCCAATCCTTCCTTGGTTCGGAACACGCCGGCGCCTTCATCCATCTCACGCTGCAGGTCGTAGCGGATGTTGCCGATCCGCTCGTGACCCCCTTTCTTTTCGAGGTACTCGACCTCGACGCGCCGCGCCTCGTCCCAGAGCATCGAGTCCACCGGATTGGCCGTGACGGGTTTGGCCGAGGCGGCGTAATGCGCAGCCGCACGTCCTGCGGCGGCGCCAAACACAAGGCACTCCGACAGCGAGTTCGAGCCCAGTCGGTTGCCGCCGTTCAAGCCGACGTTCGCGCACTCGCCGGCAGCATAGAGACCGAGGATCTCCGTCGCGCCTGAGATGTCGGCGTCCACCCCACCCATCATGTAGTGCTGCACGGGGCGAACCGGGATCGGCTCATGCACGATGTCGATGCCGACGAACTCCCGGCCAAGCTCGCGCATGAACGGCAGCTTGCGGTCGATCACCTCTTCGCCCAGGTGCCTCACGTCGAGATGCATGAACTTGCCGTGCGGGCCGTCGAAGCCGCGACCTGCTTCGAATTCGGTGACCATCGCGCGCGAGATGATGTCGCGCGGGCCGAGCTCCATCTTGTTGGGCACGTAGCGCTTGAGGAATCGCTCACCTTCCTTGTCGGTGAGGTAGCCGCCCTCGCCGCGCACGGCCTCGGTGATGAGGATGCCGGTGAACGGCAGCCCGGTCGGGTGGAACTGGACCATCTCCATATCCTTCAAGCCGGCGCCGGCGCGATAGCCGAGTGCCATGCCGTCACCCGTGCAGATGTTGCCGTTGGTGGTGAACGCGTAGACGCGGCCGAGGCCTCCGGTGGCGAGGATCACCGACTTCGCGGTGATGCCGTCGAAGCGGCCGGTGCGCTGGTCCAGGGCGACGACGCCGACGCAGTGTGAGTCTTCGACGAGCAGCTTGGTGACGAACGCCTCGTCGTGGCGATGGATCTGCGGGTACTTGAGGGAGGTCTGGAAAACCGTGTGGAGCATGTGAAAGCCGGTCTTGTCGGCGGCGAAGCACGTGCGCCATGTCGTCATGCCGCCGAACGGACGGGCGGCGATCTTGCCGTCCGGCTCGCGGCTCCAGGGGCAACCCCAGTGCTCCATCTGGATGATCTCTGGCGGCGCTTCGCGGACGAAGGCCTCGACCACGTCCTGGTCGGCCAGGTAGTCCGATCCTTTGATGGTGTCGAAGGCGTGGGTCTCGAATGAGTCCTCGGGCCGCAGAACCGCCGCGGCCCCGCCTTCGGCGGACACCGTGTGGCTGCGCATCGGGTAGACCTTGGAAACCAACCCGACCTTGACGCGGGGATTCGCCTCCACCGCGGCTATGGCTGCCCTGAGGCCGGCGAGCCCTCCGCCGACGATCAGGACGTCATAGGTCTCGAAATCCACTGGCGTCGTCAATGTTAGGCGGACACGAGAATTGACCGTGCTCAAGGGGTCCCCGCGAACTCACGGCGAAGCCTCAGAGTTCGTGGGGATCATGGACACCCCGTACTGGGCTCGTCCGTCCGAGCACTACCCCGGGATGCTGCCGGACCGCACCGACGTGCTCGTCATCGGTGGTGGCATCGCGGGCGTGAGCCTCGTCCACCATCTCGAGAAGCGCCGGATCAGCACGGTCCTGGTCGAGCGAGCTCAACTCGCCGCGGGGGCAAGCGGGCGCAACGCCGGCTTCCTGCTCGCCGGCGTCGCCCACTGCTATGCCGAGGCGGTGCGCATCTACGGACGCGAAAAAGCGCACGAGCTGTGGAGCATCACTAGCGAGAACCACGACCGGATGCTGGAGGCGGTCGCGGCTTCCGAAGTGGGCTACCGGCGATTGGGCAGCGCGACCCTTGCCTCGGACGATGCCGAGCGCGCGCGGCTTGAAGAGTCCTCGCAGCTCATGCGCGACGACGGCATCAATGCGCAGTGGGATGGTGAGCGGATATACAACCCCCGCGACGGCGAGGTCAACCCGGCAGCACTGGTCGGCGCGCTCGCCGGGCACGCCAAGGACGGCACGATCCGCGAAGGCGTCGAGGTCACAGCGATCAAGACGGGAGGCGTCGAGGTTGACGTGCGGGCGGGCGAGCGTTCGTGCCGCGCCGGCGTGGTCATCCTCGCCACCAACGCGTACACGCCGCAGCTCGTCCCGCAGGTGAAGATCCAGCCAACCCGAGCACAGATGCTCGCGTCCTCACCGGTGTTGAGGTCGGTGTGCGACGTGCCTACTTACTCGCACTCCGGGTATCGCTACTGGCGGCAGCTGCGCACGGGTGAGGTGCTTGTTGGGGGGTGGCGCGACACGTCTATCGGCACCGAGGTTGGCTACGAGGAACAGCCGACTGAACAGATCCAGGAGCACCTCGACGGGCAGCTTGTCGCGATGACCGGAGGCGTCGAGGTCACGCATCGGTGGGCCGGGATCATGGGGTTCACCGAGACGGGACTGCCGCTCGTCGAGCAGGTCGACGGCATGCGAAACGTCTACGTGTGCGGCGGGTTCAACGGGCATGGCATGGCGTTCGCGTTCATGAGCGCCAAGCAACTGGTGGAGATGCTTTAGTCGGGGAGCGAGCGGCCCAAGAACTCGATCCAGTTGCCGCCCATCACCCCGTCGACCTGGGTCTTGTTGAAGCGGGCCACCAGGCGCGTTCTCAGCTCCCGAAGCTCGCCCAGGTCATTCATCGGCGCCTGCCGCGCGTCGAATCCTCCGTCGAGGTCGGTGCCGAGACCCACGCGCTCGGGGCCGCCCGCTGCCTGCGCGAGATGCACCACGTGCCGGACCACGTCATCGAGCGTCGCCCGACCCGAGGCTCGCAGGTGCTTCGCATAGAAGCTGACACCAAGCATCCCGTCGCGACTGGCCACTTCCTTCGCCGTCGCATCGGTGATCTGCCGGTCGCCGGGCATGAGCGCCCGCGCGTTGCTGTGCGAGGCCATGATCGGCCCGCGCCACATGGCAAAGGCGTCGGCCACGGCCTGGTCGGCCATGTGGCTGAGGTCGAGGATCACACGCTTGCGGCGCATCGCCTTGAGCAGCTGCCCGCCGAGCTCCGTCAGCCCGCCCGGCGCCCCGGTGCCGCCGCTGTATCGCGTCGCGCCCCAGGCGGGCCCGATGATGCGCACGCCGCGGTCGGTCCACACGCCGAGCTGCGACGGATCTTCCACGGGGTCGGCCCCCTCCATCAGCAGCACGGCGGCGAGGCGTCCCTTTCTCCACCCGCTGACATAAGACTCGAGCCTTGCCTTGTCGCCTATCAGCTCGAGGCCGCAGCTCTTGTAGTAGTTGACCTGGGCCGTGGCCATGATGTTCGCCTCGTGCGCGTTCTCGTACACAAAGCGCGTGCGCATGGCCCGCCCGGCGCGGGCGGGGGCCGTGTAGAGCGTTGCGAAAACCAGGCCGACGCCGGCGGCGACCAGCGATGAGCGGCTGACGAGGTAGCCGGTGGCGGGTGGCTGGAGGAAGCCGCGGCCGTGGGCGAGTGCGTTCCAGCCGAGGTCCAGGTGGGCATCGACGATCACAGCGGGGCGTGACCGCGCGTCGCAAGAAACATTCGGCACGGAAGAATAACTTGCGCCATAAACCTGTACAGGATGATAATGAAGCCCTTCACTATGAAAGAAATCACTATGAAGCCCCACGAACCTGGCAAGCCAGGTCCCATCCACGAGTTGGCCCGCGACGAGTCCGGCCGCCTGTACAGCGTCCACATGCGCGAGCTGCTCGACCCGCTGAAGACAGACATCAGCGTCATCGAGGCGATGGCGGCACTTCGGATCGCCGGCAAGATGATGCACCACCTTCAAGAACGCTGGGCCGAAACGCACGGGCTCAGCGAAGGCCGCCTTGGCGTGCTGTTCCGCCTCTACCGGTGCGGGCCCACCCCGCTCGGAGACCTCGCCTCAGACCTCGACTCGACACCGCGCAACATCACGGGCCTCGTCGACCACCTCGAGCGCGACGGACTGGTGGAGCGTGTACCCGATCCCGAAGACCGCCGCTCGGTCCGCGCCACGCTGACGGACGCGGGACGCGGCCGGATCGAGTCGATCTGGAAAGAAGCCTTTGCGCACCAACACGAAATCGCCGCCGGAATGACCAAGGAAGAACTGGCGCAGCTGCGACACCTGTGCCTACAGCTGGTGCAGAACGCCAGGAAGGAGCTGGGGAAATGAGTGCAGGCCTCTCGCGACAAAGAATGATCCTGGCCACCGCCGGCACGATGCTGGCGCTGCTCCTGGCCGCTCTCGACCAGACGATCGTCGGTACCGCCATCCCTAGGATCGTGGCCGACCTCAACGGCCTCGACCGGCTCGCGTGGGTGACGACCGCTTACCTCGTGACTTCGACCACGATGACCCCGATCGCCGGCAAGCTCGGCGACCTGTTCGGCAGAAAGCCTTTCCTCCTCGCTGGGATGATCGGGTTCGTCGTCGCGTCAGCGTTTTGCGGGCTCGCCCAAGACATGACGCAGCTGATCATCGCGCGCGGCATCCAGGGCATCTTCGGTGGCGTTCTGTTCGCAACTGTGTTCTCGGTCATCGGCGACCTCTTCTCCGCGAGCGCCCGGGGCCGCGCCCAGGGTCTGTTCGGTGGCGTGTTCGGCCTCGCTTCGATCGTGGGCCCGACCGCGGGCGGCTTCATCACCGACCACTGGAGCTGGCGCTGGGTCTTCGAGGTCAACATCCCGGTCGGCATCCTCGCCGTGGCGGTGGTCGCCATCGGCCTCCCCTACGTGAAGTCCAAAGCATCGTGGCGCGACATCGACTTCCTGGGCGCGTTCACCCTGGCCGCCGGCGTGGTGCCATTGCTGATCGCGCTCACCATCACGCGCGACCACGCGTGGACGTCGCTGCCGGTTGTCGGCCTTCTCGCCCTCGCCGTTGCGATGATCATCGCCTTCATCGCCGTCGAGACTCGCGTCGAGCACCCGATCGTGCCGCTCGAGCTGTTCAAGAACGCGACGTTCACAGTGAGCATGATCGTCAGCTTCTTGACCGCGTTCGGCATGTTCGGGTCGATCCTGTTCACGCCGCTGGTGTTCCAGGGTGTGCTCGGCATCAGCGCAACCAACTCGGGCGCCCTGATCACGCCGATGATGTTCGGCCTGATCGGCGCGAGCACTGTGACCGGTTTCGTGATGCTGCGGATCAAGTACTACCGCTTCATCGGCACGCTCGGAGTGTCCGTGATGATTTTCGGCATGTGGCTTCTGTCGCAGATCGTGCCCGGTACGCCCGAGTGGCGAGTGGTCGCCGACCTGATAGTGGTCGGGCTCGGCCTCGGTATGACCTTCCCGCTGTACCTGACCGCGATTCAGACAGCTCTTCCCAAGCAGTACCTGGGCGTCGCCACGAGCCAAATCCAGTTCTGGCGCAACCTGGGCGGCACTGTCGGCAGCGCGATCCTTGGCGCCGTCCTGGCGAACCGACTGCCCGATTACCTCAAGACCCGGGTCACCGAGCTCCATCTGCCGCCTCAGGTGGTCGCGAGCTTTCCCAAGGGTGGCAGCGCGAACTCGATCCTGGACCCTGTGCTCCTGGCCAAGCTGCCGGCTGCCTTCGTACACGCGATCCGCCTGGCCCTTTCGGACACCCTTCACGACATCTACCTGTTCGCCGGGCTGATCCTGGTGGTCGCGCTGGTCTCCACGATCTTCCTCAGGGAGGTGCCGCTTCAAGGGGCGCGAGCTAGCCGTGGCTTGACCGAGGCGCCGATTGCGGACGAAGAGGAAGAAGGCGTCCGGGCCAGGGCCACCGCCTAGCCGTAGAAGGCCGGCAGGCTACCCGAGTCTCCAAATTCGGTTCAGGCGAGTTAGAATCGCCACCGCAACGCTGGAGGGGTAGACCGGCCTTTTCCGTCCGGGCCTCTGAGCGAGAAACTAGGGAGGCCAGACGGTGAGTTTCGTGGATCGGACCTTGACGTGTCGCGACTGTGGGCGGGAGTTCCTGTTCACGGCCGGAGAGCAGGAGTTCTACCAGTCGCGCGGGCTCCAGAACGAACCGCGGCGTTGCCCGGAGTGCCGGGCTGCGCGCAGGACGTCAGAGGGCAACGGGCGGTCACGCGTCTTGCATGACGTGATCTGCTCGAACTGCGGCAAGCAGACGCAGGTGCCGTTCGTGCCGACGGGCGCGAGGCCTGTGTACTGCCTGGACTGTTTCCAGACCGTAGGCCGCCGCTAGGCCGCGCCCTTCACCAACGCTGCGGGGCAGCCGGGGTCAGCCCGGCTGCGACTAAGTTACTGCGTCCCTCCTCGCGTGGCCTGGAGAACTATTCCGGCGATCCCATCGTCGGAGGGAGAGCGGCGGCGTGAATCCGGCCGTGTCAGCGACTTGTTGTGAGCGAACCCCGAGCTCCGGCCGTCGATGCGGAGGTCAGCGACCGATGGGCGGCTACCCATGGTTGCTTGCTTACACGTCTGGAATAAGAGCAGGCTACGGGTTGGCTAAGCGATGGCGATTGGTCGGACGGGCGAGCCTGTGGCGCCGCGCATCTTCAGTGGCAGGCAGATGAAAGCGAATTCGTGCACGCCGGCGGCGGCAAGCTCCTCGAGGTTCAGGTTCTCGATGATCGGAATGCCCGCCCGCACCAGGAACAGGATGTGACCGGGCAGCGTCACGCCGAGCTCCGGGTCGGTGGGGCCGATCACGTCCCAGGCCATGTTGTCGGCACCGACAGCGCTCACCTTCTTTTCGATGAGCCAGCGCGAGCCGGCGCCGCTGACTCCAGCCCCGCGGAGATATTCCTCCGGTTTGGACCAGAGCGCGCCATAGCCGGTCCGGACGAGCACCACGTCGCCCGCGCGAATCTCCACGCCGGTGTCCATCGCGGCTCGGTGCAATTCTTCCGGCGTGATCGAGTGATCAGGCTCGAGGCGTTTTTCTTTGGCCACGTCCAACAGCACACCTCTCGCCACCAGCGGAGCCATCGTGTCGATGCCGAGGACCCGAAATCCCTGTGAGGTCTGGATCCCGCTGTCGACGTGCACGCCCCCATGCAGCGTCAGGTTCTCTGCCTGATGCGCCAGCGCGTCGATGTGCGTGCCCGAGTGTTCGGGCATGATGACGATGCCGGACGCGCCGGTGCGCGCCTCCGTGCCGCCGCGGGCGTGATGGCGGTGCAGAAAGTAGTTGAAACCAGGCGCGTGAGCAGGGTGTGATGGAGCGCCCGCATACCGAAGCTGTTCGAGGTCGAAGACGCGTGCGGACCCCAGGCTGTCGACAAGGATCACGAGAGGCGCGGCACCTCTTTCCTCTTATTCGCGGTAGCGATAGACGATGCGGCCGCGCGACAGGTCGTAAGGCGACAGCTCCACGCGGATGCGGTCGCCCGGCGTGATGCGGATGAAGTAGCGCCGCATCCGGCCCGCCGCATAGGCGATCAGCTTGTGGCCGTTTTCGAGCTCGACTTCGAACATCGCGTTGGGCAGTGCCTGGGCGACAACGGCGTCCATGACGACCGCCGCTTCCTTCTGGTCGCCATCGTCGCGATCCGCCTTGCGTGCCTTTTCGGGACGCCGCGGACCCCTGCGCTGACTCTTGAACTTGCCCAAGACTCGTGAAGTCTAGTGGCGTGAGGCGCCGGACGCGAGGCGCGCCTCGATCGTTGCGGCGAGCTCTTGCGAGACCCGGTCGACCGCAACCAACCGGCGCATGGTCTCCAACCACCGCGGATCCTTGCGCACAACCTCGGCGAGCAGCGGAATCGCGCCGTCGATGTCCCCGGCTTCTGCCGTCGTGATCCCCGTCCAGAAACGCAGCTCGATCATCTCCGGGGCGAGGGCCAGTCCTTGGCGGCGCTTGTTGGCGGCGCCCGGCTTGTCGCCGGCCAGGGCAAGCCGGTCGGCCTCGGCGACCGTCTGCAAGGCGCGCTTGATACGCAGCAGACGGCGAAGTTCCGGCAGCGGTTCGGCAGCATCTTCGACGCGCAGGTCGATCACTCGGTCCTCCCACGAGCGGCCCGTCGGCTTGCCGGAGACGACGAGCATGGCCGCCGACTGCTTGCCGCGGATGTCTCCGCCTTCGGCCTCCGCCGCCTCGAGCGCAGCCATCATCCGCTCGGCCAGCGGAGCGTCGGTCGAGGTATATGCCTCGGCCATCGCCGCCCATACCGTGTCCCTCTCCATCAAGTTGGCCTGGCAGCTGAATCCATCCCCCGTTTGATGACCGGCCGCCCCGATGCACTTGCTGCCGGTGTGAGCGGCGACGTTGCCGGCCGCATCTACGATCGCGCACTGCCTGATCTCCGGCTGCGAATCACCGGATGTCAGGGCGTTGAGTGTTTGTTCGGCTGTATAGCCGGCGCGCAGGTATTCGAGGCCGAGCGGACCATAGCTGACGTTGACGCGTGATTGAGTCGCGACAACGCCCACACCCGAAAGCGCCCACGGTACTGTTGGGCCGACCTGGAAGTAGTGCGACTGCACGGCGACGCCGAATTCGCCGGTCTTCGCGTCACGCGCGACAATCGAGTAGGTCACGTCGTCAGTATCGTAAGACGCCATGGCTTACTACCGGAAACCTGACTGGTTCACCAAGAACGTTTTCAATGCCGCAGTCGCGTTGCTCACGCGCGCCGGTGTCAGCGTCTGGGGATCGCGCATCCTGCGCGTGCGAGGTCGCAAATCCGGCGAGTGGCACAACCATCCGGTCAACCTGCTGACGTACGAGCGAAGGCAGTACCTGGTCGCGCCGCGAGGGCTCACGCAGTGGGTGCGCAACATCCGCGTGGCGGGTGGCGGGGAGCTGGTGCTTGGCAGCAACGTTCAGCCGTTGAAGGCGATTGAGATTTCGGACGAAGAGAAAATCCCGATCCTGCGCGCGTACCTGAAGCGATGGAGTTTCGAGGTGGGGATATTTTTCCAGGGCGTCAGCGCCGACTCACCGGAGGAAGAGCTGAAGCGCATCGCCCCCGATCACCCGGTTTTCCTGATCGAGACTACTCAGTCCTCATAGACCAGGTCGCGGGGCTTCAAAGCCTTCCATCGCTCGATCCACGTGCCCTGGAGGTCTGGCTGCCTCGGTTCCGTCGCGAGGGCGCGCACCGCTTTCTCGACCCTGGCCGTGAATTCGCGCGATCCTTCCTTCGGCGCAGGCGACATGGGCTTTCCGATGCGTACGCGCGCCGGTCCGGGGAGCGGCAGCTTCTGACCGCGCGGCATGATCTGGTAGGCGCCGCGAATGTGCAGCGGCACGACCGGCGTGCCGGTCTCGTTGGCGAGGTGCCCAACCCCGGGCTTGAACTCCTGGATGCGGCCGTCGGGCGAGCGGCTTCCCTCTGGAAACAGGACCAGGTTCCAACCTGACTTGAGCAGCTGGCTGGAGCTGTGCAGCTGGGCTTGCGCCCCGCCCGTCCGCGAGAACGGAAACGTGTTCAAGAAGAGGCTGACGATGTTGCCGAGCAGCGGCCGCTTGAACCAGTAGTCGGCCGCGGCCGCAACCACCGTTCGTTCGCGAGCTCGATCCGTCAGCGCGTGAAGGATGAGGGACGTATCCGCGTGGCTCGAGTGGTTGGCGGCGAAGATCACGGGTCGTTCGAGCTCACGCACCCACTCCCGACCTTCCACCTTCGGGTGTGCCATGACCTCGGTGAAAGGCAGCAGCAGGCCACGCTGGATCAGGTAGCGGATCGTGCGCACGGGCTCTTGCCGCGCCCAGCCGAGGTCGCTCGCCGGAGCGGGCACCACGGCGCCTTGCTCGGGCCACGTGTGCGGGCGCGGAGTGTCCCAATGCCACCCACGGCGCACGCTCGTCACATCGTCGGTGATTCGGCCCACCGTGCGGACCAGGCCGCTGAGGCCGCCCTGGCCCGAATACCAGGTCATTACTCCACGTCCGCGAGCATGATCGGCGGCATCCGCATGTGCGTCACGCTCGGATGGCGCCCAACCGTCTGCTCGGCCATCTCGAACGCGTCCTCCAACGTGGTCGCCGACTTGAAGCCGAGGCGGTGTACTACCTCACGCTCCCCGCCGACGACGATGATGTCGCCTGCGTGCTCCATCGCGTGCGCCGCCCAATACCACGCATAAAAAGGGTGAACGCCGTGGTAGGCGTGTGACTTGCGATAGAGCTGACGGAACCACGGGTCTTCGGCAAAGCGAAGCTCGTACTTCTTCTCGATCTCGGCCGGGTCGGTGGTGTCGGCGAGAACCTCGTCGTAGAAGTCGATGTAGCTCGGGTGCTGCACGGCGTCGAACTCGTACCGGCAGGGGTGCGTGAGGATGAGCACGCCTCCCTTCCGGAGAACCGGCTTGTTGCGGTAGAAGTTGAACAGGTAGCCAACGCCCATGCACACAACCAGCACGGGGTTCATCGGTGAGTTGACGTTGTAAGGACCGAGGTACGGCACGCCCAGCGTGACGATGTCCGTCTGCCCTTCCACACGCACTGTCAGCTGGTTGCGAACCGCCTCGAGTGTCTTGTCGTGAACAGCGTCGACCTGCCCGGCTTGCACGCTGGTCAAGCCGTAAGGCGCACGCATCGCGTGGAAGACGCTCCGCTTGAACGCCGTAGGTGCCAGGTCGGTCATCTGCTTCATGCCGAGGAACATCGCCTGGTCCTGAGCGGTCCAGTCGGTCTCGCGCTTCTGCATGAAGTTCGCGATCGCCGGAAATGCGTGGTTGTTCACAGTCGTCTCGATGTGAAATACACGCACCGTGTCTTCGATGAGCTGCCCCTGCCGGATGCATGAGTGGTGCAGCGCGGAGTCGGGCGGGTTCATGTAGGAGCGTGAACCCAGCAGCGTCTTGACGTTGTGGTGCGCGCGTATGCCGCGATAAGACGCCAGCCCGGTGGACATTGATTTGTGGCCGCCGTCCATCGGCACGAGAGTCAGGTTGACGTAAACGACAAGGTCGGATTCGACTGCCCGCTTGTGCAGCGTGACCTCTTCCCCGTCCGCGGTCTTGCCGATATAGACGTTCAGCTCGGGGTCTTCTCCATCGTGCTGGTAAAGACGGTCGGGGAAGAAAGTGCTGAAGATGCGCTCTCCGACGATGTGCCGCATCTCGTCTTCAGTCATGCGGCGATGGAGACCAAGCGCAGCGATCAGGTGGATGTCCTCGATGCCCGCCTCGGCCGCCATGTCGATGACCTCCTCCATGACCAGCTGCCGCACGTCGGGCGCAGCCATCGGCGGCAGCGGGAGGGAAAGGTCGTCGAAGGCGATCGTGAGCTTCATACCCTTGCGAAGGAGCGACTTCAGCGGATCGTCCTCGAGGGGCTTGGCAAGCGCGCGCCTGATCGCTCGCTCTGGGTGCGCTATCGCGTCGAGCGGGTCTGGCGGGTAGACGATGCGCGCGCCGAACGGAAGCTTCTCCAGCCGCACGCCCTCGCCGTAGTGGAAGAGCACCGGAGGGGTGTTGCGATCGACTTCGATGACAGCTCCGGGCCTTGGCACTAGGCCCTCAATCCTCGCAGATCGAATGCGACCTTCACGGCGCCCAGCCGTCCTGCGCTCATCGCATAGGCGATCGCGTCGCGATATTCGCCGAGGCCGAACAACGGACCAGTCAGCGTTTCGAGATGCAGCCCTGGCGCTGCCTCTATGGCAAGCTCGAAGGTGCGGCGACTCTTCTTTTTCGGCTCGGTGCCATAGGCGTACGCCCCCATCACTGTCAGCTCGCGCTGCCAGATCGGCGCCCAGTCCACCTTCTCCTCGCCGGGCATGCCCACCGCAACCACAGTGCCGCCCTCGCGCGTATAGCGGACCGCGTCATTCAGGGTGTCGGCGCGGCCCACGCATTCGAAGGTCACGTCAGCACCACCGAGCAGCAGCGATCGGTTCACGCCCTCGAGGCGCCGAGCACCCGTGGCGAAGCGGATGCGCTGGAAAACCTCGCCGGGCGCGATGACCTGGTCGGCGCCGAGCTTTCGCGCCAGATCGCGCTGGGTCGGGTGCTTGGCAACCGCGATCAGACGCTTCGGCGGGGTGAAGAGCTTGACGGCCGCGACGGTGAGCAGTCCGATCGTCCCTGCGCCGGACACGACGACGATGTCGTCCTTCGTAGCGCCTCCGCGCAGGGCCGCGTGCACGCAGCACGCGAACGGCTCGATCAGCACCGCCGCTTCGTCCGACAGAGCAGTCGGCACGACGTGCAGCTGGCTCGGATGCGCGACGAGCACCTCGCCCCACCCCCCGCCCGTGTCGGCGCAGTAGCCCGTCTGCAGGCCGACCTCGATCGGGCCTTCGGTCACGTTGTAGCAAAGCCCCGGCCGCCCCTCGGCGCAGCGCGGGCAAGGCGGCTCGACTCCTCGCACCTTGCAGCCAAGAGCCGGCTCGACCACCACCCGCGTGCCGTCCTCGAGCGTGCCGACGACCTCGTGGCCGGGCACGAACGGGTAGCTCGTGAGGGGGTCGAGATACAAAGACGCGTGGCCGCCGATCGCCGCCAGGTCCGAGCCGCAGACGCCGCTCAGCGTTGGCATCACGCGAACCCATTCGCGGGTGGGAAGCTCCGGCTCGGCCACGTCCCCCAGCTTCAGCATCGACAGCGCGCTGGTCGCCACGTCCGGGCGGCCCCCGGCGGCCTTGACGATGGCGAAGGCGGGGATTGAGCGGACGAACTGGAGGGCTAGCGTCGCACTGCCTCCCGATACTCGGGCGACCGCGGGTCGGGCATTGGCAGCCGCCAGTTTCCCGGCGCCATCTTCCATCGCTCGATCCGCCATCCACGCTGTCCGGCGACCTGAGAAAGCCGCGCGTCAGGATTGACCGCCACCGGTGTGCCGACTAGCTCCAGCATCCCCAGGTCCGAAAGCGAGTCCGCGTACGCGAAGCTCTCCGACAGCACGATCCCATTGCGCGCCGCGTATTCCTCGAGCAGCGTTCCGCGCGCCTCACCGGCCGGCGGGGGTGATTGCAGGTCGCCGGTCAACCGGCCTTCCTTCGTCAGCAGGTGCGCGCAGTCGACCTCCACGTCGAGCAGCTCGGCGAGCGGCTCCACCACGACGTCGAGGGCGCCCGTCAGAAGCAGCACGCGATGGCCCGCCCGCTTGTGCTCGCGGATCCGCCTCATGCCTTCGGGGTAGATCCGCCGCAGCGTCACGGCGTCGAGGGCTTCCCGCCCCAATCTCTTCATCACCTCAAAGTCGAGCCCGTCGTACTCGCGGTAGAAGCTGCGCTGAAACTCTGCGCGCGACCGGCGCTCGAGGTACAGCCAGCGCGGAGCCTCACGAAGCATCTGGGCCATGAAGCCAGGCCACTCCTCGAGCGGCTGCGCGCGCAGCCGCATCCACAGGAAGTACTCGACGACGTTCGTTTCGACCAGCGTGCCGTCGACGTCGAAGACGGCGAGCACGTCGGCGCGGCCCTTGCGCCGCTCGATCGCCGCGCGCACCGAGCTCGACTCCGCTTTGACCGCGGTGCTGCCAGTCGGCTGCTTTCCCTTGCCGGCCGCGGTTTCCGCGCGTGACATGCGGACAACGGTTGGGAAATGAACGTCCTGGAAGTAGTGCTCCCAGTCGTACAGCGCGGCATCGAATGGAAACGTCTTGCGCTCTTCAGCCGGCACCTTTTCCCAGATGGACATGAGGTTGCGCGTATCGAAGATGCAGTCGACCTCGGTGTAGACGCCGTAGAGCTGAATCAGGTTGACACCACGGTCGAGACGCTCGCGCTCTGCGTTCAGGTCGTCGGACAGGCCGGCAACACTTGCTCCGAGAGGCAGCCGTTCGACCAGCCACTGAGCGACCTCGACGAATCGCAGCGCGGTCTTGGCCCGCGTCGCCAGCTCCTCGCGAGTGGGAAACGTCCAGTTCGGTGTGCCGATCGCCTGGCCGTAGCGGTCGCGCAGCGGATGCTTGCCGAAGTACCGGCCTGCCGCGTCGACCATGCCCCTGAAGCGCAGCGGGTTGCGGCTCCCCGATGCGGCGTGGTACACGCGCGGCTTGGTGTCGGCGGGCGGGTTCGCCGCGACGGCGAGCACCGTGTTGACCACGTAATCCGCCGGGATGATGTCGAGCACCGAGTCGGGAAGGCCGGAGAAATCACGGAGGATGCCGCGGCCGAACGCGAGGATAAGGGGCTCCGCCATGCGGAAGCCCTCCAGCCATCCGGGAAACGGTTCGTCGAGGGCGCTCTCGATGATCGTGGGCCGGACTATCGACAGCGGGATGTCGCCGTGAAGCTCAACCACCGCATGCTCAGCCATCGCTTTGGTGAAGGAGTAGATGTCGGAAAAGCCCATTGCCCTTGCATGTACCCGACCCCGCTCGACAAGACGGTCCTTCACCCATCGATCGCGCAGGCGCTCGGTGGCTCGAGCGACGGCCGGCGTGCCAGCCGGTCCCATTCGCGAACGGGCCTCGCGGCTGAGGCGGTTCAGGATCTCGGGGCTCCGAGACTCTTCCTCGACCGGCCCTCGCAGGTTCGTCAACACCTCGGCCTCATGCCGCCAGTTGAGGCCGGGATCGAGCGGAGCCTCTTCGCGCACAAGGCCACGCAGCATCCCGCCCACGTACGCGGTCGAGATGTGCACGAGGTGCGGCCTCACGCCGGTTGCCCTCAGAGCCTCCACCATGCGAGCGGCACCCAGCAGGTTCGTCTGCGCGGACAGGTCCGCGGGATTGTCGAACTCGACCGCCGCCGCCGAGTGAATCACGATGTCGCACCCACGCAGCTGCTCGCGTCCGCTGTCGCTCAGGCCCAGGCCGTCGCGCCCCAGGTCGATCGCGACCACGGCAATCTTCTCCTTGACCAGCTTGGCAAACGCCTCCTCGCCCAGCTCTTCCTTCAGGCGTTTGAACGCGGGGCTCGACAACACCTCGCGGTCCAGGCGCTCGGCAGCCGGCCGGCGGGCACTGGAGCGGATCGCCAGGTTGAGGCGTCCGATGTCAGGGATCGCCCGGAGGCATTTCTCGACTATCGACTTGCCCAGGAAGCCGGTGCTGCCGGTGACCAGGATGGTCTTGCCCTTCAAGGCCTCGGCGATCAATTCGGGCTGATTCTAGTGGTGTGGCTTAGGGGACCTCGCCGCGATTGCTCCGCGGCACCGTGATCAACGGAGATCCGCCCGCGTCGGTCCAGCCCAGGTTCGTCGTCACCGAGGCCCAGAACCAGTAGCTCTGGCCGTTCTTGCCGTGGAAGACAGCCGATCCCGGCCCGGCGTTTCCGTTCCAGAGCGTCATCGCGCCTGTCGCGGACACGACATATAGCTTGTACCGATTGCCGTCACCGGGGCTCGACCACGAAACGTCGATCGCCGTCGGGTCGTCCGCATGCGCCGAGGCGTTGACCGTCACGCTGGGCATGGCGATGCTCGCGAACCTGGGCGAACCGGTCAGCCAGAGGTTGCCTTGGTCCCACCCATAGGGATCTGGATATGTCCCCGACCATCCGTATGGATCCACCGGGGTCTGGCTGCGCCGCACGTTGTAGACACCGAAATGCAGGTGGGGCCCAGTCGCCGTACCCGTCATCCCTGAGATCCCGATCACCTGTCCGCGCGCGACGTACTGGCCTTTCGTCACGCCGATCATTGAGAGGTGGCCGTAAAAGGTAAGGAGGCCGTTGCCGTGGTTGATCTCCACCGTCTGGCCGCTCAGGCACTCGTGACAGTTGGGGTCCAGCCAGTTCGCGAGCATCACGACGCCGGGCGCGGCCGCCGCCACCGGCTCGTAGGTGAGCGCGTAGTCGTAGCCGTCGTGCCCGTCGTAGTAGAGGTAGTCGTGCCCACCGGGCGTCCGCGCATAACCCGCGTCGAACGTCGGGTCCGGGCCGCCGACTTTCGCCGAGGCCTCGACGCCGTCGTAGCGGCATATGCGGCCGTTCGTGGCGTAGTCCGGATAGCAATGATCGAAGAGCGACGTGACTATATGCGGCCCCCTGAACGGCAGCGTCAGGAAGGCGCCTGGAGCCGGCCGCGAGCCGGTGTCGCCGGCACCTGTCTCAATCGATCCGTAGTTGAGCTGGCTTGGGTAATACCACCTGATGTACGGCTCGTGCTTCTGGCCAGGCGGCACCGCCTCGGAAGCCTGCGCGGGCAGCACTTCGCACAGGAATAACGAGAGGAGGGTGACGGCGAAGACAATTACCCGCATAGCCCTTGAAACGGAGAGCTCGAGTTTAGGTTGCGCGCCGATGCGGCTCGCCGTGGATTTGGTTAAGTTTGGCAAATGACCCCTGCCTCAGCTGAAACTCGCGCCATTCTGAGCCAGGGACGGGCTGCCGTGTTCGAGGAACCGATAGGACCGGCCGGGGTTCGGATTCGCGAGCGTCCCAAAACCAAGCCGGCGGCGGGATCCGTCGCCGTCGCCGTGAAGGCCGCCTCGATCAACCACCTGGACCTGTGGCTGGCCCAAGGGGCCCAGCGGATACCCCCTCCTCGCGTGATCGCGGCCGATGCCGCGGGTGTCGTCGAGTCCAGCGACGATCCCGCATGGCGACCGGGCGACGAGGTCGTCCTCTTCCCCACGCTGTGCTGCTGGGAGTGCGAATGGTGTCGCGCCGGGCAGCAGGTCAAGTGCGCGCAATTTGGCGTCCTGGGAGAGCATTCCGATGGGGCCGCCTGCGAGCTGATCCACATCGACGCACGCAACGTGTTCCGTAAGCCCGCCGCGCTGTCCTGGACGGAGGCCGCCGCGTTTCCGCTCACTTTTCTCACCGCCTGGCGGATGCTCACGACCCGCGCCCAGCTGCGCGCGGATGAGACCGTGCTTGTCGTCGGTGCCGGCGCCGGAGTGGCGGTGGCCGCGATCGGCATCGCGAAACACCTCGGCGCGAGGGTGTTCGCGACCAGCCGGTCCGAAGCGAAACGTCAGCGCGCGCTCGAGCTCGGCGCTGAAGCCGTGTTCGATTCGGCCGCGTTCAGCAAGGCCGTGCGCCAGGTGACCGGCGACGGTGTCGATGTCGTCTTCGAGCACGTCGGTCCCGCCACGCTCGAGGAGTCCATGCGCTCATTGGCGATCGGCGGACGCGTCGTCACGTGCGGATCGACGTCGGGAGTCAAAGCGGAAATCACCATGCCGCGACTTTTTTTCCGCCACGCCGGTCTGCTTGGATCGACAATGGGGAACGCAAGCGAGTTTGAGTCGGTGCTCAAAGCGATCGATGGTGGCCTGCGCCCGGTGGTGGACAGCGTCTACCCGCTGGCGGACGTGCAGGCCGCGCTGACCAGGCTCGACGCTGCGGAGCAATTCGGGAAGGTCGTGCTGTCGGTTTCGGCGTTTTAGTAAGGAGAGAAGTGCGGCGATGAAAGGCTTCAAGACATTCCTGTTTCGGGGAAACGTCGTGGACCTCGCGGTGGCCGTGGTCATCGCGGTCGCGTTCGGACTGGTGATCACTGCGTTCGTCAAAGACCTCGTGACGCCGCTCATCGCCGCGTTGTTCGGCAAGCCCGACTTCGGCGCGCTGACCTTCACGATCAACAACAGCAAGTTCCTCTACGGAGACTTCATCAACGCGGTGGTCTCGTTCGTGATCATCGCCGCGGTCATCTACTTCTTCGTCGTCGTGCCGTACACAGCCCTGCTGGCACGTGCGCGCAAGGAGCCGCCGGCCGACCCCACCACGAAGAAGTGCACCGAATGCTTGAGCGAGATTCCGAAGGACGCGCGGCGCTGCGCATTCTGCGCGCAGCCTCAACCGGTCTAACGCGACGGGACCGCCCAGACCTTCGCCGCAGTCTCGTAGCTGAGCGTGAACTTGTGTTTCGCCGCCTGGAGGCGAAGTGTCTTGGCCACGTCATCCACTTCGAGCACGCGGACCTCGCGCCCTGGCACCAGGTTGCGCTCGTGCAGATAGGCAAGTAAGCGAGGCGCCTCGCGCTCGGCGACCTCGGACACGCGCGAGATGCTTGCCCGGTCTCCGGCGCCTAGGCTGGCCAGCCTCACTTCTCGCGCCACTGCCTCCGAATAACCTGGGATCGGGTTCCCATGCGGGCAGGTCTGCGGCCTTCCGAGGGCCTTGTAAAGGCGCTTCTCCACCACCTCGGAGACTGCATGCTCCAGCCGGGCGGCCTCGGCGTCGGCGGTAACCCAGTCAAGGCCCAGCGCGTCGGTGAGCCACCGCTCCATGATCCGGTGCCTCCGGACGATCGCTTCCGCCATGCGGCGTCCCTTTGCGGTCAGCTCGATGTCCTTGCGCGCGTTGAACCGGACCATGCCGTCACGGGTCATCCTCCGCAGCGCCACCGTGACCGTGGGCCGGCTCACGCTCAGCCAGTCGGCGAGGCGTGCGCTCTTCACCGACTCACCCTCTGCCCAGATGTAATAGATCGCTTCGAGGTAGTGGGACACCACCTCGGAAGGGCCTCGAGAGTCACCGTGGGAATTAGTATTATCTAACTGAATCTTTTGCATCTACTAACGCCACTATGAACCAAGCGACTGCCATCGGACTGGGCGCGATCGCCGGCGCCACCATTTTCCTCGGCTTGCCGGTGGCTCGTGTGCGAGGCCTGCCCAAGGCCGTTCAAGGATTCCTCAATGCATTCGCGACCGGGATCCTGGTCTTCCTGTTCTGGGACATTCTGACTCACGCCGCAGGACCCGTCGAGAACGCCCTGGTCCACAAGCAAGGGGTCTCGTTTCCGGCGATGGCCATCATCTTCGCCCTCGGCGTCACGGCAGGCCTGCTCGGCCTGGTGTACTTCAACCGCAGCATCTTCAGCCACCTCAAGCACGGAACGGCCAGCCCAAGCCCGCGGTCCCTGTCGCTCGCGATCGCGACCGGCCTTGGATTGCACAACCTCTCCGAAGGGCTCGCGATCGGGGAGTCCGCCCACGTCGGAGCGATCGCGTTCACCGGCGTCCTCGCCGTTGGCTTTGCGCTGCACAACATCACTGAGGGGTTTGGCATCGCGGCGCCGATGACCAGCGAGGCCAAGCCGGTGTCGTGGCGCTTCCTCGGCCTCGCCGGTCTCATCGGCGGCGGGCCCACCTTCATCGGGACGTGGATCGGTTTCCTGGCTAGCTCTCCGTACTTCTCGGTCGCGTTCCTGGCCGTGGCTGCGGGCGCGATCCTCTACGTGCTGAACGAGCTATTCAATCTCGGCCGGAAGCTCAACTCACCGCCGGCGTTCGCGTGGGGACTGCTGCTGGGCTTCCTGACCGCCTACGCGACCGACCTGTTTCTCACGTTCGCGAGCGGCGCCTAGCTGGCGTACACGAAGTCGCCCTCGCCCTCGCCCTCGCCTTCGGGCTCTATGTCCTGCCAGTCCGGGTAGCGCCAGCGGAAAAGCCGCTCCTGGACCTCGAATAGGCTGTCCAGAGTGTCCTGGACCTGCCCGCCGTCCCGCAGCGGCTCGCGAACGTGGTTGGGCATCGCCTCGACCACCTCGCGGAGCTCGGCGCGCACCTTGACCGGCACCGTCTTGACCCCGTCCCGGTTCATCTCCTCGAGGCGCCAGAGCACGCGGTCAGTGGCCTCCAGCATGCGCTGGAAGGCATACCGGCGCCGGTTTTGCCGGCGAAGCGCGGTCTCCTGCTTTTCGATTCGACTGCTCGTTCGGTCGATCATGCTCAGCTACCTTTTGTTAGCTTACCCGCTCCCGCAAGCTCCTAAAGAGGCGATTTGACGGATTTCCTGACTCGGCTCGAACACCTGTTCTCGCCCATCGACGCCTGGGGCGAGTTCAGAAAGGGTGCCCGGCGGGCTGCCGTCGTATTCGTTCTCTACCAGCATGGCGGGCTCTGGATGGTGCCATTTGTGCGGCGCCGGGCTGACCTTCGGGACCACCCGGGGCAGGTCGCGTTGCCCGGCGGCGGGGTCCAGCCTGGAGAGTCCGCCTGGGACGCCGGCCGGCGCGAGGTGATGGAGGAGATCGGCGTCCAGGCCGGCAGCCTGGTCCCACTCGGCGCGGGCAGCCCGATCTACGCCGCGGTCTCGAACTTCTCCGTCGTGCCTTTCGTCGCCCACCTGCCGGACCCGATCCTGCCCTTCGTCCATGACGAGCGTGAGCTGGACGGCGTGCTTGCCATCCCACTCGATCGGCTGCTCGACGACAGCGCCTGGCTCGAGTCGGCCGATCCCTGGCGCCTCCGCTACCTGGCCCACGAGGAGAGCGTCGTCTGGGGGCTGACCGAGCGGATCGTGGCGGGACTGGCCCCGAAGCTCAGGGAAGCAATTTCCGAAGGTCAAAGTCTGGATCAGCCAGCTGGTCCTTTGTGACGGAGACGCGCGCCGCCATCACCCTTTGGGCGCGAGAGACATTGTGGAAGTTGTTGATCCCGGCCACCCCAATCAGCCGTCCCTCGCTCAGATAGAAAACGCTGAAGGGCGGGCGCCCGAATTCGCCTCGCATGACGATCTCATCCCACGGTAGACCCGCTCCGGCGTACTGGAGGTTGAGGTCGTATTGGTCGGACCAGAACCACGGCACCTCGTCCGGCGGAAGCTCCGTGTTGCCCGCCATCGCGACTCCGACCATGTAACCCTGTCGCTGGGCAGTCTGGAAATGCTCAACTCGGATCCGCGCCCCGAAGAGTGGGTTGAAGAAGCGCGCCACGTCGCCCGCGGCGAACACATCGGGCATTGAGGTGCGGCCATATTTGTCGACCTCGATTCCGCGATCGCTTGCCACTCCCGCCCGTTCGGCAAGCTCCGTCCGCGGCGCTGATCCAACGGCTACCAGGACTGGCCCATTCACTACTGGCGGAGCGGTGACACCCAGGCGCAGATCCACGCCATGCGCTCGATGCACGCCCGCCAGGTACGCCCCGAGCTCGGGGCCCAGGACGCGCAGGAGCGGCTGATCCAGGGCTTCATGTATGCGCACGCGGCAGCCCTTCTCCACCGCGACGGCGGCGACCTCGCAACCGATGAACCCGGCTCCGATCACATCCAGGTCGCTTCCGCGATCGATTAGCGCACGCAGAGAATCGGCGTCGGGCAGCTCTCGGAGGTACAGCCCATCCGCAATCTCAGGCAGCCGTCGAGCCGCCGAGCCGGTCGCGATGCACAACCGATCCCATGCGACTGTCTTCCCGCTTTCGAGCACCGCGACGTGAGCGTCATGCCCGATATCGACGACTCGCTCCCCGAGCATGAACGTGATTCCGAACTCCCGATACTGCTCTTCCGGCCGGAGGCCGAGACCGTTGCGCGAAACCTTGCCCATCAAGAATTTCTTGGAGAGGTGAGGCCTCTCGTAGGGCAGCTCAGGCTCGGAACCGACCAGCACGATCTCCCCGTCGAAGTTGCCGTCGCGCAGACCGGACCACACCGCATCGCCGGCCGGGCCGCCGCCGACGATCAGCGCTCGGGTCGTGTCTTTTCCAGCTGGCGGAGGCGGCGGAGCGACCAGGCCAGGTACCCGCCCAGCACCACTGCCGCGAACGCATATGCGGAGACGAGGTAGATCACCTCGTCGGCTCCGGCTCACGAGGCGTCACCACGGGCGCCAGCTCTGCCACGTGAGCGACCTGTCCGTCGGCCAGCGTCTCGATTCGATACCTGATGGCGATCAACACAGCCGCCAACACGATCGTGCAAGCCATGGTGAACAGGAATGTCGCGAGCATCTCCGGCGGAAGCGCGTCGCGCACGATGACAGATCCGGGGTGTTGGGTTTTCCACCAGGTGACGCTGAAGTGCACCACCGGGACATCGATGAAGCCAAAGATGCCGACGACCGCGGCAAAGCGCGCAGCCTGACGCCCAGGCTCCGCCAGGCGGCGGACCAGTAGATAGCCGGCGTAGATGATCCACAGCACGAGCGTCGACGTCAGCCGAGCGTCCCAGGCCCAGAAATTCCCCCAGATCGGCTTGGCCCAGAGCATGCCCATCACCAGCGTGACAGTGGTGAAGATGACTCCGACGAGCGCGCCCGCACGAGCGAATCGATCGGCGGCCAGGCTCTCGTTTCGCAGGTAGATCACGCCCCCGAGCAGCACAACCGCGAAACACCCGTAGGCCGCGATGGCGGAGCTCACGTGCAGGTAGAAAATCCGCTGCGGCTCGTGCTGCAGGGCATCGGCGGGCGCGTAGAAAAAGATCGCGCCGGCCGCCGCGAGCATCAGCCCGACCGCGGCTGCTGCCGCCTTCTCGTAGTTATTCATCGAGCACGAAGCGCGCAGCCAGCGAGGTGAGCACGACGAACAGTATGTCGAAGTCGACCAGCAGAGCCAGGGCCTGGTCGTAGCTTCCGCTTGCTCCCATCGCGACCTGCACCGCATGACCGCCGGCCACGATGAAAGGGATCCAGAGCGGCAGCGTGAGCAGCGGGAGCAGAAGCTCGCGAGAGCGAATCCTGGCCACCATGGCGGCGAACAAGCACCCGAGCGCGGCCATCCCGATCGTGGCCAGAAGCACGGCGGCGACGATGGGCGCCGATATCGGCGTCCCGAAGAAGAGAGCCAGCGCCGGCAGGAGGACTGCTTCGCAGCCGACCAGCAGCAGTGCCGCCGCGAGCGCCTTGCCCGCGAAGATCGCCACCGGCGAGGCGGGCGTCATGAGCATGGCCTCGAGCGACGCCTGCTCGCGCTCGGCGGCAAAGGTGCGCCCAAAGGCGACCAAACCTGCAAACACGAGGGCCAGCCACAACACGCCGGGGGCGATCGCCGGCGCGTTGCGCGAGTCGATTTGAAAACCGAAGTTGGCGATCACGAGCGCTAGCACGACGAACTGGGCCAGCGCGGGCACGAGCTCGCGCGTGCGCCACTCGGCCGTCAGGTCTTTGCGCGCGACGGCGAACGCAACGGCAAACGAGCTCGTCATTGCACCAGGTGCAGCCGCGTCGGCGTGCCCATCGACCGGCCGTGACGCAGTACAAGTGTCCGCTGGCACAGCCGGTTCGCCAGCGCATGGTCGTGAGTGGCGAGCACCACTGTCCGGCCGCGCATCAACGTGGCCAGAAGGTCGGCACCGTCCGAACCGAGGCTCGCGTCAGGTTCGTCGAGCACCAGGAGCTTCGGGTCGTGGAGTATCGCGCGCCCGATGGCGAGCCGCTGCTGCATGCCTCGCGAAAGCTCGCCCGCCGGTCGCTTCGGGACCTGGCTCAGGCCGACGAGGGCGAGCGTCTCTGGCACCTTCGTCTTGCGCACGCCTTGCAGGGTGCAGAAGAACTCCAGGTTCTCGGTCACGGAAAGCGCCGGGTACAGGCCTGGCGCGTGGGCGACAAAGCCGATGCGGGCCCGCAAGCGCTTGCGCTCACGAAGGGCGTCGAGGCCCATGATCTGGAGCTTGCCCGAGGTCGGCCGCGCGGCGGTGGCAAGGATGCGGAGTAGCGTCGTCTTGCCCGCGCCGTTCTCGCCGAGCACGGCCATGTGCTCGCCGGCATCGATCGCGAGGTCGACGGACTCGAGGGCCACCTCGGAGCCGAACCATTGCGTCAGGCCATTCGCGACGATGATGCTCATGCGCTTTCATCCGGCGGCGTCTTGATGAGCGGCCACAGCACGAACGGGCCGGCGGCAAAGATGAGCAGCGTCGCGACAAGGAGTGCCATTACGAAGGCACTGGGGCTGGAATCCGGCGCCTGACCGCCTCGGTGGCCGCCGATCTTTCCCCGACGTTGCCGAGCACCACGCCCACGATGATGATCGTCGCGCCTGCCCAGATCCAGGTGACCAATGGGTTGACGAAGATCCGGAATGACCCGGAGCCGTCGGCGTTCGCGCCGGCCATCACCACATATACGTCGGCCAGCGGCGTTGTGCTGATCGCCACGTGCGTCAGCGATTGCCCGCCAAGTCCGGCGTACGTCGCCCGCGCCGGCTCGAGTGTGACGTCGCCGAATCGCATCGCCCCGACCAATTCGCTGTGGTCGGCGAGCTGGCGCTCGACTGCTCCGAGGTACGTGAGCGTGTATCCCGCCACAGTCACCTGCTGCCCCGGCGCGAGCGTCACGTCCTTCTCCTGCTGCCAGAAGTGGGAGGCGGCGATGCCGGTTACGAGCACGGCGAGTCCGAGGTGGGCCAGGTACGCGCCATACCGCCGTCGCCGCCTGCGAAGCATTGAAGGCAGCAGAACCCATCTCCGGCCAAGCCGGGCGAATTGCGTGATGCATGTAGCGGCGACCGCGGCCGCGAATGGGAGCGCGACAAGCGCGGGAATGGAACGCACCCCTGCGAGCGCAAGCGCCACCAGCACCACCAGGGCCGTGGCCCCGGGCCACACCAGCGCGCGCGCATAAGGCCTCAGCCGACCGTCTTGGTAAATGGCGCCCTGCGCGCGCCCGGCCCGACCCCAGGGCAGCAGCGGTCCCGCGGCCATCAGCGCGAGGATCACCACCAGCAGCGGGCCGGCGGCCCGTTCGTAGTACGAGGCGCTGACCACGCGCTGCTGGCCGACCATGCCCGACACGAGCGGCAGCACCGTACCCCAGATGACCACCGCGACGACCCCGATCAGGAGCAGGTTCTGAAGCGCAAACGCTCCCTCGCGAGAAACCAGGATGGTGGGCTCTGCGCGGCCGCCAAGTTGGTCGGCGCGAGTCGCGAGCAGGACAACCGAAAAGACAATGCAGACAAACAAAAAGGCCAGGAACCAGGGGCCGATCGCGCTTATCGCAAACGTATGGACCGACTGCACGACGCCGCTCCTCACGATGAACGTGCCGAACACGACGAGCAGAAAGGCGAGGATAACGAGCCCGAAGTTCCATGCCCGCAGGCGTCCTCGCTTCTCTTGCACCTGCGACGAGTGGAGGTAGGCGGTCGTCGCGAGCCACGGCATCAGCGCGACGTTCTCAACCGGGTCCCATCCCCAGTAACCACCCCAGCCGAGGACGTGATACGCCCACCACATGCCGAGGACGAGGCCGGTGGTTTGAAGGCTCCACGCCATGAGCGCGAAGCGGCGTGTGTGCGAGATCCAGGCTGAGTCAGGTCGTCCGGCCAGAAGCGCAGCGGCCGCGAAGCTGAAAGGGATGGCAAACGACGCGAACCCCGCCAGAACCACTGGGGGGTGGATAAGCATGCCTCCGTCGCGCAGCACCGGATTGAGGCCGAGACCGTCCGGCGGGATGACTGAGAGCAGGTCGAACGGACTCGCAACGAGCACCAGGACGATCAGGAAGAAGCTCACGATCGCTGCCAGCACGCCGGCGGCATACGCGGCGAGTCTCACGCCGAGATTGGCGCTCGCGACCAGCGAGGCGCTGCCGAGGAGTCCGAGCACCAGCGCCCAGTAGAGCAGCGAGCCCTCCTGGCCGCCGTAGAACCCCGCGGCGACGAGCGCCGTCGGCGTTGCGAGGTCGGTGTGTTCGGCGACGTAGGCGAGCGAGAAATCGTGGCTGAGCAGCGCCCACTCGAGCACCGCCCCGGCCAGGACGATCATCACCGCGGCGGCAAAGAACGCGCGGCGGCCGACCTGGACCATGACCGCGTTTTCCTGCCAGCCGGCCCAGAACGACAGCACCGCCGAGAAGCCGGCCATGACGAGGCCTGCTAGCAGCGCGCCGGCGCCTAGATATCCAAGTATCACTGCGTGTACGGCGTGGTCGAGAAGCGCGAAGGGCACTTCGCGAGGATTGTCCGAGCGTGAAACACGCCGTCACCTCCCAACTTGCCTTCCGCCACCACCGTGATGCCAGGCTTGAAGATGTCCGGCAGCGTCCCCGAGTACTCGACCGGCATCGAAGCCGTCCCGTCCTTCTCCGTGAAGGTCACGTGCAGCCCGCCGTCGCTCTTCAGCACGTCGTCCTGGACGACTCCCGCCACGCGCACGTATCCGCCGCCTGTATGCGAGCGCAGCTCGGTGACCGTCAGGTAGTACTCGGCCGAGCCGCCCGAGGCGTAGATCAGGTAGCCCACACAACCGGCCACGACAAGCGCCGGCAGGACCCACTTCATGTTGCGATCAGCGCGAGATAGTGATCGAGGGTCGTCGCGTCGAGCGGTCCCGCGAATGTCGCCACCACACGTCCTTGGGCATCTATGAAGAACGTGACCGGCAGGCCTGCCACTCCGTACGACTGATGGCTGCCGACCACGATCGGCCCCGCCGGATATGGGTGCGGGTGCTGCCTTTCGAAGCTGCTGAACCCGTCGGCTGTGTCCTGGTTGTCAGCCCCCAGGAAGGCGACGCCCGGATACTTGCTCGAGCCGTTCGCCAGAACCTGCATCTCCTGGACGCAAGAGGCGCACCAGGAAGCCCAGAAGTTCAGCACCACCGGCTTGCCCTGCAGCTGCCACACGCGCACCTGCTCGCCGCCCAGGGTCTTGATCGCGAGCCTCGGCGCTGTCTTGCCGAGTACAGAAGGGTTGGCCAGGGCTGCGTGCTGGAGGCCCCAGGCGAGCGACACCACGAGCACCGTAGCAAGGCCGATGGCGACCGCCGCGAAGACCCCCGACCTGCGGCTCACGCGCCTGAGTTTAGTGTCCCGCTTCCGAGGTCCGCAGGATATTTCGGGAGCGGGGCACTAGTTGAGATTCAAGAGAGCGTTCGCCTTCGCGATGCGCGCGTACAGCCGGCCGGACGGTTTGATGGTGCGTTCGAGCGTCTTGCGGTCGACCTCGATCAATCCGAAGTGCATCTCGTAGCCGCGCGCCCACTCGAAGTTGTCCATGTTCGTCCAGTGAAAGTAGCCGCGCACGTCGACACCGTCTTGAATGGCGAGATGCACGTTCGAAAGGATCTCACCCAGGTAGCGCTGGCGCCACTCGTCATCGTTGCTGGCCAACCCGTTCTCGGTGATGTACACCGGCTTGCCAAGTCCTTTGAGCTCGTTGAGCACCCGCCGCATCCAGGTCGGGTCCGTGCTCCAGCCCATGTCGGTTACCGGCACTCCCGGCACGTTGAAACGCTTGATGAACTGGTCCTTTGGGCGAAGAGGATCAAAGACGACGCCCTGACCCCAGTAGTGCGCGATGCCGATGAAATCGGAAGTCGCCGCGACAACCTTGCGCAGCTGCCCCGGAGCGACCGGCCAGCGGTCCATGGCCAGCTGGGCGGTTGATGCGGCGAACTTATCGAGCCGGCTGGGCGTGGCCGGCAGGAAAAGAAACTTGTGGTGCGACAGGCCCACTGGAGCATCGGGCCAGCGGCGCTTGATCGCAAGGTACGCAAGCTCGTGCGCACGCCGCATGTTGGCGAGCACCCGATAGACCGACGTGAGATCGCCCTGGTGAGCAGGCGGAAACTCGCCCGTGATCCAACCGTTGGCGGCATAGATGTTGGGTTCGTTGATGGTGCACCACAACGTGACCAGGTCACCGAGCTCATCAACCACGCGATGCACGAAGGGCAGGAAGGCGCGGGCGGATCCTCGGGCGGTCCATCCCCCCTTATGCGCAAACCAGAGCGGGCTGGAGAAATGATGAAGAGTGACCATCGGCTCGATTCCCTGCTCGCGCAGCTCGCCCAGCACGTCACGGTAGTGCCGGAGCTGCCGCGAATCGAACTCACCTTCAGACGGCTCGATTCGCGACCACTCGATCGACAGGCGATGGGCGTTCTGGTTAATCTCGCGCAGGAGCGAGAAGTCCTCCCGGTACCGGTGATAGTGGTCGCAGGCGATCTCCGACGAATCGCCGTTCGCGATGTGACCCGGCTGCTGCTCGAACTCCCACCAATCGTTGTTGTGGTTGTGGCCTTCGACCTGGTGCGCCGCGCTGGCGGTTCCCCACAGGAAGCCCTCGGGGAAACTCTCGGCCAAGCTCAGGCGGCGGCGCTCGCCGCCGGAGACACCGCCGGGGGCGCGACGTACTCCCAGGTCTTGGGCGTCTCGCCTTCCAGGTCGAGCAGCAGCATGCCCGCCTTGTCGACCGATTTGCGGTACATCTCGCGCTCGTTGTGGGGGCGGCCGTCGAGGAGGATCCAGGCGGCGTTGATAGGGTCGGCGTGACTCACTACCGCCATCGTCTCGCCCGGATGCTCACGCGCCACCCGGCGAACCACCGATAGAATCCGGCCGCCCATCCTGTCGATCGACTCATCGCCCGGTACGATGCCTCGCTTGGCCTTGTGCACGAACCACAGCGGGCGGCGAAGTGGTATCTGCCAGTAGGGCAAACCCTGGAGATAGCGGCTGAACTCCGCCTCCCTCAGCTCAGGGTCGTTCTCGAGAACCGCCGGCCGCGCCAGTCTCTCGTTGATCAGCCGTGCGGTCTCGACGGCTCGAGCGAGCGGGCTATGGACGATGCGGCGGACCTCTTCATCGCGCAGCCGATCGCCGATCGCCGCGGCCTGCGCCCGCCCCAGAGCGCTTAGGTCAAAGCCGTCGAGGTGTCCATAGAGCAGCTTGTTCGGGTTTTCGACGTCGGCGTGGCGGATCATGTAGATGCGGGTCTGAGGGGCCAAAATTCAGAGCAAGTCGCAGGGCGTCAGCTTCGGTAAGCGCCGACCGAGGTCCGGTTTGTGCCCGCCGCGCGCCCGGCTTCCAAAGCCTGGTAGCCCTCGCGCAGCAAGTTGCCCGTGTACTCGCGCCGGTTCCCGACGAAGCCGGCCTCATCGTGCATGCCTGATGTGACCGGGATGGTGGCCGCGCCGCAGCTCACTGTGATTCTCTGCCAGGTCCCGGACGAGGTGAAGTCGTGCGACGCGATCGAGCGGCGGATCTTGTCCGCCGCGAGCGTCGCTCCCTGCTCGTCGGTCTCGGGCAGCACGATGGCGAAGTGGGGCGGTCCGTCAGCGTCGAGGAAAGCGACGGTGTCGGTATCGCGAATGGCGCGGCCGAGGCGCTCCGAAATCTCTCGCAGCAAGCCCTCGACCTGCACATGCCCGAGCTCGTTGTGTATGTGCTCGGCGTGATCGATCTCGACCACCAGGACTGACAGCGGGCGGTGGTAGCGCACTGCCCGGTTAGCTTCCTGTCCGATCAGGGCGTTGATGAACTTCGAGTTCCAGATACCCGTGACGGGGTCGACGACCCCGAAAAGAGGGCTCGACGAGCGATCGATCTGGCTGTGACCGCAGGCTGGACAGTACTGGGCCGTCTCAGACAGTTCGGTATTGCAATACCAGCAGGAGGCCATGGCGGGCATTTTAGGGGCCCGGACCCGAAGTTCCTTGCATCTTCGCGCCCTAGGCGGCCGGGCGCCTAGGGCATCCGGGCGGCCATAGGCGCCCGTTGAACGCATGGGAGTCAGAATTCGTCTATGGCTGGCCAGGGCGACCTTTTCGAGGTGGCGGCGGGGCCCGGGCCAGAAGCGCCTCTCGCTACCAGGATGCGGCCGAGGAACTTCGACGACCTCGTCGGACAGCGGGCGGTGGTCGATGTCTTGAGGCAGCTGACCCGCTCGGGTCACCTGCCGAGCATCGTGTTGTGGGGGCCGCCCGGAAGCGGCAAGACCACGCTGGCCGGCCTGCTCGCGACCGAAACGAGCGCGCGGATGGTGTCGATGTCCGCCGTGACCGCCGGCGTCGCGGACCTGCGCAAGGTCGTGGCAGAAGCCAGGATCCACCGGCGGGCCGGACTTCGCACCGTCCTTTTCATCGACGAGATCCATCGCTTCAACAAGGCGCAGCAGGACGCGATCCTGCCGCATGTCGAGGACGGTACGGTGACGTTGATCGGCGCCACGACAGAGAACCCTTCATTCGAGGTCATCGCGCCCCTGCTGTCGCGAAGCCGCGTGTTCCGGCTAGAGCAGCTGGACCGGGACGAGCTGAAGCAGGTCGTGCGGCGCGGGCTCGTCGCGCTCGGCGGGCGAACGATCGCCGATGAAGCGTTGGCCGCGCTGCTCGAAGGCGCGCGCGGCGATGCGCGAGTGGCGCTCAACGGACTCGAGGCTGCAGCCGCGCTGGCAGGGGACGAGACGATCTCGGTTGAGCACGTCGAACACTCGCTGCAGCAGCGCCACCTGCTGTACGACCGTGCGGGCGACCAGCACTACGACATCGTGTCGGCCTTGATCAAGAGCGTGCGCGGCAGCGATCCCGACGCAGCCGTCTACTGGATGGCTCGCATGCTCGAGGCGGGCGAGGACCCGTTGTTCGTAGCTCGCCGGCTCGTCATCCTCGCCGCGGAGGACGTTGGCCTCGCCGACCCGCACGCGCTTTCCGTTGCGATGGCGGCCCAGCAGGCTGCGCATTTCGTCGGCATGCCCGAGGCCGTGCTCCCGCTGACCGAGGCTGCCCTCTACCTCGCGCTGGCACCCAAGTCCAACTCTGCGCTCACGTCATACGGGGCCGCACGTGCCCTGATTCAGGAGACCGGCAACGAGCCCGTGCCGAAGCACCTGCGCAACGCACCGACCGGGCTGATGAAGTCGATGGGCTATGGCAAGGGCTACCAGTACGCCCACGACCACGAAGGCGGCGTCGCGGACCAGGTGCACATGCCCGAGAAGCTGAAGAGTCGCAAGGTGTACAAGCCCAACCCACGCGACGTGAAGCCTGGGAAATAGACTTTCGCCTCGTGGCTGACGCACTCCTGATCTTCAAACCCGACGCCGCCTACCGGCTCGCCGCGCGTGCAGGCCTGTGGAGTTGGCTCGCCACCGAACGCGACTGGAAGGTCAGATCGCTCGAGTGGTTCCAACCCCCGGTCCCGCTCATCGAAAGTCACTACGACTTCCTCGAGGGAAGACCTTTCTTTGCTTGGCTGGTCGATTTCATGACCGCGCTCCCGCTCATCGTCGGACGCGTCACCGCGTCGGCGGACGCGCTCAAGCTCATGCGCTACGACCTCGGTGAAACACGCATCGCGCAATCACGACCCGGCTCGCTCCGCGAGCGCTTCGGCATCTACGGCGGCCTCAACTGCCTCCACCTCTCGGACGCGCCTGAGACAGGTGCGGCGGAGGTCGAGAAATGGTCGAAGGTAGTGCAGCTCGACAAGGTCGCGATCGAGCTCGACAAGGAGTCGGACCGGCCGGACCACACTTACCACCTGCGCTCACTGGCCACGCAGGTGGCCGCCGGCTTTCAGGTGGAGCTCGCCACGAAGACAATCCGCGACTTGCTGGCGGAGGAGGCTGAGATCACCGGCAAGCAGCGCGAAGCGCTCTACCGAATTATTTTGGGGGCTCTGACGTAGTCTCCGACTTGGTTTCTGCCGCCCTGACGTCCGCGCGCACGTGCACCGTCACCGCCTTGTTGAAGAGTTCTGAGTTCGGCACCACCAGCAGGTCACCTGCATCCGTCTTCAACAGCGTCACCCTCAACTTGATCTCCGTCACCGTGCCTGAGCCAACCCCTTCCATCGAGATCCTGTCGCCTACCCGGATGTGGCGCTCGAGCAGGATGTAGTAGCCCGAAACGTAATCCTTCAGCAAGTCCTGCACGCCGAAGCTCGCGACGATGGTCGCCAGCAAGATGCCGGCAAGGGTGAAGTTCTGGCTCTGGAACGCAAACCCGATACCGAACCAGATCCCTAAAGCGATCAGAACGACGGTGACGACGCGGCCGCCGATCTGAACCACGTCCGAGCGCATGTTCCGCCGCCGAAGCGCGGCGACCACCCGGTTGGAGACGAACCTGGACCCGGCGACGAAGACCAGCAAGACGACCAGGCCGACGCCGAAATATCCGAGATCTTGATTCGAGGCGAAAGGAAGCAACGAACCCGCCAGCGGCGGCGCGGTCATTCCTTGGTCTCGGCGGCTTCCTCCGCTCCGGCTTCGCCTTCGGCGGCAGCCTCGCCCTCTGCGGGCACCAGAGCCTCCGCGACCGGGACTTCCTCCTCGATCTTCATCTCGCGCTTCTTGATGATCTTGACCACGAGCTCCTCAGGGTCGATGAGCACCGTCACGCCCTTTTGAATCTTGAGGTCGGAGATCCGAAGCTCGGATTCGATCTCCTCGAGAGGGGTCAGGTCCACCTCGAAGGCCTCGGGAATGTCAGATGGAAGGCACTCGACCCGGAGCGTGTGGAGGGGCTGCAGAATGTCGGCATCGCCACGCTTGACGGCCGCTGATTCACCCACGAGGTGCACCGGAACCTCGACGGTGATCTTCTCTTCGAGGTTGACCTGGTAGAAGTCGACGTGGATCGGGCCCAGGCGGCGAGGGTGCGTCTGGATCTCCCGGACGAGAACCTTCTCCGCCTTGTCACCGTCGACGACGAGGTCGACCAGGTGGGTCCGGCCGGACTTCACGAACACTTTCTGGAATTCGAGACGGTCCAGGACCAGGGGCGTCGGCTTGGCGTTATGCCCGTACACGACAGCGGCGAGCTTGCCCTGGCCGTATAACCGGCGCGAGCGCTTGCCCAGGAGGTCGCGGACGGAGGCTTTGAGCTGCAATCAGTAGTTCCTTCGTGAACACGCTAGCGCGTGCCATGGTTTGGCCTCTGATGGAGAGGCGTGGTTATGATACGGCAAAGCCCTGGGGCGTCCTGCCCAGGCGCCGCCAAACCGAGTTAGCGAGGAGGGTCCTAAGCATGCAGAACCCACCGCCTCCCCCGCCGCCGAGCAGCGGCCCTCCACCGATGATGCCGCCGCCGGGCGGCAGCGCGATGGCTGCGCCGGCAGGAAACCTGGCCAGCCCTGGATTGCGCATCGTGGGCGGGCTCATCGACGTGATCATCCTGAGCGTCGTCGGCGGGATCATCAGCCTGATTCTCAAGGACGTCCGCTGGCTGGCATACATCATCGTCATCGCCGTCGACATTGGTTACTTCGCTTACTTCTGGAGCTCGCGCGGCCAGTCGGTCGGCATGATGGCCTTTGGCTTCAAGGTGCGAGACATCGCCACCGGTCAGTACCCGACCATGGGCAAAGCTGCTCTGCGGGCGGTCATCTGGATTGTCGAATACGCGTTAACGATCTGCATCGTCGGGGCGATCGGATGGCTGTGGATGCTGTGGGACCCGCAGAAGCAGGCGGTCCACGACAAGGTCGCCGGCACCATCGTCACCGTTTCCTGACAGAAGGGAGAAGAAAATGCAGAACCCACCACCGCCGCCATCCGGCGGCTTTCCGCCACCACCGCCGCCATCCGGCGGCTTTCCGCCTCCCCCGCCATCCGGTGGCTACCCGCCGCCCCCACCTCCCTCCGGAGGCTATCCGGCGGCGCAACCACCGGGATACGCATACGGCGCCTCCCCACAAGTGACATACGGCGGGTTCTGGATCCGCTTCGTGGCCTACATCGTCGACTCCATCATCATCGGCATACCAATCCTCATCCTGGCCGTGATCCTCGGCGTGATTCTGGGCGTCACGATGGGGGCCTCCGGAACCACCAGCGACCGGGCCGTCAACACGGCCAGCCAGGGCATCGGGTCACTCATCCAGCTGATCTCGTTCGTCATCAGCGTCGGCTACTTCGTCTTTTTCTGGGGCCGCGGCCAGACTCTTGGCATGCGGCTTTTCAAGCTCCGAGTGGCTGACGCGAACACCGGCGCACCGATCGGTTACGGTCGGGCGGCGCTCCGCTTTCTCGGCTACGTGATCAGCGCCATCGTGTGCTACATCGGCCTCATCTGGGCCGCCTTCGACGCGCGCAAGCAGGGCTGGCACGACAAGATGGCCAACACGGTCGTCCTACACGGGTGACGCGCTAAGCGCCCTTCGGAAACCTCTGGCGCAGCCAGTCGACGATCTCCTGGAGCGGAGTGCCGGGCGTGAAGAGTTGTTCCACGCCCTGCTTCTTCAACGCTGCGATGTCGTCGTCCGGGATGATGCCCCCGCCGAACACGACGATGTCGGTTGCCTTACGCCGCTTGAGCTCCTGCACGACCGCGGGAAAGAGCGTCATATGCGCACCCGAGTGAATCGAAAGGCCGATGACCTGCGCGTCCTCCTGCAGGGCAGCATCCACGACCATCTCGGGGGTTTGCCGCAGCCCTGTGTAGATGACCTCATAGCCGGCGTCGCGAAGAGCGCGCGCGACCACCTTCACGCCGCGGTCGTGGCCGTCGAGCCCTACCTTTGCAACGATGATCCGCACCGGGCGTACTGCTGTGGCCGGCGACACTAAACCACGGCTCGTTCTGTGTAGATGCCGAAGACCTCAACCATCGTGTTCATGATCTCGCCTTCGGTCGCATAGGCTCGCACCGCCTCGAGGATGTACGGCATCAGGTTGTCCGTCCCGGCGGCTGCCTTGCGCAGGCTGGTCAGCGCATTCGAGCACCTCGCCTGGTCGCGCCTCTTGCGCACCTCGCGGACGCGCTCGACTTGCTCGCTCTCGAGCTTCGGGTCGATGCGGAGGATCTCGATCGGCGTTGCCTCGTCGACGGTGAACTCGTTCACCCCCACGACCAGCCGGCGCTTCTGCTCGAGCTCCTGCTGGTAGCGGAACGCCGAGTCGGCGATCTCCTTCTGGAAGAAGTTGGCCTCGATCGCGGGGATGACCCCGCCGAGTGCCTCGATCTGCTTGAAATACCTCTCCGCCTGGCGCTCCATCTCGTCGGTCAGCGCTTCGACGAAATAGCTGCCCCCCAGTGGGTCGACAGTGTTGGCGGCGCCGGACTCATAGGCAAGAAGCTGCTGCGTGCGCAGCGCGATCCGAGCCGCCTTGTCGGTCGGCAGCCCCAGCACCTCGTCCATCGCGTTGGTGTGCAGCGACTGCGTCCCGCCGAGCACCGCTGCAAGCGCTTCGATCGCGGTGCGCGCGATGTTCAGCTCAGGTTGCTGCGCGGTCAGCGACACGCCGGCGGTCTGTGTGTGAAAGCGAAGCTTCCACGACCGCTCCTGCTGCGCGCCGTAGCGGTCGCGCATCCACCGCGCCCAGATCCGGCGTGCGGCCCTAAACTTCGCGATCTCCTCGAAAAAATCGATGTGCGCGTCAAAGAAAAACGACAGCCGCGGCGCGAAGTCGTCGATGCGCATGCCGCGCTCCAGGCAAGCGTCGACGTACGCCATGCCGTCCGCAAGCGTGAACGCCAGCTCCTGAGCCGCGGTGGAGCCGGCCTCGCGGATGTGATAGCCGGAGATCGAGATGGTGTTCCATTGCGGAACCTCTTTGGCGCAGTACTCGATGGAGTCGACGACCAGGCGCATCGAAGGCTCGGGCGGAAAGATGAATTCCTTCTGAGCGATGAACTCCTTGAGGATGTCGTTCTGCAACGTGCCCCCAAGCTGCGAGGCCGGGATGCCCTGCTTCTCGGCCACCGCGATGTACATGCACAGAAGGATCGCCGCGGGCGAGTTGATGGTCATCGACGTCGTGATGTCGCCGAGGGGGATCCCCTCGAAGAGCGTCTCCATGTCGGCAAGGGAATCGATCGCGACCCCGCAGTGGCCGATCTCTCCGCGGCTCGTCGGCGCATCCGAGTCCTGTCCCATCAACGTCGGCATGTCAAAGGCAACCGACAAGCCGGTCTGACCGTTGGCCAGCAGGTACTTGTAGCGGCGGTTGGTCTCCTCGGCGGTGGCGAAGCCCGAAAACTGGCGCATTGTCCACAGGCGCCCGCGGTAGCCGCTCGGATGAATTCCTCGGGTGTACGGATACTGGCCGGGGAACTCTTCCAGTTGCTGCGGACGGTCCGCGGCCGTGTACAGCGGCTGGAGGGGAATCCCCGAGATCGTCGAGGTCTCGATTCCGTCGTCGCGCGCTGGGCTTGACTCGAAATCTTCCTTCCAGGCCTGTTTCGGATCGCGCACTCGAACCTTCACAGAATTGATTATGGCTTGCGGTCCAGGATCTCCTGAGCTGTGCTGTAAGGAACTCCTTCCTCGACCAGCCGCTCGGCCAGACCCGGGTCGTCGGCGAGCGCCTGCCGCACCCGGTCGCGGGCTATCTCGGCCGCCACCTCGGCGGTCTCGTCCTTGAGCCGCTGGTCGGCCAGCTGACGGCCGCGCCCGCTCGATTCGAGGTGCTGGCGGTGGGCGACCACCGCCCCCCAGATCGCTCCGATGCCCTCCTGCTTGGAGGCGACGGTGGAAATAATGGGGGGCTTCCAACCTTCTTTCGGCGCCAGGCTCAGCATCGACCGCAGCTCGGTCAGGACGCGGGAGTGTCCCTCTAGGTCGGCCTTGTTCACGACGAAGACGTCCGCGATCTCGAGGATGCCGGCCTTGATCATCTGGACGCCGTCGCCCAGGTTCGGCGTCAGGACCACCACCGTCGTGTCGGCGACCGCCGCGACCTCCAACTCGGACTGACCCACGCCGACCGTCTCCAGGATCACCTGGTCGAAGCCGAACGCGCCCAGCAGCCGGATCGCTTCGCGCGTGGCGAGCGAAAGGCCGCCAAGGTGTCCTCGCGCACCCATGCTGCGGATGAAGACCTTCGGGTCCAGGGCGTGGCGCTGCATCCGGATGCGATCGCCGAGGATTGCGCCACCCGTGAACGGCGAGTTGGGATCGGTCGCGAGCACCGCGACCGAGTTGTCCTGCTTCCTCAGCCAGGCCACGAGGCCGTCGACCAGGGTCGACTTCCCTGTCCCAGGGGCGCCGGTGAAGCCCACCACGCCCGGGGCGGCGCCTCCACGCACGGACTGTTCGAGCGCACGCACTGCCGGGTCACGCCGTTCCACCAGGCTGATCGCCCGGGCTAGGGCCCGCGTGTCACCGGCCTTGAACCGAGTTGCTAGTTCTGGGTCGTTCAGAACGTCACTGACCCAAGAAGCGTAGGGCGAAGTCGCGCCCTAGGACCACCACGACGCCGGTGGTCTGCTGGCCGCGGGTGGGTGCAGGGTTGGAAGGAGTCGCCGCGACCACGGCGCCGCCGAAGAAGCCCTGCAGCCACTGGGTCGTCAGCGGGTACTGGCCGCCGGAGTAGTCGAGGATCTGCGTCTGAGACACCGCCGGATGGGCGACGGTATCCAGCAGCTGGAGGCCGGTCGGGTCGAACATCGAGACGACCCGCGTGTCGAGGGCATACTTGGTGTTGCTGGCTCCGTTCGAGAACTGTATCGGCGCTTTCTCGGCGAGGACCTTGGGGTCGATGAAGACCGACGCGACGTACTTGTGGATCATGTTGTAGCTCTGGTCGTCCGGGCACAGCTGGGACACGCCCGATCCCATGCCGCAGTTGAAGGAGTCGAGCAGGTTTCCTTCTCCCTGGGGCGATGGCGCGGTCAGCGCGATCCGGATGAGCGAGCTGTCAGGGAGGTTTTTGCCCCAGTCGTAAATCGCCTTCATGTCGGACAGCGACATGTCCGTGTGAATGTTCTTCTGCAAGGCGTCGAGCAGCTGAGGCGCCTTGGAGAATCCGTTGACGGTGGTCGCCTTCTTCTTGATCGCCTGCATGACGTCCTGCTGCCGGTGAGCTCGGGCGAAGTCCGACTGCTGCTCCGGCTGAACCGCGTGACGCGAGCGCGAAATCTGGAGCGCCTGTTCGCCGTTGAGATGCTGGCAGCCCGCCTTGTAGTGGATCGGCATCCATCCGTTGTTGTAGTTCGGATATTCCCAGTCATCGAGATTCGTGCTCAAGCAGACGTCTACCCCGCCCAACGCGTTGACCATGTCGCGAAACGCGATGAAGTCGACGCCGATGTACCTGTCGAACGTGAGCCCTGTGACTTTTGCGACTTCGTGCTCGGCGGCATGTCCCCCGCCATCGCGACCCTGGAACTCGGGGGCGACGCAGCAGATGATGCTGACGTACGGCACCTCGAACGCCGCGTTGATTTTGTTCGTCCAGATCCGGCTGGACGGCGTTTGCAGGTTCATGTGCACGACGAGGTCCCGCGGAATTGACAGGAGCATCACGCGGCCGGTCGTGGGGTCGATCGTCACAGCCATGATCGAGTCGGTCAGGTACGGCGCGTCATTCTGCTCGCCGCCCATGCCGAGGAGCAGGATGTTGACCTGCTGGCCGTGTTTGAGCTTGTAGGCGATGGTGCCCTGGGCAGGCTCGACGACCTGCACGATCTCGCCTGGGGTGATGTGGTGGCCCGTGGTCGCGCTGATGAAGTCGTCGATGCGCTTGTACGTAAATGTCGCCACCACCAGAACGATCAGCAGCAACGCAGCCACGACCGCCGCGGGGACCGACCTGGTCAGGCGGTAGGTGACGTTGTAGCGAGATCGCCTGGCTCTAGGCCTTGCCCTGAGCATGCGCATCGGGATTCTACCGTTCAGACCTTAGGAAACGGCGGTTAGGGGCTTGGAGTTACGTCACGGCGTCGGGGTGCTCGTCGCCCCGCTTATGGCTCCCGCGAAGTAAAGGAAGAAGAAGCCCACGCTCGCGATGAACCCGATGATTCCCAGCACGAGGCCGACGATGGCAAGTGCTCCACCGCCGAGCATGCCTCCGCTGGTGACGATGCGCTGCCTCGAGATAAAACCCATGATCGCCGCGGTCGGACCCAACACGATCCCGAGGCACGCGAAGCTGCAAACCAGAGAGATGATGCCGATGACAAGCGCGGCGATCGCGAGCCCGTCCGTTCGTGTCGGGGCATAGCGGGCGCCCGCAGGCATGTACCCACCCGGAGGCGGCACGTAACCACCGCCCGGTGGTGGTGGTGGCGGCGGTGGTGGTACGAAACCTCCGCCCGGGGGCGGCGGGGGCGGCGGCGGTGGAATCGAACCCCCGCTCGGTGGCGGTGGAGGCGGCGGATACCCTCCACCTGCAGGCGGTGGCGGCGGCGGGGGCAAATCCGACATGCGATTACCTCCTCATGCCGCCTTCGCGGCAGGTGACCCGATCTCGAAACTCCGGACTATCCACGCCTGCATCGCAAGCGCATAAGCCGTGCTGAAAAGGATTCCGACGCCGCACGCGACCAGGCCCAACGAGCCGACGAAGCTGGCGGCGATCAGCATAAGGCCGGCGATCAGAGTGTTGGAGATGTTCGCTCGAGCAGTTTGAAGTACAGCATTCACCTGCAGGCCTCCGGGGATTCGGCCCCGATCTGTGGCCAGGACGATCGACGGCATCGCAAAGTCGAGCGCGAGAGAGCCGAGCGTCGCGACACTGAACGCCAGCAGGCTGAGCAAGACGGCAAGCGACAACAGCGCGGGGTTGGCCTGACCCTGGGATTGGTTGGCGGCCACGATGAGCGCAGGGACGTAGATCAAACCCGCCGCCACCGCGACGCCGAGGATGTAGACGAAGTTGACGACGAACAGCGGGAATCCACGGCCGATGTAGCGGAGATTCGCCGGCGCCAGCCGCTCCTCACCGGCCCGCAGCCGTTCGAGGCACGCCAGCATCCAGCCGAGCCCGTTGATCGCGCCGACGATCGGGATCAACAAGGTCAGGGCGACGATCAGCAGTTTGGTCAGCCAGTCAGGGTCTTTCAGGGGCCAGGCGAACGCATCGATGATGCGATCCATTCCGGACCACTAGCCCGTGCTGGTTTGCGAGATCGCGATCAGCACCACGACGAGCCACGCCAGGGTCACCACGGCACCGATTCCCATCGCGATCGCCCCGAGCACCCAGGAGGTCACCGCGAGGCCACGCCCGCCGAGGACGCCCTGTGAGCTGTCGATCCGGCTCACGGCGGACTTGCCGAGGAAGTACGCGAGGGTGCCGAGCACCATTCCCGGCAGGCCAAGCGGCAGTCCGAGGACGATCCCGCCAATCGCCGAAATGAGAGCCGCGATCGCACGGCCTTCGGTGGATGCTGAGGCCGTCACGCGCGGGGGTGGATAGGCAGGCGGCGGATGCCAGGCGCTGACGACAGGTGCAGGTCGCTCGATGTCGGTAGGGCTCTTTTCGATTTGCGAGGTCGCGCTCACCGCAACAGCGACCTGGCGATCACCACGCGCTGGATCTGGTTGGTGCCCTCGTAGATCTGCGTGATCTTGGCGTCTCGCATCATCCGCTCGACGGGGTAGTCCGAGATGTATCCGTATCCGCCCAGCAGCTGCACGCAGTCGGTCGTCACCTTCATCGCCATGTCGGATGCGAAAAGCTTCGCCATTGCCGCGATCTTCGTCAGGTCAGGAGCCTTCGCGTCCACCTTTGTCGCTGCGCGATACACGAGGTGACGCGTGGCTTCGATCTGCGTTGCAATGTCGGCCAGCATGAACTGAATGCCCTGGAAGCTCGCGACGGCCTGCCCGAACTGCCGGCGCTCCTTGACGTACTGAAGCGCGTAAGCGAACGCCCCCTCCGCGATGCCGAGCGCTTGCGCACCGATGCCCGGGCGAGACCTGTCGAGCACTGCGAGCGCGAGCTTGAAACCAGCACCCTCGTCGCCAAGCCGGTTCGCCACCGGCACCTTCACGTCCTCGAAAACGAGCTGCGCCGTCGGCGACCCGCGGATGCCGAGCTTGTGCTCGAGCTTCGAGGCCTGCCACGGACTGGTCTCGCGCTCGAGAACGAACGCCGAGATGCCGTGATGATCGTCGGGATCGGTCTGCGCGAAGACGACGAGCGTGCCCGCCACGCTCCCTGCGGTGATGAACTGCTTCGTGCCGTTGACCACGTACTCGTTGCCGTGCCGCTTGGCGCGGGTCTTCATGGCGGCGGCGTCTGAACCGGACCCCGTCTCTGAAAGCGCGTACGCCGCGACCTTCTCACCCGACGCCAGCGGCGGGCAAAGTCGCTTCTTCTGCTCCTCAGTCCCTGCGACCAGGATCGGATAGGAGCCAAGCGCCTGGACAGCGAGGATCAGCGATGACGTTGCGCAGGCCTTGGCGATCTCTTCGATGCCCATGCAGATCGTGACGCTCGAGCCGGAGATCCCGCCGTACTGCTCCGGGAACGGGATGCCGAGGATTCCGTTGTCGGCGAAAAGCTTTTCGATGTCTTTGGGGTACTCCGCCTTCTCATCGATCTCCGCCGCGCGCGGAGCCACCCGGTCCTCGACAAGCTCCCGGATCGTGTCTCTGATCGCGATCTGCTCTTCAGAGAACTCGAAATCCATGGGCTGAGCTTAGCCCCTGGCTCGTGGTCGCTAGCAGGCCGGATTCACTCCGGCCGTCCCCAGCGAACGTCTGGGTCTCCATGCATGGCCAGGAGTAACTACTCAATAAATCCAATCCCGGGGAAAGTGAGCAGGGCCTCGAATCCGGCCGAGTTAGGCTTCCACAGAGAGGCAACCGCCCACGGCCGTTGAGAGGCCACCTCTGGGGTCCCCGCGCCGCAGGCGCGGGAGTAACCCCGAGGTTTTCGCTCATAAGTTCGTGAGCTTAGCGGAGCATCTCTCGGGCGATGACGATCCGCTGAACCTGGTTTGAACCCTCGTAGATCTGGAGTGCCTTGGCGTCGCGCACGTGCCGCTCAAACGGGCTGCCTGATACGGCTCCCTCTTCACCCGCTATCTGCAGCGCGTCGATGGCCAGCTGCATCGCCGTGTCGGTGCAGTGAAGTTTGGCCATCGAGGCCTCGCGCGTGAAACGCCTCCCGCTGCTGCAGAGCCACGCGGCGTGGTAGGCGAGCAGCCTCGCCGACTCGAGCCGCGTCGCCATGTCCGCCAGCAGGAAGTCGTCGCCCTGTTCGCGGCCGCGACCGGCAAGCAGCGCCCGCGACTCGTCCACCGCCGCCTGGGCGATGCCCAGCGCCTGGCCGGAGATCCCGATCCGGCCGGAGTCGAGCGCGCGCATCGCGACCACAAAGCCGTGGCCTTCCTCACCAAGGCGGTTCTCGGCGGCAACGGCCACGTCCTCCAGCACCAGCTCGCCGGTTGGCGAGCCGTGCAGGCCCATTTTTTTGAAGATCTGGCCCACCCGCACGCCTGGCGCGTCGGCCGGGACCAGAAAAGCGCTCACTCCGGTCGCCTTAACACTCTCTTCGCCCTCCTCCCCAGTCCGCGCGAAGACGACGTACATACCGGCCCGGCCGACATTGGTGATGAAGACCTTGGTGCCGTTCAGGATGTAGCCATTGCCGTCGCGCCGCGCCCTTGTCTGCAGCGAGGCGGCGTCCGATCCGGCGGCAGGCTCGGTGAGCGCGAATGCACCCAGGAGCTCTCCGGAAGCGAGTCTCGGAAGCCACCGCCGCTTCTGCTCCGGCGTGCCGAACAGGACTATCGGCTCACTCCCGACGCTCGTGTGGACGTCAACGATGACCGACGTCGACGCGCAGGCCTGCGCGAGCTCCTCAATGCAGATGGCAAAGGCAAGGGCGTCGAGCCCGGCGCCGCCGTACTCGCGTGGGATGAGTATTCCGAGCAGGCCCGCCTCGGCAGCGGCTCTTACAGCCTCCTCCGGGAAGCGATGAAGGCGATCGACCTCGGCGGCAAGGGGCAGGACTGTGCCCTGCGCGAGTTCGCGCACCGCTGCACGAAAGGTCGCGTGGGCGGGGGCGAGTTCGAGATCCAACTCAGGCGTTAACTAGAATAGTGGCCTGGTCATGGAAGCTGGACCCCGGTATCTCGAAGGCACCACTGTGGGCAGTGGGCGCGACATCATCGGTGTGCGGCGCGACCGTATCGCCGACATCATCGGCACTGGGCGCGAGATCATCACCCGCGCCAAATCCGAAAAGATCCTGCCCGACACGATTACCGGCGCTACCGCGGCGCTGCTCGTCACCATCGCGGGTTACGGCGAACCGCTTTCCGAGGGGCAATGGCGGGAGCTGGCGGGTGTAGTCGGCGGCATAATGCGCGACAGCACCTATGCGGACCTTGCCCGGTTGCGCACTCTCATCACGCAGGAGCAGTTTCTGAACGTGGCTCGCAACCAGGGCTACGGCCGCTTCATCAGGCGCCTCGACGATGGGCGCTGGGTGTGCGAGCTGGCCCCCAAGCTTGAGGACCTCCCTGACGAATAGCCGGCTGCCCGGGGCGCTCCGCTCACGGCCGGTTCGCCTCATCTTCGCCATCATCTTCGTGCTGGCCATAGTCAGCCCGGCGGGCGTCGTCTTTGCTGTCGTCTGGACAGCGCCGACGGTCGCGAGCCCGGTTGCGCTGCAAGGCAGCGAAACGAGCCGCATGCTGCCCGCTCCGGATGTGCAGCCGATCAGCCTGCCGGAGCCTGCGCTGAACGTGTACGCGAGCACCCTCTCAGGTACCGTGCCGTGCCCGCAGTGCGACCTTCCTCCTCGCGTCTACGTCCCGAACAGCACCGCCGGCACGGTGGACGTCATCGATCCGAACACCTTCGCGGTGATCGACCACTTCGGGGTCGGCGCCATCCCGCATCACATCGCGCCGGCCTGGGACATGAGCGCGCTCTACGTCGACAACGAGGGGTCCAGCAGCCTGACGGTGCTGGACATCCATTCGGGAAGGCCGTCCGGCACGATCTCGATTCCGTTTCCCTACAACCTCTATTTCAGTCCCGACGGCACCAAGGCGATCGACGTGGTCGAGCGCCTTCAGCGGATCGAATTTCGAGACCCCCACGACTGGCACCTGCTCGGATCGGTCGGCATCCCGTGGCCAGGTGCCGATCACCTCGACTTCAGCGCGGACGGCAGCTACTTGATGATCTCGACCGAGTACTCGGGCATCGTGGCCAGGGTGGATGTGGTCAACATGAGGCTTGCCGGCTCGGTGTGGGTGGGCGGGCTGCCGATCGACGTCAGGCTTTCTCCCGACGGCCGCTACTTCTACGTGACCAACCAGGGGCGAATGGGCGTCTCCGTGGTCGACCCGGTGGCGATGAAAGAGGTCAAGTTCATCCCCACCGGGCGCGGGGCACATGGACTTCAGGTCTCTCGCGATACGAAGTCCCTCTACGTGTCCAATCGTCTCGAAGGATCGTTCTCGGTCATCGACTTCGCGTCGCAAAGCGTGGTGGCGAAGTGGAACATCCCTGGCGGCGGGAGCCCGGACATGCTGCAGCTCAACCCCGAGGGCACGCAGCTGTGGGCCTCAGGTCGTTACCACCGGACGGTGTACGTGATGAACACCGCGACGGGCGGGCTCATCGCCAAGATCGCGGTGGGATCAGAGGATCACGGCTTGACGTACTTTCCCAACGTCGGCGCTCACAGCCTCGGCCACAACGGGGTCTATCGCTAGCAACCCAGCAGCCGAGCGATCAGCATCCGCTGTACCTCTGACGTTCCCTCGCCGATCTCGTTGATCTTCACGTCGCGCCAGTAGCGGGCGACCGGGTAGTCCTCGATGAAACCGTAGCCGCCGTGGATCTGCACCGCCTGGTCCGCGGCCCGCTTGGAGGTCTCCGAAGCGTAAAGCTTGCACATCGCGGCGAGCATGCGCGCCTCGTCCGTCGTCTTGGCCCCGTCATTCATATACGCAGTGGCGGCCCTGTACACCATCGTGCGCGCGAGCTCCGTCTCCATCGCCATGTCGGCAAGCTTGAACTGGATCGCCTGATGCTTTGAGATGGCCACGCCAAAGGTCCGCCGTTCCTTCGCGTACGCAAGCGATGCATCGAGACAAGCCTGCGCGAGGCCTACCGACAAAGCCGCAATCGCAATACGCCCGCCCATCAGCGTGTGGAGGAACTGCTTGTAGCCCCCGCCCTGGACGCCCAGGAGGTTTTCCCGCGGCACCGCGCAATCCTCAAAGCTGAGCGGATGGGTGTCGGACGAATGCCATCCGAGCTTTCGATACGACGGAAGCACGTGAAAGCCGGGGGTCCCGTTCGGGATCATGATCGCGCTGATCTCGGGACGGCCTCCTCCATTGGCCTTGGCCGTCAAGGCGGTCACCGTCACGCCTGCCGAGATGTCCGTCCCGCTGTTGGTGATGAACTGCTTGGAGCCGTTGACGATCCAGCTCCCGTTGCGAATCTCGGCCCGCGTCTTGGTTGCGCCCGCGTCCGATCCGGCCTCCGGCTCGGTAAGGCCGAATGCCCACAGCTTGCGCCCCGCGAGCAGCTCGGGCAGCCACCGCTCCTTCTGCTCCTTGGTACCGAAGTCGTGGATTGGCGCCGCACCGAGGCACACCGCCGCCTCGAGAGTGATCCCGACGCCGGTATCCGCCCGCGATATCTCCTCGATGGCCAGACACAACGAAAGAAAATCAGCGCCCGCGCCTCCGTACTCCTCCGAGAAAGGAAGGCCGAACAGGCCGAGGTCCCCCATCTGCCGGACGATGTCGTAGCCGAACCTGTGCTCGCGGTCGAGCTCCTCGGCGGCAGGCGCGACGACTTCACGGGCGAAATCACGGCACGTGTCCCGGATTGCTCGTTGCTCTGTGGTCAGGTCGAAGTTCACGGCAACAATCCTTGCACGCTCGGCTTGACGCACGAGTGGCGTGTGATCAAAGTTCCACCGACATCTCGAACTCGCGGCGAGGCTGGTCGATTACTTCTCCGGTCCGGAGGAAGCCATTCCGCTCGTACAACGCCTCAGCGTGCGAGTTGCCCTCGGTCACCCAGAGCAGGACCTGGCTGAAGCCGGCCGTCTTGGCCCACGCGAGAACCGCAACGACCAGCCGGTCTCCGACGCCGCGTCCTCGTGAGACAGGCTCGACCCACAGAGAGGTCAGGGCGGCAGTGGTGGTTGAATTCGATTCGCCGCCGGCTGCCATACCCATTACTCGCTCGCCCTGTACTGCCACGAAACGCTGCCGTGACGCGACCGCCTGTCGCCACTCCGCCTCACTGCGGTCTTTCTCGCTCTTCCAGGTCGAGCCGAAGGCATACGGAGCATCCTGGAGAGCGGCGAGCCTGACTTCCCGAAATGTCCGCCATTCGTCGGGACCCAGACTCCGGATTTTCACGAGATGCGCCGTCGCGCTTGGCGCCAAACGTGTCGAATTCGGGCCGTGGCCGGACCCAGACGCCGGACTTCAGTTCCCGAGGACGAAAACCTTCAGCGTCCAGCTCAGCAGGACCGCGCTGATGGCTCCGATGGCCAGCGCGCGCCATTGCGCGCGAGTCAAGCGAGGCGTCCACGTGCGGCCGCTCACCACCCCGACCGCAAGTCCGGCGACTGCAACGAAAGTCCCCGCGAAGAGCGCGGGACCGAGCGGATAGAGCCTCACGGAATCAGCCATATCGCCCTGCCACATGTACGCAAACGAACGCGTTCCGCCGCAAAACGGACAGGGATGTCCGGTGAAGTAATAGAACGGACACGGCGGGGCGGTCAGATGAGCCGCCTGGAGCAAGAAAAAGATCCGCGTGTAGGCGAGCCACAACAACAGCGCCGCGAGCACCCCCAAATAGCGCATCCGGTCCGCTGGTACCGCCCTCGCGACAGAAATACGCATCGCTGTCACCTGAGCAACCCGACGATTTGGTCGGTGGTTTCCGCGACTGCGACGCCCGCCTTGCGGAAAGCCTCCTCCTTGCTCTTGGCGGTGCCTCGATTGCCCGAGATGATTGCTCCAGCGTGCCCCATGCGCTTTCCCTCCGGCGCCGTGCGGCCGGAGATGAAGGCCACTGTCTTGAGCCGGGTGCCGCGGCCGAGCAACTCGGCTGCGCGCTCCTCATCGCTTCCCCCGATCTCGCCGATCACCACGAGGTGCGTTGTTGCAGGGTCCTTCTCAAAAAGCGCTATGACGTCGGTGAAGGTCAAGCCGAGGACTGGATCGCCACCGATGCCGACGATGGTCGACTGCCCCATGCCCGACGCGGTAAGCGCCGACCCGACCTCGTAGGTCAGTGTTCCGCTTCGCGAAACAAGACCGACATGGCCCGGCAGGGTGAGCCTCTGAGGAATGATCCCGATCTTGCCGACGCCGGGGGTGATCAACCCCGGGCAGTTGGCGCCAAGCAGCCGCGCCGCGGGATAGCCGCGCAGAAAATCCTTCACACGAATCATGTCCTGGATCGGGATGCCCTCGGTGATGCAGACGATCAGCGTGATCCCGGCCGCGGCGGCCTCCATGATCGCGTCGGGGGCGAAAGGCGGGGGCACGAAGATGCCAGACGCGTTGGCGCCTGTCGCCTCCACAGCATCCGCCACCGTGTTGAACACGGGAACGCCAAGGTGTGTTGTCCCACCCTTGCCGGGACTGGTGCCGGCGACGACTTTGGTGCCCATCTCCTGCATCTGTTCGGTATGGAAGTTGCCCTCGCGGCCCGTGATGCCCTGAACTACGACGCGGGTCGAGGCGTCGAGCAGCACGCTCATTTTTCCCCCCGAACTCCGAGGCTGCGCCGTGAGTTCGCGGGGACCCCTTCAGGAGCCGTCACTCGCGTCAGGTGGACGATCTTCTGCGCGGCCGCCCAGGCGTTTCCCTCCGGCTCGATGCCGTTTTCTTTGAGGATCTTGCGACCTTCCTCTTCCTTAGTGCCGCTCAGGCGGACCACCAGAGGCAGCTTCATCTTCAGGTTGTCGCGCGCGGTCACGAGACCCTTCGCGACCTCGTCTCCGCGCGTGATACCGCCAAAAACGTTCATCAGCACGCCTTTCACGCGCGGGTTCATGAGGATGACGGCAAGAGCGTTCTCCACCACCTCGGCCTTGGCGCCGCCCCCGAGGTCGCAGAAGTTCGCGGCGCGGCCGCCGGCGCGCTGGACCAGGTCCAGCGTGCTCAAGCACAGTCCCGCGCCGTTGCCGATGATCCCGATCTCGCCATCGAGCGACACGTAGGTGAGGCCCCGCTTTTTCGCCTCGACCTCGTACGGATCGCCTTCGAGGATGCTGCCGTAGCGCTGTTCCAGGTCCTTGTGGCGCCACGCCGCGTTCTCGTCGACCTCGAGCTTTGCGTCACCGGCGATCACCTCACCGCTCTTGGTCACGACCAGAGGGTTGATCTCCGCAGTCACGGCGTCGAGCTCGGGGATGGCTCGGTACAGCTTCTTGATGATGGCGCTCAATGGTCGCGCCAGCTCGCCCAATCCTGCTTTGTACACGAGCTGGTTCAGCTCGAAGTCGAGCGGCCCGCGCCACGGATTCGGATAGAGCCTGGCTATCGCATGGGGCGACTCCTCCGCGACCTGCTCGATCTCCATTCCGCCCTTCGCCGAGAGCATCAGGATGTTGGCGCGCGCATCGCGGTCCACCGTGAAGCCGAGATAGATCTCGCGCCCGATCTCCAGTGCCGCCTCGCAGTAAACCAGCGGCACCTTGAACCCCTTGATGTCCATGCCGATGATCTGCGCGGCCGCCGCTCGCGCCTCGTCGGGAGTCTTCGCGAGCTTGATGCCACCGGCCTTGCCTCGCCCGCCCACCGGAACCTGCGCTTTGACGGCCACCGGACCGAGCTCGGCGCATGCCGCCGCGGCCTCGTCTGAGGTGCGCGCAACCTTGCCCGGTGGAATCGGTATGCCAAGAGAGGCAAGCACCTCCTTCGCCTGGTACTCGAGAAGCTTCACGTCGCTAGATCAGGGCGAGGCGGTGTGGAAAGGGCAGACGTTGTTGGCGTTGCTTCTCGTGAGTCGGATATCCAACGACCATGGGGATCCTGTCTCGGCACGAGTTAAGTGTATGGATGCCTGGAGTCCAGCTCGCTTGCCGGTCATAGAGGGATGTTCCCGTGCCAGCGGGGCCGGCGACGGCGTTCTTTGCGCAGCGCAATCTTCAGCGCCCGGATCAGCTCGCGCCTCGTGCGTCCGGGCTCGATGACGTCGTCGATGTAGCCGCGCTCTGCGGCAATGAACGGGTTGGCGAACTTTTCCGTGTACTCGCTGACCAGCTCGCGCCGGCGCGCGACGGGATCGCTCGCAGCCTCCAGCTCGCGGTGGAAGATGATGTTGACCGCTCCCTCCGGCCCCATCACCGCAATCTCCGCGGTCGGCCACGCAACGTTGAAGTCCGCCCTGATGTGCTTTGAGCACATGACGCAGTAGGCGCCGCCGTATGCCTTGCGCGTGATCACGGTGAGCTTCGGCACGGTGGCTTCGCTGAACGCGTAAAGGAGCTTCGAGCCGTGACGGATGATCCCGCCGTACTCCTGCGCCGTGCCAGGCAGGAAACCAGGCACGTCGACGAACGTGACCAGCGGGATGTTGAACGCGTCGCAGAAGCGAACGAAGCGGGCAGCCTTCACCGACGCGTTGATGTCGAGCGCCCCGGCCATGACCTTCGGCTGGTTGGCCACCACGCCGATCGGGTGTCCGTCGAGGTGCGCGAAGCCCACCACCATGTTCATCGCGAAGTACGGCTGGACCTCGAAGAAGTCCGCGTGATCGACGACCATGCCGATGACATCTTTGATGTCGTATGGCTCCTTTGGGTTGTCAGGGATGATCGTGGCCAGCCCAGGGTCCTCGCGCTCGGGGTCGTCGGTGGCCTCCAGGACCATAGGCTGCTGCTCGGAGCTCTGCGGGATGTACTTGAAGAGACGGCGGACCTGGGCGAAACACTCCTCTTCGGACTCGGCCAGGAAGTGCGCGACGCCTGACTTGACGTTATGCACCTCCGCGCCTCCAAGGGAATCGAACGTCACGTTTTCACCGGTGGTGACGCGAATCACATCCGGCCCGGTGATGAACATGTAGCCGACGTCGTGGACCATGAATGTGAAATCGGTGATGGCCGGGGAATATACGGCGCCGCCGGTGCACGGACCCAGGATCAGGCTCAGCTGGGGAATCACACCGCTCGCCTCGACGTTGCGATAGAAAATCTCTGCGTAGCCCGCAAGCGAGACGACCCCCTCCTGGATTCGCGCGCCGCCCGAGTCGTTGATTCCGATGATGGGAATGCCGTTTCGCTGCGCAAGGTCCATGACCTTGATCACCTTCTCGGCGAACACCTCGCCGAGCGAGCCGCCAAAGACCGACGAGTCGTGGCTGAACAGCATCACGTCCCTTCCGTCGATCTTGGCCATTCCCGTGACCACGCCATCGCCGGGCACTCGCTTGTTCTCCAGCCCGAATCCCGTGGCGCGATGCACCGCGAAGATGTCGAGCTCTTCGAACGAGTTGCGGTCGACGAGGCGGGCGATCCGCTCTCTCGCCGTGAGCTTGCCCTTGGCGTGCTGGCGCTCGAATGCTTCGGCGTCCCCGTGGCCCGCCTCGTATTTGCGCTGGCGCAGCTCGTTGAGCGGATCGACCTTCCGCGGCTTGGGGTTAGCGTCCACTCAGTGACCGCGTTCCATGAACATCCAGCGATGACCCTCGAGGTCCTCGGCCCTGTAGCGCTTGCCGGGTCCACCCGACTCGACCTCGGAGAGGAGGGTGGCGCCGGCCGCCCGGGCCTGCTCGACGTGAACGTCCACGTTTTCGACGTAGACCAGCACGCCGTCGATGATGTACGGCACCTTCGACCACGCGGCAGCTGGTTTGCAGTTTTCCCGGTGGTGCTTCGGCGACTGGTAATCCGGCGTTGGGGTCGCGAGCATGATCAGGCCTTCCTCGCCGGTTGACATCTCGCCGTGAGCGAGCCTTCCGTCTGGCCCGACCATCCGTACCTTCTCGAGAAAGCCGAACGCTCGCGCGAATCCATCGCCGCCGGGCCGTCCTCGTAAGCGAGCATCGGCACGACCGCCGGATCCGGATCGCCCATCAGGCAGCCTCTCCCGGTTGGTACTCGCCAAAGACGCCGCGCAAGACCGCGCAGCACTCGCCGATCGTCACGTAGTCGGCAAGGGCTGCCTTGAGCGGGAGCATCAGGTTGTCCGTGCCGCGAGCCGCGCGATCGATCTCGGCCAGGTGACGGTCGACCACGGCCTTGGAGCGGCGCGCTCGCAACCGCTTGAGCGCCCGCGTCTGCGCCACCTGGTGGTGTGGGCTGATCTTCATGATCTCGACGGCTTCCGCGCCGGTCTCGGCGTAGCGGTTGACACCGACCACCACTCGCTCGCCGGACTCGATCCGCCGCTGCAGCCTGTAGGCGCTGTCCGCTATCCGACGCTGCGTCCAGCCGCTCTCGATGCAAGCCACGGCACCCCCGAGCTCGTCCACCTCGGCCATGATGGCCTGCGCCTCTTCCTCCACCCGGTCGGTGAGATTTTCGACGTAGTACGAACCTCCAAGCGGGTCCGCCACCAGCGGGACGCCAGTCTCATGACCGATGACCTGCTGCGTTCGAAGGGCCAGTTCCGCCGCGCTCTGCGAGGGAAGGCCGAGCGCCTCGTCGTAACCGTTGGTGTGCAGCGACTGCGTGCCGCCGAGCACTGCGCTCATCGCTTCGAGCGTTGTGCGCACCACGTTGTTCAGCGGCTGCTGCGCCGTCAGCGTCACGCCGCCGGTCTGGCTGTGGAAGCGCAGGGCCAAAGACCTCTCGTCTGCAGCGTGGAAGCGGTCACGCATGATGCGCGCCCACATGCGCCGGGCGGCGCGAAACTTGGCCACCTCCTCGAAAAAGTCCATGTGCGAAGCGAAGAAAAATGAGAGATGGGGAGCGAAGTCGTCCACCGACAGCCCGGCAATCCGCGCCGCCTCGACATACGCGATCGCGTGACTGAGCGTGAACGCGATCTCCTCCGCCGCGGTCGAGCCGGCCTCCCTGATGTGGTACCCGGAGATGGAGATCGTGTTCCAGTTGGGAAGATTTCGCCCGCAGTAAGCAAAGAGGTCGGTGATCAACCGCATCGACGGCCGCGGCGGAAATATGTACGTGCCTCGAGCCGCGTACTCCTTGAGGATGTCGTTCTGCACGGTACCCGTGATCTTTTCCGGGGGACAGCCTTGTTTTTCCGCCACCAGCTGGTAGAGCAACAGCAGCATCGACGCTGTCGCGTTGATCGTCATCGAGGTCGACACCTTGTCGAGGGGAATGCCCTTGAAGAGAATCTCCATGTCCTCGAGCGAATCGATCGCGACCCCCACCTTCCCGACTTCGCCGTTAGCCATGGGATGATCTGAGTCGTAACCGATCTGCGTCGGCAGGTCGAAGGCGACCGAGAGCCCCGTTTGGCCCTGTTTGAGCAGGAACTGGTAGCGCTTGTTCGACTCGGCCGCGCTGCCGAAGCCGGCGTACTGCCGCATCGTCCAGAGCCGGCCACGGTACATGTCCCTGTGGATGCCACGCGTGAAGGGAAAGTCGCCGGGTGGCGGCTCCTCGGCACGCCGGTCCTCCATCGAGTAGACGGGTTTCAGCGGCAGGCCACTGTCGTTTTCCACTTCGCTCACGTCAGGGCCCCCGCGAAAGAACCCCACGAAATCGCAGGCTTCGCCTTGATTTCGCGGGGACCCCTTACACGGCGAAGCCTCCGAGTTCGTGGGGCTTTCAAATCTCGACCAGCTCGGTGAGGACGCCGCCGACGCTCTTCGGGTGCAGGAAGGCGATGCGCGCGCCGTGCATACCCACGCGCGGCTCGTTGTCGATCAGCTCGAGGCCCGCGGCGCGCGCTTCCGCGAGCGCGCTTTCGATGTCGCTGACCCCATAAGCGACGTGGTGGAATCCGGGCCCACGTTTGGCCATGAACTTGCCCACCGGGGAATCCTCGCGCAACGGCGTCATCAGCTCGACTTCCCCGTCGCCCATCCGCAGGAAGGCCGCTTCGAGCCCTTCCTTTTCATTGGTCGCGCGATGAACTAGCTCCGCGCCAAAGGCACTCCGGTATAGGAGGATCGATTCGTCCAGGTTGGTGACGGCGACTCCAACGTGATGAATCCTGACGGGCATGCTCAATAGGAATACCAGCCCTCTCCTGAGGACCCCACGAAGTCTTCGACTTCGCGGGGACCCCCCATACGTTCTGCACAGGCTCTACTTGTCATACCGATACCAACCCTCTCCCGACTTGCGGCCGAGCTTCCCGGCTTTGACCTTCGCTTCCAGCTGAGGCGACGGGCGGTATCGCTCATCCCCTGTCGTCTTGTACATGTGAAGCCTCGCGTTGTAGGTGACGTCGAGGCCGCTGAAGTCTCCGAGTCGAAAAGGCCCCATCGGCCAGTTGAGGCCTTTCTCGACAGCCGTATCGATGTCCTGGAAGCTCGCGACGCCGGCGTCGAGCAAGCGGTAGGCCTCCTGCGTCGCGGCGTGGAGGATGCGGTTGACGATGAACCCGTCGATCTCCTTGTTGACGAGCACCGCCGTGCGGCCCATCTCGCGCACCATCGCCATCGCGCGCTCGACAGTGTCGTCTGATGTCTGCGGGCCGCGCACCACCTCGACCAGGTCCATCACGAGCACGGGGTAGAAGAAGTGCACGTTCACGCAGCGCTCGGGCCGCGACGTCGCATCCGCGATCTTGCTGATCCCCATCGTCGACGAGTTGCTGGCGAGCACGGTTTCGGGTGGGGCCGCTCCGTCTAGTTCGGCGAAGACCGATCGCTTCAGCTGCAGATCTTCAAAGACTGCTTCGATGACGAAGTCAGCGCCCGCCACCGCTTCTGCGAGGTCAGTGGCGGTGCGCACACGGGAGAGCGCCAGGTCAGCTTCCGCCTGGCCGAGCTTGCCCTTCTCGACGCGGCGCATCACATGTCCGCGGTTCGACTCGAGGGCCTTCTTGAGCTGCTCCGCACTCTTGTCCTGAAGGCGCACGTCGACGCCGTGCAGCGCCGCCTGTTGGGCGATCTGCGCGCCCATGCTGCCCGCCCCGATGACGGCGAGCTGTGTCACTGGACGGAAAAGATCCGGGTGACGCGGTTGAGAGTCGCGATGTTTTGAAGCATGCCGTCGATCTTCAGCTTGCCTTGAACGAGCTTGGCCGCAACGCCTCGGCCGACCTTGTCGTAATAGACGGGCATGCCGAAGAGCCCGATCTTCAGATTGCTGAGGCTCATGACCGTTTCCGCTTCCGCGCGGATCGTGATCGTGCGGTCCGGCTCGAGTCCGTTGTAGACAGTGAGCTTGCCGGCATCGAACGCGAGAGTCACACCCTCATCGATGTCGGTGACCCAGATGCCGACGCGCGCGACCAGCGTGTCGAAGTCCCGCTTCTTCTCCGGACGCGCCGTGACGTTGGCGCCGATGAGACCGCCGAGCATCTCTGCAAACGCGCTCGGTTCCTTGCTCGCGTACTCGACCACAACACGCTCCTTCGCTGCGGCTTCTACTGCTCGTCCGGCCATTCAGTCGCAAACCGCGTCGTGCAGACGGTCAGCTCCTGGGACGCCTTCGTGTAGCGAACGATGGTCGGCAGGTCGCCCTTGAGCTTGAGCTTGCCCTGGAGCATGCCCTTGGTCGCGTCGAGCTCCAGTTTGGCGACCTGCTTCCAGCGCGAGTACGGGGCTGTGATCACGAAGTCGCACTTTTGCGCGTCCACCGCCGACCCGAGTTTGATGTCTCGCGCCGCGCCGTCGAAAAGGTCCATCACGAGACCTCGCGCCTCAGGGAAATTCTTGTCGGGCTCAGCCTCGACGACGAGGCCGACTGTCCACTTCCACCCCTTGGCCGCCGTCTTGTAGACGTCGGATTTGTTGACCTCGTCCTTTAACTGATTCGCCCACTCGTCCGTGAAAGCCTTGATCGCCATGCACTCCTCCTGGTTCCTGACAGCCGTGGCCCGGCGTCAAAGCTACACCACGCGGACAGCGTCGCCGGTTGCCACGCGGCCCGGCCGAGCGACCCGGCAGTACACACCCATGCATGTTTCCCGCGTTTCTGTGAGGAGGCGCAGCAGCTCGGGCGTCGTGGACGTGGTCTCCGGGTCGCGCGTGATGACGACGCAGCGCTCGCAGCGGCTGACCACCTCCAGCTCCGCATCTCCCGCCTGCACGCGCCGCCCCACCCAGCCGATCTCCTCCTCAGGTGCCAGGCCGTCGACGTACAGATTGGCCCGGAACCGCCGGTGGTCGACGTGCATGCCGGCCTGGACGCCGAACTCGGCGACGGTAGCGAGGTTCACCACCAGCACCGGTGAGTCATCAAAGTTGGCGCCCTCGACTTCGCGCAGGCTCAAGGGACGCGACGCTTCGGCGGCAAGCTCGGCCACCATCTGGGCGTCCAGGTCTCGGACCTCGCCTCCCGACGTGACCACCTCGACATGGCCGCCGGCAAGCCGCGCTGCGTAGGTCATAAGTCGTTCGTCTTCGCGGATGGTGAACAGCTTGCCCGCGCGGTTTGGCGAGTCGTCGACAAAGGCCCAGCGCCGATCGCCTTCGAGGCCCACCTCGCCGACCGCGCACGAGTCCAGGCGCTCGCCGGCCATCGACTTCACCGGGTATCTCCAGATCTCGACCACCGACGCCATCGCCAGAAAGGCTACGCACACCTAACATTCGGCTGTGACTGCCGGAGCGAAGGTTCCCCCCTTCTTCGAGCCTCTCTCCGCCAGAGATGCATGGTTCCTCTACGCCGAACGTCCGGAGACGCCACTCGACCTCGGCACTGTATACGTGTTCGAAGGCGAATCGCAGGTGCCGGGCGGGCGTGGCGCGCTCGGAGTCGAGGCAACGGTGAAAGAAAGGATCCACCAGGTGCCGCGCTACCGGCAGCGCATCCGCCGAGTGCCGTGGAACCTCGCGCATCCCGTGTGGGTCGACGACCCCCACTTCGACCTTGGGGCGCACATCCGGCGCGAGGTTCTGCCGCCCCCAGGCGACGGAGCGTCGCTGAGGCGCCTCGTGATGCGCATCCTCGCGCGGCCGCTAGACATGCGGCGGCCGCTGTGGGAGATGACCATCGTCACCGGTTTGCGCGGAGGCCGGGTGGTAATTGTCAATCGCGCGCATCACGCGATGGTCGACGGTGTGTCGTCGATCGACATCCTGAGCCTGCTGCTCGACCCGAGCCCGGAGGGCTATACGCCAGAGCCGCCGGCGAATGGCTGGCGGCCTCGGCCGGAGCCGTCGAACTGGCAGCTGATCAGGCCCATTCTCTGGAACCTCCACGCGTCAGAGCGATCAGAGCGGACGAGGCTGCCCGTGGTCTGGCGAACCTGGCGTTTGCCGTGGACGAGCCTGTTGAAGGTCAGCGGCAAGATGGTGACGCCGAGAACCGACCTCTTCTTCAACCGCAAGATCGGCGCACAGCGCACCGGCCGTGGTCTGAAAATTCCTGTCTCGGCATTCAAAGCATTGAAGGAACGGTTCGGCTGTACCGTCAACGACGCGGTCCTGGCAGTGGTCTCTGAAGGCCTGCACCGATGGTTCAAGGCGCGCGGAGAAACGGTTCCAGACAAGGTTCGGGTCTTCTGCCCGGTGAGCGTACGCAGCGACGACAGCCGAGGCCGCATCGGAAATCAGATCAGCGCGATGGTGCTGGAGCTGCCCACGGGCGACCTGACCATCGAAGACCGCCTGCGCCGGATCAAAGTGACGACTGGTGACCTGAAGCGCTCCCGGCAAGCGGTCGCTGCGGACAAGCTCGCTGGGCTCGCGGACTGGGCGCCGGCTTCGCTGCTTGTCCTCGCCGGCCGCTTGATGTCGAATCCCCAGGCGGGAGCGAACATCAACGTGACCAACATTCCCGGTCCACAATTCCCGCTTTACTCGGGCGGCGCGCAGCTGCTCGAGGTGTGGCCCTTCGCCCCGCTCTATCCCTCAATGGGCCTTGGCGTGGCGATCGTTTCGTACAACGGCGATGCGTACTTCGGGCTGACTGCAGATCCGAGCATCGTCCCCGACGTCGAGGAGTTCACCGCCAAGCTGCGCGAGGCGGCCGCGGAGTGCACGCAGCTCGCCGCGTCTACCTAAGCCTCAAGAGTGAACCGGATCGTGTTCTGACCGATCGCGATCAGGTCGCCGTCGGACAGCTGCTTTTCGATCACGGGCTCTCCGTTGATCAGCGTGCCGTTGGTGCTGCCGAGGTCGCTCATCCAGAAGGTGCCCGCCCGCGGCTCGATCCTGCCGTGGTGACCCGAGGTCGCCGGGTCGCCTACTACGACATCGTTGTCCGGCGCGCGGCCGACGGTCACCATCTGGCTGGGCAAGGCAACGATCCGTCCCGCGAACGGCCCTGACTCGAACGTCAGCAGCGCTGAGTAGGCGGTGCCCGCTGCGATCTGCTCGAGAGGCACGGCCTGTAGTGACACGGTGCGCGTCGAATCGGATGGCGGATCCGTGTGCTGCCAGGCCGGGATGATCGACGTGGCCTCTTCGAAGGTCTCCGGCTGAGCTGCTGGTGACCCGTTATCCAGAGTCTGGATACCCGGGGCCGTGCTTCCAGGCCAGCGAAGCATCGTGGACTTGACAGAGTCCGGCGGCGTGGGTTGAGCCGTGGCTGCAGACGCCTTGGCGACCCGCTCAGGCTCCGCAGCCCCCACGATGGGCTCGGGTTCTGGCTCAAGCTCCGCGGCCGCGACGACGGGCTCCGGCTCGGGTTCCGGCTCAGGCTCCGCCGCGACCGCGGGCTCAGGCTCAGGTTCTGGCTCAGGCTCTGACTCCGCAACCGCGGGCTCGGGCTCGGGTTCCGGTTCAGACTCCGCCGCAACCACCGGCTCAAGTTCGTGCTCGGAATCGCTCAGCTGTGCGGTCTCGAGCCATGGCCGCCTTGGTTCAAGATCGGGCGTCGCTTCCGGCTCGGACTCGGCCATCGCCACCACCGGCTCGACCTCGAGGTGGGGCTCGTGATCGGGTTCGGGCACTGTCGCCTCTGCCGCCGGCTCGATCTCGGGTTCCGTCTCGGCCTCTGCGGTGGCGATAAGCAGCTCTGGTGTCGCTTCGTGTTCGGGCGCCACCTCGCGCTCCGAACCCGGCTCGGGGAGTTGTGGCAGCGCCTCGGGCTCGGCGATCTCGGCTTCGGCGGCACCGAGCGTCTGGAGCACCATCGTCTCGGGAACGTCCGGCTCGGCGAACTTCGCTTCTGCACCAGGCACGGTCTCGAGCACCATGGTCTCGGCAACGTCGCTTTCCGCCACCGCGGCAGTCTCGGCCGGCTGAGGCTCCACCACCGGGGCGACTTCGATCATCGCCTTGGTCGGCGTCATGGTGGGCAGCACTTGCGTCTCTTGCTCGACCACCCCGTCCGTGGCTGCCGTCCCGAGGAAGCGCTCGAACCAACCGGTGATGCGCCGCAAGCGCTCCACCCGGCGATCCGGCCGGCCCGCGCGCGAGAGATCGTGCGATTCGTCGGGAAACCGAACGAGCTCGACTGTCTTGCCCAAAAGCCGCATCGCGCCGAACAGTTCTTCCGCCTGTGATATGGCGCAGCGGAGGTCCATCTCCCCATGCGTCAACAAGAGCGGCGTCCGAATGTTCTTCACGTACCGGATGGGCGAGCGTCTCCAGAGCTCGTCGAGGTCAGGCCACGGCGGCGCTCCCAGCTCCAGCGCGCCCCACAGCACGATGTCGTGCTGCGCGTATTCGCTGACGAGGTTCGAGATAGAGCGCATGGAGACCGCCGCTGAGAACCGGTCGGTCTGGCCGATCACCCAGTTGGTCATGTAACCGCCGTACGAGCCACCACCAATGCCCATACGATTGGTGTCGATGTAGCCGGTACGCTCGATCAGCTGGTCGAGCGCGCTCATCAGGTCGAGATAGTCCTTGCCTCCCCAGTCGCGGACCACCTCGCGCCGGAAGCGCTCGCCGTAACCAGCCGATCCGCGCGGGTTGACGTAGAGGACGACGTATCCCATGCCGGCAAGGATCTGCAGCTCGTGAAAGAAGGACCAACCGTACTGGGCGTGCGGGCCGCCGTGGACCTCCATGACGAGTGGGTGCACCTTGCTCGGGTCCAGACCTTCGGGCTTGAGCACCCAACCTTCGATGATCCAGCCGTCTGGCGCGGTGAACTGATGCCGCTCGGGTTGGGCGATGTAGCGGTCGTGAAGCCAGGGATTGAGGTCTGTGAGGCGGGCCTCGGCTCCCTGGGTCAGCATGTGCAGCTCGCCCGGGGTGCTTGGGTCGGAGGCCGCGAACGCGATGACGCCTGAAGCGATGTCGAAATCGAAGATTCGCCGCTGGCCACCGGCTTCCTGGCGAATGGTGCCATCCAGGTCGCTGGAGTACACGCCGGTCACCCCAGGGCTGCTGGCGAGGAAATAAATACGGTCACCCTCGGCTGACCAGCGAAGCCTTATGCCGTGCCCAGCGCGCATGTCGTTGATCACGCTGTCGTCCAGCCCCTGATCGAAATTCGATGTCAGGCAGCGCGGGGGGTCGCCGGTGAGCGGCACGATCCACAGGCGATCCAGCAGCCCAGCCTCCAGTCCATTAGGGGCGAGAAACGCGATGACGTCGCCTCGAGGCGACCACGCTGGGGAGCTCAAGTAGAGACCGCCGCCAAGCCACCGGCGGTTGCCGGCGAGGTCGACCAGGTACAGGTTCAGCTCGCGCTTCAAGTCAGCGCCGGGCTCGGCGTTGCCCGAGGCGACGAGCCGGGTGCCGTCCGGCGACCAATCGAATCCCGTGACGTCCCACGCTCCGTTCGTGAGCTGAGTAACGTTACCGCCACCCGCCGGCACCACAAAGAGGTGGTGATACCTGCCGTCGACAAAACCCGAGCCGTCGTGTTTGTAGTCGAGCCGGCGGGTGATCCGTGCGATCGGCGCCCTTCGGACGACCTCTTTGCTGTCGGGCGGCCGAGGGTCGTCCACGATAGCTTCCGGATCGGAGATGACGTTGCCGATGAAAGCAATCCGGCTTCCGTCGGGGGACCAAACCGGGTTGGCGGCGCCTTCAGGAAGCGAGCTCAGCTGTTGTGGCTCGCCCCCGGCAAGGCTGACCACGAAGAGTTGATCCACGGCGCCGACCTTGCTCAGGAAGGCGAGTCGGCGTCCGTCGGGAGACCACTCCGGCGAATGGTCTCGACGCGCGGCGCCCGTCGGTTCCACGGGCTCGGGCTCGAGCAGCCGGCGATGCACCACGCGGCTTCGGTTCTGGCGCGCGTCAGCATCGGCCCAGGAAAGCTGGTAGGCGACACGCTCGCCGTCGCGGCTCAGCCGTACGTGGTCGATCCAACGAAAACGATAAAGGTCTTCCGCGCCAATCGGCCCGGGCATGGCGTTCCCCCGATGCTATCAGCCAGGCCGTATCGTCTCGCGGTAAAGCACCTCAGATGACAGGATCGAGCCGCCGCACGACGGCGCTTCGGGGATTCGGTTGGGGAGCGCTGGCCGGGCTGGCGCTGGTCGCCCTCATGTACCTCGCCAACCTGCTTCTCGGGCTCCGGCCGCTGCCGCAGCTGCTCAACCAGCCGCTCCTGTCCCTGATGCCGGGCTTTGTCTTCGGCTTCCTGATCGACACCCTCCAGCACGCCGGGAAGGTCGTAGAGGAGCTTGGCCTGATCGTCGCCATGGTCGTGGGCCTGGGCGTGCTTGGTTCCGCGTGGGCACTGGCCGGCCTACGCTGGCATTCGTCCTACCTGGCGCTCGGGTTCGCCGCCTTCGGCTGGCTGGTCGTGACGGCCATCCTGCTGCCCCTGTGTGGCGCGGGGTTCCTGGGCCTGAACGACGGACCGACGACCCCCCTGGTCTGGGCCGCGCTGTTCGCGGTCTACAGCGTCGTGCTCCAGCTTGGCGGAAGTGTCAGCACCGCAGAAGGAGTCGACGCCGGCCGGCGGCGATTGCTCAGCGCGATACCGATGGGGATCGGCGCTGTCAGCCTGGGAGTCCTTGGCTTAAGGCTCCTGCCTGACTGGTACCGGGCGATCTTCAACCCACCCGAGGCAAGTCTTCGCGGGCCATCTCCAGAGATCACGCCCATCGAAAACTTCTACGTCGTTTCGAAAAATTTCATCGACCCTTCGATCGCGGGGCAGGGCTGGACTCTTGGGGTGGGCGGCCTGGTGGACCGGCCGATGCGACTCTCGCTGTCCGACCTTAGAGCCCTGGCTGGAGCGACCGAGTACGTGACGATGGAATGCATCAGCAACAACATCGGCGGTGAGCTGATGAGCACCGGAAGCTTTACAGGCGTGAGATTGCGCGACCTCGTCGCGATGGCAAGTCCCACGTCGCGGGCCACGTGGGTCGCTTTCAAGGCCCGAGACGGTTACTCGGAAAGCCTGCCGATGAGCCTGGTCCAGGGAGCTCCGGAGATTATCGTGGCCTACGAGCTCGACGGGGCGCCACTACCGATGAGCCATGGCTTCCCCGCACGCATGATCATTCCCGGCCGCTATGGGATGAAGGGACCGAAGTGGCTCGACAGCATCGACATGGTCAACCAGGAGAGCGGCGGCTACTGGGAGCAGCAGGGCTGGGATCGCAACGCGGTTGTCAAGACCACGGCTCGGATCGACATGCCCCTTGACGGCAGCCTGGTCAAGCTCGGGGTTGTCTCGGTGTCCGGCGTGGCGTTTGCAGGCACCCGCGGCATCAGCAAGGTCGAGTACAGCACCAACGGCGGCTCGAGCTGGAGCGAAGCGCCGTTCAAACCGCCGCTGTCAAATTTGACGTGGGTGCTCTGGAAGGCTGACTGGACACCCGCTCGCGAGGGCGCCTACAAGCTGGTGGTCCGCGCCACCGACGGAACCGGTGCAGGGCAGGACCCGCGAAGTGCTCCGAGCTATCCCAGCGGCGCGAGTGGATACCACAGCATCCACGTCGACATCAGCCGCTAGGTCCTATCCAGCGTTGCCGGGGCGGCCGGGTTCAACCCGGCCGCGACTTTGTCTGATGCGGCTCCCAATCGTCGCGAGGAGTAACTATTCCGAAAATCCGATCCCGGGAGGATGAGTAGCCCCGTCGGCGAAGCCGACCGGGCGATGAGAAGGAACCGACCGGTTCCTTCTCATATCTATTTCATCGTCCAGAATGCTTTGAACGTGTCCCAGCCCATCCGGAACATGCCCTCTTTGCGCAGCATCTTGAGGATGTTCGACTGCTTCCGCCACTTCGAGGTGCCATCGACGCGGAAGAACTCATCGAGCACGCGGTCGAGCACCTGCGGGTACTTCGTAAGCATCTGAGGGTTGTGCTCGAGCAGCGGTACCGCGCCGTCGTACTTCTTCATGTCGGCCATGATCCACGAGTTGTCGAGCAGGCCCTTGTACTCGGCAAGTCGACTCCCCGAAAAGTCGCCCACCTCTTTGGCGTGGATCACGGTCTTGCCCGCCAGCCGGCCTGATTCCATGGCCAGGTTTGATCCCTCGCGGTGCACGGGGTTCGACAGCATCGCCGCATCGCCGCAGACCAGATAACCGGGTCCGTAGACCTTGGGGATTCCTCGATACCCGCCCTCGGGGATCAGGTGGGCGAGGTACTCCACCGTCTCGGCCCCCCGCAGCAGGGGCTTGACGGCAGGGTGGTTTTTGTAGTGCTCCATCAGCTCGTTCGGGCTGCGCAGCGTGGCGTTGAACTCGCTCAGCAGCGCGCCTCCGCCCACCGACAGCGTGTCCTTGTTCGTGTAGATGAACATGAACCCGGACATCCCCATCGTCGAGTCGCCGAAGCACTCGATGGTGCACCCCTCACCAGGTTCGCAGTTGAAGCGCTCCTCAATCAGCCCCGAATCCAGCTGCATGATCTCTTTGACCGCCATCGCGACCTCGTTCGCGCGCAGCTTGCGCCGCAGCGGCTTGCCGTGTATCACCGTTTTCTCGAGCAGGCCGGAGCCGAGACCGATGCCTTCGCAGACGATCACGACGTCGGCGTAGACGTCATCGCCGCGGCCGGTTCCGACGCCGACGACGCGGTCGTTCTTGACGATGAGCCGGTCGACCACCGTCTCGGGCACCACCATCGCCCCGGCTTTCTCGGCCTGCTCCGCGAACCACGCGTCGAAGCGAGCCCGCAAGACAGAGAAGGAGTGCGGCTGGGTGCGGTTGCGAAGGTTCTTGTAGTCGAAACCTATAGTCGCCTCCGGCGTCATCATCCAGCGCCGCTCCTCGATGATCGGCCGCTCGAGCGGAGCCTGTTTCCACACGTCGCCTACGATCTCTTCGAGGTAGTGGTTGTAAAGGATGCCGCCCATGACGTTCTTGGAACCCGGCTTGACGCCACGTTCCAGCAGTGCGACCTGTAGGCCGGCCTTAGCCATGGTGATCGCGGCGGCGGAGCCCGCCGGACCGGCGCCGACGACTACCGCGTCGAACTTCTCCTCGTCAGCCATGCAGACAAATTGAAACTCATTGGGCTGACGGGCGGCGCCGGCTCCGGGAAGTCAACGGTTGCGGCGATGTTGCGAGAGCTCGGCGCGGAGGTGGTCGACGCCGACGAGGCGACCCACGCTGTCTACGAGCCGGGCAGTCCTGGATTCGACGCCGTGGTCCGCGAGTTTGGAGCCGAGTATGTTCGCGACGGAAAGATTGATCGGAGTCGTTTGGGTGCCCTGGTCTTCGCTGACGAGGACGCGCGCCATCGGCTCAATTCAATCGTTCACCCTCTCGTCCGCGAATGGATGGCTGCGCGCACAGCGAAGGCCGTGCAGAACGGAACAGAGGTCGTGGTGCAGGACGTGCCGCTGCTTTTCGAGAACGGCCTCTCGCGTCTTTATTCGACGGTGCTGCTGGTCTACGTGCCCGAGCCGGTCCAGCTGGAGCGACTGGTAAAAGGCCGCGGTTTAAGTGACGATCGGGCCAGGGCGATGATCGCGGCGCAGATGCCGATCGAAGAAAAGCGTGCGCTCGCGAACCACGTGATCGACAACAGCGGCAGCCGGGAGGCGACACGCAAGCAAGTGCAGACGATCTGGAAAGCCCTCGTCAAATCACGCCCTGCGCTTTGAGCTCGTCCAGGCGCCGAGCGTCGACTCCGATCTCGGCCAGGATCACGGCATTGTGCTCGCCGAGTCCGGGGGGATCCAGGCGGCGCCAGTCGCTGCGCAGCTGAACCGCCGGCCGCACCTCGACACCCGTCTTCCGACTCGCGATCAACCGCCGAGCGGCGATCTGTGGATGTGACGCCACCTCGTCCAGCTCCAGTACTGGCTCGCAGCAGACTTCCAGTCCGGCCAGCGCGACCTCCCATTCGGATCGTGTGCGCGACGCGAACACCGCCTCCATTTCGCGGTGGACGTTTTCGCCCTCCGTCCCTTCGGCAAACTGGACCGCCACCAGGTCGGGGCGCTCGACCGCGATGCAGAGCGCGGCCCAGAATTTAGGCTCCAGTGCGCCGACGCTGTAGAAGCCACCGTCCTTGCAGGCATACACGCGGTAGCAGGCGTGCCGGCCGGAAAGCCGCTGATCCCCCCGGCCAACGGCCTCGCCGGCGCCCAGTGCAGCGAGCGCAAGAGCGAGCCAGCTCACAGCACCGTCGGTCATGGACACGTCCAGCCATCGACCTTCCGCCCCTCGCTGCACTCCGACGAGCGCGCCGAGGATGGCGACCGCCGGCTGCATGCCACCCCCTCCGATGTCCGCGACCTGGACAGACAGGGGCACCGGCGGCTCAGCCTTCTCGCCGTTCAGCCCGAGGCCTCCAGCGGTCGCCATGTAGTTGAGGTCGTGCCCCGCACGGCCGGCAAACGGGCCGTCCTGGCCGTAACCCGTGATCGAGCACATGACCAGGCGCGGGTTGCGCGAGTGCACGACGTCCCAGCCGAGCCCGAGGCGTTTCATCACCCCGGGCCGATTGCCTTCGACGAGGACGTCGGCGCCTTCAATCAGGCGTAGGAGCAGGTCGCGCCCGGCGTCGGACTTGAGGTTCAAGGAAACGCTCCGCTTGTTGCGGTTGATGGCGTTAAAGAGAACGCTCTGGCCGTCCAGCAGCGGGGGCGACCAGCGCATGTAATCGCCCTGGTCGGGATCTTCGATCTTGATGACGTCCGCCCCCATGTCCGCCAGGAGCATCGTGCAGAACGGGCCGGGCAGAAGCCGTGTCAGATCGAGCACGCGGATTCCGCTCAGAGGCATGTCGCGGCTATTCTCCCTC
>DATGVE010000071.1:0-9869 GCA_035300725.1 Candidatus Eiseniibacteriota bacterium | reverse complement strand
GCGGGCGGCCCAGCATGCCGACACTGTGGTGGCGTCGGACGGCGCGGGCGGCTACTGCTGGCCAGATTTTGCGGTGTCTTTCGACGCGATTTTCACGACAGTGCGCGTCCTGGAGCTGCTGGCGCAGACGGGGACCTCGCTCGGAGCGCTGCGAGGGCAGATCCCGGCGGTGTCGCACCGGAGCGCGGTCGAGTTCTGTCCCTGGGAGGTCAAGGGTCGCGTGATGCGAACCATGATGGAGCGGCACATGAAGGATCGCGTCGACCTCACGGACGGCGTGAAGGTGTTCGTCGATGGCGGGTGGGTGCTGGTGGTGCCGGACGCTGACCGGCCCGAATACCACATCATCGCGTCGACCCTGGACCCCGTCCAGGCCGACCGCCTCGTCAGCGAGTACTCGCAGCTTGTGCGCTCGGTCGTCACCGAAGCAGCGCCGCAGGCCGAGGCAGTGGTCGAAACGTAAGATTCCTTTGGCGCGGGCGTAGCTCACCTGGTAGAGCGCAACCTTCCCAAGGTTGAGGTAGCCGGTTCGAGACCGGTCGCCCGCTCCAGATTCAATCCGGCACCACGGCGCGGAGGTACGCACGTTGAAGAAAATCGCCAGCGGTGGTTTCGAGATCGACAAGTGGGATGAGAAGCCGGCCGGCATAACAATTGGTCCGAAGGTGACCCGAGCCACCGTGACACAGAGGTTCACCGGTGACATCAAAGGCACTGGTACAACCGAGTATGTGATGGTCTACCGAGCGGACAAAACGGCCGACTACTCGGGCGTGCAGGTCATCAACGGCACCGTGGGCGTCCGAAAAGGTTCGTTTGCCCTTCTTCTTCGAGGGAAGTTCGACGGCAAGAAAGCGGTCACCAAATGGGAGGTCGTCCCGGGCGCAAGCAAGGGCGCCCTGAAAGGGCTGTCCGGGAAGGGCGAATTTGGGGCGCCGATGGGAAGCAAGGGCCAATACAAGCTGAACTACGAACTTCCGGGGTAATGGTAACGAACGCCATTTGATTTCTTCAGCGTCTTCATTTAGTGTCGTGAAGCTAATCGTCCGCGTTGCGTTGGGGGGTAATTGCGTTGAGAAGACATCGTCTGTTCGTCATGGCGTCTCCGGCTCTTCTGCTGGCCTGGCTGTTCGCCAGCCCGCCCGTAGCAGCGGTCGACAACCTCCTCCCACAGGGCTCTCAGTCCGAGGCTGACTATATCGCCAGCTTCGCGGCGCACAGCGTGACCAACGTCTTCGCGACCACGCAAAAGACAAGCTGCTATACGCCGGAGGTGCCCTACTTCACCAGCAACGGCCCGAACGACGGGTACACAGGCATGTCAGAGTGCAAAGGGGCGGCAACCACGGGCGAAGCGCTCGGACCCTACCTGACCCAGGCCGGCAGCAACCCCGGCTATCCCGCCTCAACTCCCATGCTGGTCAAGGACCACTCCGAGTCAGACATCCGGGTCGACCCCAGGGATCCGCTGCATCTGATCGGGTCCTCGAAGTGGATAGTCAGTGCAGAGGGCTACAACCACCTGCTCGGCTTCTACGAGTCGTTCGACGGCGGTAAGACCTGGCCCGTCCAGGGGCACATCCCTGGCTACGAGGGCTGGACCGACAACACCGACCCGGTCGGCGCTTTCGACACCTATGGCGACTACTACTCACTGATCCTGCCCTATCAGTTCTTCTACCGCGGCGACGGCACCCACAACTTCCAGATCAATCCGAATGCAGAGCCGAACCCGGGTCAGCCGGCCGAGGTGATCTCGATCGCTGTCCGGCCACACGGCGCGACCACCGCAGGCCAGTGGATCACCAAGCGCAACGGCCAGCTCGACTTCGTGGCTCCATACGACGCCAAGGGCCAGGAGCCGGACAAGCAGTGGATCACCATCGACACCAACCCGGGCCCCCTCAAAAATACGATTTACGCGATGTGGGCCGTGTTCGACGGCTTCAACAGCAAGATCTTCGTCTCCACCGCTACGGCGCTCGGCGGCGGCCAGCACACTGACTGGTCAGCCCCGCAGCAGCTGCCGACCATCAACGGCACCGCCGGCGACAGCTACCTTCTGCCGCACGTCGCCCCCGATGGCACCGTCTACACCTCGGTCACCAACTTCCCCGGCAAGGACGCATTCTGCTGCGTGACGATCTCGGTCGACTGGTCGACCGACGGCGGCCTGACCTGGCAGGGTCCAAGCGCGCTCGCCGCTCAGAACATCCAGGAGACCATCGCCTACAAAAACACGACCTTCCGGCAGGGGATCAGCAACAGCTTCGCGGTCGGGACCCAGAAGATCAGCGGCAAATACCCGCTCTACGTCGCGTACGAGGACTACGGCACCGGCAACGCAAACGTGATGCTGACCACCTCGATTGATGGCGGCCAGACCTGGAGCCCGCCCATCAAGGTCAACGACAACATGGCCTCGACCGTGGACGAGTTCCAGCCCAACCTGGCGGTGGCTCCAAACGGCACCGTCAGCGTCAACTTCTACGACCGGCGGCTGGCGTGTCCGGCACAATTCACTGCCGAGGCCGACGCAGCCGGTCTCATCCTCGACAAGGTCAACCCCAACTACGCGGCCACCCCGCCCTACAGCGCCGCCAACTACTGCGTCAACGCCAGCATCCAGTTCTACCAGGGGAACCTGACGCCGATCGGGCACAACATTCGCATCTCAGAGCACGCCTTCGATCCGCAGCTGAACTCGCCGCACCCGCGTTGCGCGACCTGCAAGCGGACCTTCATAGGCGACTACTTCGGCAACACGTTCGCGGGCACCACCAGCTACTCGAGCTTCGTCAGCACCTACGACGACGGCAGCAACACTGCGCACTACCAGCAGCAGGTGGTCGCGAGCCTGAAGATTTCGTAACCGAACGAACCGAGAGGGCCCGGAGCTTCCGGGCCCCTCTACCATTAAGCGACCACTCACACAAGCAAGGAGGGAGCCGCCATGCCGACTTACATAGGCCTGCTTCGATACACATCCCAGGGTGCCAAGTCAATGAAGGACAGTCCCAAGCGACGGGAAGCTGCCGCCAAGGCGATCGAAAGCCTGGGCGGAAAGCTGCTCCACACGTACCTCACGATGGGCCGCTACGACTTCGTCGCGATCATTGAGGCGCCGGACGACGAGGCAGCGGCAAAGTTCGCCTTGATCACCGGGGCAGCGGGCAACGTGTCCACCGAGACGATGCGTGCTTTCTCGGAGTCCGACTTCGAGCGTCTGCTCAAGGCTCTGCCGTAGAGCGGTAGCTGGTTACCGTTCGTGCGGGAACCAGTGCTCGACGTAATCGGTGCGTCCGTCTGAGAAGCCCGGCCGCGAATCGACCCCGAATAGCCACGAGGCGATTGCGAACCCGATGAGGATCGCGATTATCAGCAATGGCTCCATGCCGCCAGGCTACGACTGAAATCCAGTTTTGGGAGGCTCAAGGGCGATCTGCGGAAGGGATCCGCAAGGGCAGCGTCAGCCACGCCATCACAGCCGCAGCCGCCACGCCCGGCACGAAGGCGAGCACCGCCCACCCGCTCGCGTCCCACAGCGCGCCGGCGATCAGCGGCACCGTGAAAGCGACCGTGTACTGCACGGTGAAGATCGCAGCGCTCATGCGGTGGACGTCGCCCGCGGCGGCGAGCCTGGGCGGAAGGGTGAGCACGACGATGAACGCCAGCGCCGCGGCGAAGCCAAGCAGGAACGCCCAGAAAACCACCCCTGCGCCCGGCGTCAGAACGATGCCGAGCTGCGCCACCACCATGACGGCGCTCGAGCCGATGAAGCCCGCGCGTCCAGTGAGCAGCCGCTGCCAGATCGCCACGGCAGGCGCCGTCAAGAGCTGCGACCCGTTCAGCACCGCGAGAGTGGGTGTGATGAGCGCATGGCGTCCCGTCTGGTCGAGAAAGTCAGGGATGAATGCGTTGGAGCCGAAGTACACGGCTGACGCCATGCCCATGACCAGCCCGATCCGCGTGGCCTGACCTTCTCTCCAGTTCGGCCACCACCGCGTCCGGACGCCCTTGTCGTTCTGCCGGCCTCTCGGCGCCGCGATCGCAATGGCCGCGCCGGTGACGAGGACCAGCACTGACCATGTCGCCAGGGCCCAGCGCCAGTCGCCGTGGGCCAGCGGCAGCACACCGACCGGCGTGGTGAGCACTGTCGGCAGGGTCTCCCCGATCAGGATGCCATTGCTGTAGACGGCGGTGGCGATGGCGATGCGGCGCGGAAACCATTCGCGAACGAGCGTGGGAAACGCGGGCTGGCTCAATGCGACGCCGACGCCCATCAAGAACGTCGCGGTGAAAATCACCGGCGTGCTCGGGCCGAATCCCCGCAGCGCTCCGAAAACTCCGACGCAGCCAAGGCCGACCGCCAGCGCGCCCCGCACGCCGAGTTTAGCGATGAGCAGCGAACCTGCAACGGACGCAATGGCGAGCAGCAGCACCGGAAGCGACACGAGCGCGCCGACCGCCTTCTCGTCGAGATGCAGCTCGCGATGGATCAGCGGGATCAGCGGCGGCACCGCGAGCATCGTCAGCCGGAGGTCGATGCCGCCAAGCCAGAGCAGCAGCAGCCTCACCCAGTCCGCACGCGTCAGCCTCATACCGCGCTCACGGAATCTCCATACTGTTGCCCATGTCAGGTTTGCTCATCGTCACGTCCACGGGACCTGAAGACCCCACACGAGCCAGCATTCCATTCCACATCGCTGTGAACGGGGCCAAACCGAACGGCACCGAAGTCGCGATTGCCCTGGCCGGCGACGCCGCCGAGCTTGTCAAGCCCGATGTCATCGCCAACGTGGTCGGCCTCGGCATCCCGCCGCTGCGCGACCTGCTCGACAAGTGTCTCGATCAGAATGTCCGCTTTTACGTTTGAAAAGGCTGTGCTGAGGCCCGTGGGGTCTTGCCGGCGATGATGACCCCGAACGCGACATTCATCACACCGCCCGACCTTGTGCGGCTCACTATGGAGGCCGACAAAGTCCTCAGTTTCTAGTCGCGCCGATGGCAGCGAGCGCGCTCGGGTTTTCCAGAGACGACAGGTCGCCCGGGTCCTTGCCGGTGTAGACGGACTTGACCACCCGCCGCAGGATCTTCGCGTTCCGCGTCCGCGGCAGGTCGGTGACGAAGTGGACGGCCTTGGGCCGCAGGGGCTTGCCCAGCGCGACCGCGACAAGATCCGAAAGCTCTGTCGCCAGCTCGGCGCTGGCCTTGCGATTCGGACGCAGGATGACGAAGCAAACCAGCGCCTCGCCTTTCAGCTCGTCGGGGACTCCGATCGCCGCCGCTTCCGCGACCCACGGATGGCCCACCAGCACTGACTCGACCTCCGCCGGCCCCAGGCGCTTGCCCGCGACCTTGATCGTGTCGTCCGAACGGCCGAGCACGTACCAGAGGGAGTCCTCCGGGTCGACGTACGCCCAGTCGCCATGCACCCAGATGCCCTCGAACCGGCTCCAATACGTCTCGAGGTAGCGCTGCTGGTCGCCCCAGAACCCTCGCGTCATGCCCGGCCAGGGATTGCGGATCACCAGCTCGCCGACCTCCCCGCGGACCGATTGACCTTCGGCGTCCACCACGTCCGCGGAGATCCCCGGCAACGGACCCGCAAACGAGCACGGCCGCAGGTGTGTGATCACGTTGCCGCAGAGGATGCCACCCGAAATCTCCGTCCCGCCCGTGTAGTTGATGACGGGGATCCGCCCGCCGCCGATGTTTTTGAAGAACCAGTGGAACGGCTCGGGGTTCCATGGCTCGCCGGTGCCGCCAAGGATCCGCAGGGTCGAGAGATCGTGGTGCGCGGGAACCTCGTCGCCATGCGTCATCAGGCCGCGCACCAAGGTGGGGGAGACGCCCAGCACGGTGACGCCGTGGTCGGCAACCATGCGCCAGAGACGATCCGCGGCCGGGAAGTCCGGCGTGCCCTCGTACAGCACCATCGTCGCGCCCAGGATCAGTGACCCGAAGATGAGCCACGGACCCATCATCCAGCCGATGTCCGTGTACCAGAAGACCGTGTCATCGGCGCCGACGTCGAAACCGTGCGCCATGTCCTGCGCAGTCTTGACGGGGAATCCCCCGTGCACGTGCAGCGTGCCCTTCGGCTTTCCCGTCGTGCCTGAGGTGTAGATGATCATCATCGGGTCTTCGGGGTCGAGCTCATGTGTCTGTGCGTGGTCCGGCTCGTCCTCCAGCAGGACCTCCCACACGAAGTCGCGACCGTGCGTCCAGGGCACCTCACGCACGACCCGGCGGTGCATGATCACCCGGGTCACGGTCGGACACGAGGCGAGTGCCTTGTCCGCCGTCTCTTTCATCGGAATGACCTGGCCGCGACGGTAGAACCCGTCGGCGCAGATGAGCACCTTCGCCTCGCCATCGCGCAGCCGGTTGGCGATCGCTTCGGCGCCGTAGCCGGAGAACAGCGGGATGATGACCGCTCCGATCTTCGCCGTCGCGAGCACCGAGATGGCCACCTCGGGGCACATCGGCATGAAGATGCCGACGCGGTCTCCGGGCCGCACACCCAGCCTGCGCAGCGCGCCGGCGAGCTTGCACACCTGGCGATCGAGCTGGGCGTACGTGAGCTTTTGAACGTCGCCCGGCTCACCTTCGAATATGATCGCGAGCTTGTTGTGGGTCTTGTCGTCGCGGTAGCGGTCGAGGCAGCTCTGGATGATGTTCATTCGCCCGCCGATCCACCACTTCGCCCACGGTGTGCCCTTCGAGAGGTCGACCACCTTGTCGTAGTGGCGGTAGAACGCGATGTCGATGTCCTTGATCGCCGCGTCCCAGAACCACTCGATGTCCTCGTCGGCGCGCTTCAAGAGGTCGGCGAAGGTCTCGATGCCGTGCTGGTCCATGAAGCGCTTCAACCGGCTCCTCGCGATCACCTCGGGACTCGGCTCCCAGATCACGTCCCCGATCACGACCGGCTGCATCAGTTGGGATTCTAGACGCCGCCTCTTACACTCGAAACGATGAGCGGCCTGCCCGACGACTTTGCGGAGACTCTGGCCAGGGTGCTCGCACCCGGTCAAAGGGAGGCCGCGGCCGGCGTGATCGAGGCGGCGACGCTCCTTGACGACGACGGCCTGCGCCGTTTTCTCGAACTCTTCGCCGCCAGGATCCGCGCGTCGGGGGCCCCGGTCAGGTACGAAGAGCTGAATGGCTTCTTGCGCGTTGCCGGCCGCGCACGCGCTCACTGATCCGCTCGGCCTCTTCGAGCAGCTCCCAGTAGTTCGCCCACGCCGCACGTGCTACCGCGACCGCGACTCGCGCCTTGAAGTGGTCGCGCGCCGCTCGCACGGCGTGCTGCTGCGCGTAGCACCAGCGATCCCACGCGCGCTCGACGGTCCAGTCGATCATCTCCAGCCATTCGGTATCGCCTCCGCCGGCCGGCGGGGACGGCAGCGTCAGCACCTTCCACGTCCGGTGGTTGCGCACCACCGTGATGACCGGCTGGCCGCCCGGCCGGCCCTGGTGTCGATGGGGGCGAGGTTGTCTGGGGTTCGCGGCCATCAAACGCTGCTGGACCGCGAAAACGAGGTCGTGTGCAGCGTTGAGAGTCGGCGGCGGCAATGGTGGATTGCGTCGCCCTAACCGGAGCTGCAGCGCATGGATCGCCGCACGCAAGCGTGGTGGCGCGTGGGTTTTGTCCTCCAGTCGAAGGGTTTCGACATCGTCGAGCAGGACGTCGGATTCCGCGAGCAGGGACTTGCGCCGGATTTCGGTGGCGTTCTCTGACTGGGCCAGAATCGTCGCGGCCGCCATGCGCAGCACGATAAACGCTGCAGACGATTTGTCAAGTATAGGTTTACAACCGACCTGTTGTTAACAGCCTGGGTTGCGGCCGCGCCACTTCGGTCATAAGGTCGCGAGGCGATGAGACGCTCTCCTCAGGTGATGCTCGAGCTGTGCGATGCGGCCCGGCGCCTTGGCCTGAGTCAGAAGGAGCTCGAGGCGATGATCGCGGCCGGTCAGGTCGAAGCGCTGCGAGGCGAGTTTCTCTGCATCATCCCGATGCGAGAAGTCGAAAGGCTTGCTACTCGAGCAGGAGCAGCCGCTTCCCGTTCTCGAACAAAACCTTCTTGAGCACCTCCGGGGGTAGGTCGAGTCCGCTCAACTCTTCCAGGCAGCGCTTCGGCTGGATGAACGGGTAGTCACTACCGAACAGGAACTGGTCCTGCAGCCGGCCCTTCATGTCGCGCATCACCTCAGCAGGGATATAGCGCGGCGCCCAGCCTGAGATGTCGATGTAGATGTTCGTCTTGTGCAAGGCCATCGCCAGCAGCTCGAGGTGCCATGGATAACCGAAATGCGCCGCGATGATCTGCAGGTCCGGGAATGAGGCGGCTACCGCGTCCAGCCGGATTGGGCGCGCGTAGTCGAGCCGGATGCCCTGGCCGCCTGGCTGGCCGGCGCCGATCCCGCTCGTCCCGGTGTGGAACAGGAGTGCCAGGCCAATCTCTTGGCATTTTTCGTACAGCGGCCAGTGCAGCTCGTCGTCGGGCGCGAAGGCTTGAAGGGACGGATGCAGCTTCACGCCCTTCAGCCCCAGCTGCTCGATCCGCTCCAGCTCGTCGATCGCGACTTTGCCTTTCAGCGGGTCGACGCTGCCGAAGCCGACGAATGCCTCCGGATGATCCCGACATGCCTGGGCGACCAGCTCGTTGGGCACGCGCGGCCGCCCGGTCGCCGTCTCGGCGTCCCACGCGAGCAGCACGGCGAGCATGTCGAGCTCCTCATAGTCGCCGGCGAGCTCGTCCAGCGAACGCCGCGCGACCTTCGACCGGAAGTAGGACTCCGCCGCCTCGACATATCCCTTCATGGAGACGTCGAGCCACTCAGGCGTGGGTAGGTGGACGTGGAAATCGATCGCTTTCACTGCAGCGATGGTAGTTTCCCGGACCCGAGGCTCGCAGCGATAACCCGCGGGAGCACGCACTCGCGGGAAACTAGGCGGGATGCAAGCCTCATTGCTCGTGCTGGCCGGTGGCGACAGCCGCCGGATGGGCCGCCCCAAGGCCTGGCTGGAGGTGGGGGACACGTTCCTGCTGCGCCACGTGGCGGACAACCTCGCTTCGGCCTTTTCCGAGGTCATGGTTTCGTTCGCCGAGCCGGAGCAGCTCGAGCAGCCGGTCCCGTACCGGGTCGTGTTCGACCGCAAGCATTCCGCCGGGCCGCTTGCCGGCATTGAGGCCGGGCTCCTCGCCGCGCACAACGACTTGACCTTCGCCGTTGCGTGCGACATGCCGTACGTCACGCTGGAGGTCGCGCACATGGCGATCGCCGCCGCGCGGCGCTGCGACGCCGCCCTACCTCGGATCGGCGGTCGGCCCGAGCCCCTTTGCGGCGCCTACAGGCGATCCGCGCTGCCCTTCATCACGGGCGCACTCAACACGGGCCGGCTCAAGGCGGCGGACATCGCCAACGACCTCGACGTCACGTGGCTCGAAGGTCTCGACCCAAAGTTGTTCAGGAGCCTGAATTCGCCAGAGGATCTCGAGAGGTTTCATGTCGAATTCGCGTCGCAGCGATAATGAACAGGCGCTTTGAAAATCGTCGTCACCGTCAAGCAAGTTCCGGATCCCAATTCCAATCTGACTCTGGAGGCGGACAACACCCTTTCGCGTGAGAAAGAAGTTGTCCTCGACCCAGGCGACGAGTGTGGAGTCGAGGAAGGTCTGCAGCTCAAGGAAGCGCACGGCGGCGAAGTGGTCCTGGTTTCGATGGGCCCCGAGCGTGCGAAGGACGCCATCCGCAAGGGCCTTTCGATGGGAGCCGACCGCGGCGTCCTGATCACCGATCCCCAACTTGCCGGCGCCGACGCTCTGCTCACAGCCCGCGCGCTCGCGGCCGCGATCAAA
>DATGVE010000070.1:0-3915 GCA_035300725.1 Candidatus Eiseniibacteriota bacterium | reverse complement strand
GAGGCCCTAGGACGGCCCAGGAGGTCCGACGCGCAACCGCCGCGACTCCTAGCACTCAGACAGCGTCATCATTTCCGGAAGGTGGCCGGGACGACGGAATCGCTTTTCGATTGCCGCGACGGATTGGCTCTACTTCAACAGGATCGCGCTGCTTGTGTGGGTTAGCTGGTCAGCAGTCCCGCGACTGCGCCTAGAGAGCGCAGCAAAGGCCGGCCGACGTCGGCTCGACGTTCGGGCTCCAGCGAAACCGCCCCGGGCAGGGTGAGTGCGAACGCGTCCACCACCTCGGCGTCCCACTGCGTCCCGCGCCCGCGCAGCAGCTCACCGAGGGCGACTTCTGGATCGAGAGCGGTTCGGTAGGGACGGTCTGACGTCATAGCGTCCCAGGCGTCCGCCACCGCGATGATGCGCGCGCCAAGCGGGATCGCGGAGCCAGAGAGTCCGCGAGGGTAGCCTCGTCCATCCATACGTTCATGGTGCGCGAGCACCAAAGCACGCCCAAGTTTGTACTGAGGGAATTTGGCGAGGATCTCGGCACCTGTCTCAGGATGCTTTTTCATCAGTGCGAACTCCGCGTCGGTCAGCCTGCCTTGCTTGTGCAGCACTTCGTCCGGTACCGCGATCTTGCCCAGGTCGTGCACACGCGCGGCGAGGCGGATGAGCTCGACCTCGCGGTCGGGAAGGCCCAGTTTTCTCGCGGTGGCGACGACGTGAGCGGCCACGCTCTGGGAATGCTGAAACGTGTACGGGTCGCGATGGTCGACGACATCGGCCATCGACTCGACGGCCGATACGGTCTGTTCACGCAGCTGCACCGACCGGTTGAGTGCGAGCTGAAGGCCGGCTACAGGTCCCATCATGACCACGGCGAGCCACGGCCGGCCGTTCGACACGACTGCCAACAGGTAGCCGGCAATATAGATGGCTGCAGTCTGCTTGAGCTCGGCGCCCGCCGCCTCCACCCAGATTTGAAATGGGCTGCGGCCGGTCATCAGGCCCGCTGCAATAACCACCATCGAGATGCTCAGCGTGTACATGACGCACGCCGCCAGGCCCGCGCTCGCGAGCTGTCCGATCAGGCCGCCTCCGAGCTCCCCGGCTGAAGCGAGTCCGTGGTACACAATGGCCGCGGCGGCCGCAGCGATCATCAATTGCGACGTGTTGAAGACGAGGTCGATGAGGCGCCTGCGTCTTTTGCCGGTGGCCGGATTGCGCCTGAGCCACAGCAATCCGTCGCCCAGGATCCTGCTCAAGCCGACCAGCGCGACGGCGGTGGCAGGTGGAAATAGAAGCACCAACGCTAGGTCGATGGCCGGGGCCGCGTCAGTCTTGTAACGAGGCGACACCATGACGGGGAAATTGGCCGCGATGGCTCCGAGGACGACGAGAAGCACCATGAGCACCGGATCGCCCGCCGATGTGGGCGCCAGGCCGAGCATCAGCAGCACTATTGCGCCGGCGGCTGCTGCCGGCGCCAGAAGGTACGTACGGAGCAACGGCGTCATGCCCGTACGGCCTGCTAGGTGCCGAGGACGAAGCCGAATGTGGTCGTCTTGGGGGCACCGTACGCGTACACAACCGTCGTCGTGCCGGGTACCTTCACGGTGATGCTGTAGGTGAGCGGCGTTCCGACCGGGAGGACGGGGTCGTCCGAGCAGAAAGTCCCCGCGCTCGCGTTGGTGAGGCCCATCAACAGAGTGCCGACAGCTACAGACAACCCCAGAAATATTCGCTTCATCGCTCCCACCTTTCCTGGGCGGCCTGGAGGGGCCGCGTGCCGGAAAATCTAGGTTGCCTTCTGTACAAGAAGGTTAAGAAGCTGTGAAGACCTGTCTAGCCGGTATCAGCTAAGTGTCATCCCGTCGCGATGAGCAGATCAGTGCGGTCGTCCGGCTCGCCCGCGCTGCGCAACAGGTCGATGAGCCGCGCGTCCCAAGGGACGATGATGCCGGTCGCTCCGGCAGCTTCCAGGGTGGCGATAGTGTTCACCCAGCTGGCTTTGTCGGCGGGTACCGATGCATCCACCCACAGCTCTGAGTCAGCATCGTGTGACCGCAGCCCTCGCACCTCCTCTTCGCCGCCGGGCAGGATGACGCCATCCACGGCGCGCGCCGACCGCCTGGCTTCGGCAGGGGTGCGACAGAGGACGAGTATCGACGAGAGGACGGAGCGCGGACTCTTCAGCTGATCGACGAGCGCAGTCAGCTCGCGTCCTGGCCGCACGCCGACCACCACCCGACCGCTGCTCAGGCGTCCAAGGGTGGCGACAGTGTCCGGCCAAGAAGCCTCGGAGCCTGCCGATAGGCCGAGGCGGACACGATGCGTGACCGCGGCGATCGCTCCCAGAAGAATCCAGGGTTCGGGGGATGGTCCCGTGCTGGTTTCGGGCCAGATCGAGTCCGCCCCGGCCGCCTCGAGGGCTGTTACGTCGGCCAGGTAGTCGCCGATCCGGCCCTCGGGCGCCGGCAGCCTGACTGCAACGCGGAGCATGAGCCCACTGTAAGCGGTGAGCTGCGGTTCGGTGGGCGCGGTGCCCGCACGTATGTCGAGACGCGCGCGGGTACCGAGTGCTCCGGCTAGCGGCCTGCGGCGTATCCCTGTCCGCCGCGGGGGTTGGCGGCGGCGGACAGCATCCCCGTCTTGGCGTCCCGACCGACGGCGCACAGGCGGCCCAGGGACCACGGTCCAGCGTCGACGACATCGTGCCCACGGCTGCGGAGCTCATCGAGAACCGCGCTCCCTACGCGCGACTCGACATAGAGGCTTCCCGCATGCACGGCATGTGGCGCAAAAGAGTCGGGGAAGTGCTTTGTATGAAACATCGGGGCGTCGATCGCCGCCTGCAGATCGTGGCCGAACACGGCATGCGCGAGGAAGAATTCGAGGGACCACTGGTCCTGCTGGTCGGCGCCGGGCGTGCCGAACGCAAGCCGCGGCTGGCCATCGCGCAAGGCCATTGACGGGCTGAGCGTCGTGCGGGGTCGCTTGCCGGGCTCGAGCCGGTTGGGATGATCCGGATCCAGATTGAGCATCTGCGCGCGCGTGCCCAGGCAGAACCCCAAGCCGGCGATGACCGGCGAGCTCTGCAGCCAGCCACCGCTGGGCGTGCAGGCGACCATGTTGCCGTGGCGGTCGGCGACAGCAACATGCACGGTGTCCCCTCGCACTTCGCCAACTGCCTGAGCGCCCGCACCCGTCCAGTGCCCTTCGGCCACCGCCTGGCCCGACCGCCTAGGCAGGCGAGGCTTGCGGCCGGCCGGCGCGCCGGGCCGGAGCTCAAGCGACGCGCGATCACCTACGAGGGCGCGCCGGGTGGCGCTGTAGTCCGGCGAGAGGAGGTCGGCCAGTGGCACCTCCGCGAAGTCGGGATCCGCATACCACGCCTCACGGTCGGCGAAGGCGAGCTTCGCGTACTCGGTGACGAGATGGATGTGGTCAGCCGAGAGAAAGCCGGCGGCGCGCAAATCGTTACCGTTGAGCATCAGCAGCTGCTGAAGGAACACGGGTCCCTGGCTCCACGGCCCGACCTTGGCCACGGTCCAGTCCTCGAAATCCGCTGTCACAGGGTCCTCGTGCCTCGCCCTGAAGCCGGCCATGTCGGCGCCCGCGAGCAGTCCGCGATGCGCAGACCCCGAACTGTCCATGAACTCGTTGCGGCAGTGACTGTCGATCGCCTCAGCCACAAATCCTGAATAGAACGCATTCAGTGCAGTGTCGATCTGCCCCTCTCTCCCACTGAGGGTCGACTCCGCCTCCCGCACCAGGCGCCGGTACGTCGAGGCGAGGTCGGGGTTGCGGAACAGCGAGCCGGCCCTGGGTCTGTCGTCGCGCAGGTAGACGTCAGCCGAGGTGGGCCAGTGTTCGCGGAAGAGTCCCTCCGCCATGGCGACCACGTCGGCGATACGCGGCACCACG
>DATGVE010000069.1:0-13413 GCA_035300725.1 Candidatus Eiseniibacteriota bacterium | reverse complement strand
TCCGCCCATCTGGATCGGCGGCGGCGGCGAGAAAGTCACGCTGAAGCTGGTTGCTCAGTACGGCGACGCGTGCAACTTCAACGCCGACGTGGAGACCGTGCGTCACAAGCTGGACGTACTTCGTGCGCACTGCGAAACGGTCGGGCGCGATTACGACTCGGTGCTGAAGACGATCGAGCTCTACACGATCCTCGGCAACAAGCGTGAGGTCGACCGCGTCGTCGCGGACACCGCGCGCCGGACGGGACAGGACGAGGGATTCATCCGGTCGTGGCATCCGCGGGCGGGCGATGCCGAGCACATCGCCCAGGTCATCGGCGAGTATGCCGCGGCAGGTATCGAGTACTTCATCGTCAACGTTCCCAACGCGTTCGAAGGGGGCGTGATCAGTCGCTTCGCACAAGAGGTCTTTCCCCGACTCGGACTCTGACCGCGTTGGGTGATCCGGTGCGCTTGATTTCGCCCCGTTTGATCCAAAGGGACGGAATTTTCGTGGCGAAGCGCCCCGTTGGATCTAGAGGGACGGAATCGCGATGCTCCGGCCAGCGCACGCGTCGCTCGCCGCCAACCTGGAATCGACAGAGCGGGACCTGCGGCCCTCCGATCACCCGTTCGGGTGAATCTCAATCGCCGGAACTGGTCAGGGTGAAATGCGGGTCGATTCGTCGCCCGGGGCGCTACTATCGATATGAGGGAACGGGCTTTGGGTATCCAGGCCGAGCGGGGCGCGGGCTCCCATCTCGTCGGACTTCCCGACGTTATGGTGCAGGCCGGTTCGCACCTGGCCACGTACTTCAGCTCAGAGGCCGGCCGCGTTCGCATTGCCGTGCCGTTCCTTCGCGAGGGGATCGAGCTGGGCCAGCCATGCTTCCTGATCGCGTCCGGGAAGATTCTCGAACGCTACATCAAGGCCCTGGAGAAGGACGTCAAGGCAGAGCTTGCCAGGGCAAGGAAGCGCGGCCTGTTTGCAACAGCGCCGACCCCCGGCCTCACCGTGGAGGAAGCCCTGGCTTTTTGGGATGATCAAGTTTCGGCCGCGATGTCCACGTTCAGCCCTACGATTGTGCGCATCGTCGGTGACATGGCCTGTGTGAAGGGAAGTTTCGCCGACGTGCACCAGATGTTGATCTTCGAACGCCAGGTTGGCGCGGTCTTCAAGAGTTCTCCAACCGTATCGCTCTGCCAGTACGACGTCCGAGAGTTCGATGGCCCGACATTGCTCGAAGCCATCAAGGCTCACCCGGATGTATCCGATCTGGGCTTCGCGAAATTCGTGAGCTAGCGCGCCCTTTCGCGTCGTCAAGGGGGCGCACTTTAGGAGTTATTTAGCCGTTCATCAGGAGCAAGAATTTTGTTTATTTCGCGCTCTTTTTGGGTAGAGATTTGTGATCGACCGGATCTACTCGACCCGGCCTTTCGGAGGGCAATAGAGCCCAAAGTGAGGCACCGAAATGGACGCCTTAGGTGCGTTGGTTTCTGGTCTAGTCCTAGCAGCGATCCTGACTGTGGCGGCCTTCGTGATCGCCAAATCGGTCGTCGTGATCGGGCCTGCGCAAGTCGGCCTGGTCACCAAGCGTGTGTCGCGCCGGCATAACACGACCGATACCCCGATAGCGTTTGCCGGCGAGGCCGGCTACCAATCCGATCTGCTGATGCCTGGCGTCCGCTTCAAGCTGTGGCCGACATACACGGTCGCCAAGTACCCGTGGGTCCAGGTCCCCGCGGGCGAGATCGGTGTCGTGATCTCCCAGATCGGTGAGCGAATTCCCACCGGCGCGAAGTCGGCCGTCTACCGCTCCGAGTTCGGCAACTTCACCAACCTGCACGCGTTCATGGAGAACGGCGGGCAGAAGGGCGTTCAGCGGCCGGTGCTGCCTCCGGGCACGTTGATCCCGGTTCATCCGGTCGCCTTCTTGGTGATCACCTCGTCAAAGGCGTATGGCTTGCCGATCGACAAACAGCTCCTGATGCGTGGTCCGCTGAGTCCGGAATCCTTCGGGCTTTTCCCGAAGCAGCTCAAGGTCACGCTCATCGCCCCCGAGGGAGACCAGGACCTGGTCGGCATCGTGACCGCGCTCGACGGAACGCCCCTTCCGCCAGCCGATATTGCCGGCCGCATAGGCGGTTTTTCGGACATCGAGGAGCTCGAGAAGCAGCCTGAAGTCACTGACTCTGAGCTGATCGAGAAGCTGCTCGGCGCCAAGAACGAGCTCCACAACAACTACCAGGACTTCCAGGCGTTCCTGGACAACGGCGGCCGGATCGGGCTGCAGCACGACCCATTGCTCTATGGCGCGTATCTGCTCAATCCGTTCCTTGTCCGCGTCGAGCCGGCCAAGATGCTGGTCGTCAACCAGGGCGAGGTGGCGGTGATCAAGAGCTACGTCGGGCTGCCGACTCTGGATACTTCGGGCCCCGAGTTCAAGTTCGGCTCGATCGTGCAGCCAGGCCACCGGGGCATCTGGCGAGAGGCGCTGCGGACTGGCAAGTACCCGCTCAACCCGCGCATCTATGCCGCCGAGAAGGTCCCGACCTTCATCCTGACCTTGAACTGGGCCGAGTCGAATTCGGTCGCGCACAACCTCGATGCACAGCTGAGTCCGATCGAAGGCAAGAGCCGCGAGGGGTTCATTTTCAAGATCGACCTGCAGGTCCAGATCCACGTTCCTGACACGCGCGCGCCGAAGGTCATCTCGATGGTCGGCTCGATGCAGAACCTGGTCAACGAGGTCCTGCAGGCGGCTGTAGGCAACCACTTCCGCAATACGCTCCAGGCGCTGGAAGCAGTCCGCTTCATCGAGACGCGCGACACGGTTCAAGTCGCGGCGATGGACGCGATCTCGCGCTACCTGGCCGCGTATGAAGTGGAAACGCGAGGCGTGTACATCCAGGACGTGACCTTCCCTGAAGAGCTGGTCGGAGTGCTGACGCGGCGTGAGATCGCCAACCAGGAAAAGGCGACATACGAGCAGCAGAAAGACGCGCAGACGATTCGCATCGACCTCGAGAAGGCCCGCGGGACGGCCGACATGCAGGCGGCGCTGGCTCAGGCGCAGGTCTCGGTGGACATCAATCGCGCCCGCGCCGCGGCGCGCAAGGCGGAGGCCGATGGCGAAGCTGCTTTCGTCGAGCTGACCGGCGCCGCGGAAGGCTCACGCCGCCGGGCGATCGGTTTGGGCGATGCTGCCGCCGTCCAGGCGCTTGGGTTGGCAAGAGCCAAGGGTTATGACGCCCAGATTCGCAGCCTGGGTGCCGGACCGACGGCGGCCGTGGCGATCGCCAACGCGGTGTCGGAGGGCAAGCTCACGGTCGTGCCCGAGGTGTTGGTCACCGGAGGCGGTGGCGCGATCGAAGGCCTGGCGGCCACGTTCATGCGCAAGCTGAATGGCGGGCACGGCACCAACGGGGCGGGAGCGGAAACCGAGGCCGAACCTGCCGAATCAGAAGCACCGAAGCCCCGTCCGGCCGGGTAGGCGCGAAATCACCGTGAGCGCCGGGTCGGTTTTTCCGACCCGGCGCTCTCTACTGCTGGGCCGTTTGCCGGATTCTCGCCATCCGTTCGCTGTACAGGAAGAAAACTCCCGGACCCAACGACAGAAGCATCACCGAGATGCCGGTGACCAGGCCGAGCGCCGTATACATCCCGGCGCAGCATTCGTCGCGGCCGCGCACGATGACGTGGCTGGGCACGGCGATCAACAGTTCCAGGATGCTGCCCGCGAGAAGCGTGCGGGCCACCGTCCGTGCCGCCGCAAACGGAGCCGCGCGACGGGTCACCCAGTACAGCACCGCGGCCCAAAGCACCCACAACCCGACGGTCAGGAATGCCAGTTTGACGACGGCCGCGGTCCCGTCACTGCCGAGCCAGCCCAGCGCGTTTCCATGTGCCAGCACCTCGCCGATCGAGATGACCGCACCAAATACCAGCAGGGTCAAGAAGAGGCCGGTCGCCACGATGGTCAGCGTGAGCGGACGCCGGCTGCGATTGCGCGCTCGCTCGAGCCTTACGGGGGCGGCGATCAGGAGCAACGCGCACAGGGTTATGAATCCGACCCAGACCCAGTATCCCCAGGCGGAGTAGATGAGATACAGCCCCGATGCTTTCGGGAAGGCGAAAGCGAGGACTGGGACCGTCAGCAGCACCAGCGCTGCCACGTACAGGGCCGCCGTCACGAATCCCCACTTTTTCATGACTGCAGGATCCCGCGGTTACCGTCTCAGAGGCAGTCTCACCGGGGTTTCAAATTGAGGCTGGAGGCCCCTGGGCTACCAGGTCATCGGAGCCATGTCACGAGAAACAAGGCCGCGGATTGGGTCCGGAGGCTGTACCGCCAAGCCAGAAGGTTCGGCCGCCCCCACTGGCTGGGGTCGACCTCGACGACCGCGGGCAGGCGCGCAACAGGCGATTGATTCCGCACTGCGGCACGCCGCGGCCGCTGGTAGGGCCCACACATAAGGTGTAAGCCCTTGAAGGGGGGTTGTCTCCCTGCGTCGGAACGGGGTTCAGGCCCATGGGAACGCAGGGCGAGCCGACACAGGCTGAGGCGAAGGCCGAGTAATCGACTAGGTGCTTTTCTTTCCAGTGATATGCAATACTTCATATTGAAGAAGCAAAGTAGTGGCAAGTAATAGTCTGCTCAACACCAAAGAGGCAGCCCGGTTCCTCCGGGTGAGCGAGGCTTCGATCCGTCGCTGGAGCGATTCCGCCCTGCTGCCCTCACACCGGGTGGGACGCCGGCGCGAACGCCGTTTCGCGCAGGCTGATCTCGTTCTGTTCCTCGGCAAACCCACCGGCCAGGCGCAAACGACCAAATCTGAGATCTCGTCGGTATACGTCGGAGGCGCATCGGTTCCCATCCGATCCCATATCGCCCCGATCTATGGGACGGATGCCGGTGGCCTGAGGCTGAGCGTTCCTTTTCTGGCCGACGGGTTGAGAGCCGGACAGCCGTGCTTCCTGGAGGCCGCGGGCGCTGTTCTGGACCGTTACGACAAGGCCCTGACCGAGGAGCAGGGCATCGATTTCGCCGCCGTCACAAGGAACGGCCAGCTGGCCGTTCTCGAGGGGCCCGGGGCGAATGCCGGCGAAGCCGTGAGCAACTGGGAGCGGCTTTGGGGACAGGCACTCGCGGGCGGCCCTACCGTTCTGCGCGTCGTCGGTGAGATGGCGTGCGTGCGCCCGATGTTCGGATCCGAGGCCGACATGCTCGCTTACGAAGAAGCGTACGAAGTGATGGCCAAACGATTCCCGGTGGTCACCCTTTGTCAGTACGACGCTCGCGAGTTCGATGGCGAAATCATGCTGCGAGCGCTCAAGGCGCACCCCGACATGTTCGACCTGAACCTTGGAGGTTTCCTGAACTAGAGGGGAACATGCGCAACTTTGTGCCGATGTCCACTTACCGGCTCGCGGATCAGACCGCCGATCACAGCGTTGGCAGCGTGCCGGCCGAAGACTGGCAATGGGCCGGGCAGGAGGCCGGCGTCGACTTCATGTCGCGTCTGAGCGCCACCAATCGGCGTCGCATTCTGGAGGGCTCGACGCGTGCCGTTTACCGCGCCGGCGCGATTGTCATCAAGCCGGACGGACCGCCTCATACGTTCGTGATCGAACGCGGCTTGGCTCGTTGTTATTGGAGCGTTCCCGACGGCAGGCAGGCGACCGTCGCCTTCCTACACCCAAAGGAATTAGTCTGCCCAACGATCATCGGAGACCCGGCGTGCACTTTCGTGCAGGTCGTCACCGAATCCGCGCTGACTAGTCTCGACCCGGAGACGGTACGAGACCTGGCGGCGAGCGAGACGGAAGTTTCCGCTGCGATGTCTGCACATCTGTCGATGCGCGTTCGAGCCGCCCACAGGCTGATTGCGATTCGCTCCCTGGGCAGCATCAGGGAGCGCGTCGCCTACGACCTGCTCGACCGGGCTTCTCAGTCGCAGCTGGTCGTCGGCCGGCTCGAGGTGAGAGCGACACAGGCTGATATCGCCGATTCCATCGGCTCATCGCGCGAGGTGATCAGCCGAGCTCTGACCTCTCTACGCGCCAAGGGTATTGTCGAGACGGCGCCCGGTGTAGTCAGGATCCTTGCCCCGTCTCTCCTTGCGTCGATCGTCGGAGCGTTCGTGACTTAAGTCACGCTTGCGACGCAGGTCACGGCGAATTGGTATTCAACGGATTAGTTTCGACTGTGTGCCCATCACAGCCGGCAGGAGAACTTCCAGTGCGACGGCCTTCACTCGAAAGTCAGGGCGTTCGACGTGGGGAGTTCGCGACTGCTAGCGCTGTCCCTTCGGTGGTCACAATGAATCAAAGTTCCACATCCCCGGTGCAGGTGCTGGTGGTGCAGGACCATCCGCTCCTGGCCTCGGCGATCGCGCGGGTCCTGGAGAGCCAGGCCGACCTGAGCGTGGTCGCCATCGCGCGGCGCGGCGATGAGGCCGCCAGGCTCGCTGCGGAGATGCAGCCCGGAGTGGTGTTGATGGACTTCCTGCTGCCGGATTCGAGCGGGCCCGTCGCGGCGGCCAAGATCCGGTCGGCCGTCCCCAAGGCCGCGATCGTGTTTCACAGCGCCGAGGAGTCCGAGACCGCGCTGCTCGACGCCATCGATGCGGGCGCGACCGCGTATCTGACCAAATCGGCGACCGCGGATCAGATCATCGAAGCGGTCCGCAGAGCGTCCGTCGGCGAGGTGCTGATCCCTGTCGCGCTGTTCGCGAAAGCGATCGCTCGGCAGCGAAAGCTGGTCACCGACCGGGAGGCGCGAGAGAAGCTCCTGGCCACCTTCACCCCTCGCGAGCTCGATGTGCTGCGGCTGCTGGCCGACGGGAACGACACCGCCAACATGGCGACCCGGCTGGGCATCGCCCCTCACACCATCGAGTGGCACGTCAGCCATGTGATCGAAAAGCTGGGCGTGCACTCCAAGCTCCAGGCGGTCATCGGCGCCGCGCGCTTGGGACTCATCGAACTTTAAAGTCCCCTGCGGGGGGCGCCTTAGATCCCACGCCGGACAAGCCCCATTTGGGCCCATTCGGTGGTATGCCGAGGCATTGATGCCCCATTTGGGCCCATTTGGCGTATCCCGGGGCGCGGTAATCTCCCCGCGATGGATCAGCTTCGCGACTATCGCATCCAGCCCGGTGCGCTGACGCAGTGGGTCAGGGAGTGGACCGAGAAGGTGCGGCCGCTCCGAGAGCAGCTCGGGTTCAAAGTGATCGGCGCCTGGACGATCGAAGAGGAGAATCGATTCGTCTGGATCTTGAGCTGGGAAGGAGTCGGCAGCTTCGACGACGCGGATCGCGCGTACTACGAATCGCCCGCGCGCGCAGCGTTCGAGCCGAACCCGGCTCGCCTCATCGTGTCGAGCGAGCACCGAACGATGCGCCGGAGGGCATAGCTCACAGGCGATCTGGGATGGCGCGGTCGGCCTCAGCCATCAGCCTCTCCTCGTTGCGCCGTATGAACACGATAAAAGCCACGATTGCAAACGCGGCAAGAATGCCGCCGACGATCGATGCGGTTTGCGAGAGATTGTGGATCTGCGTTCCAAGCACGTAAGCACCCGTGCCGAACACGATTGCCCAAACGAGCCCGCCCGCCGCGTTGAACGCAAAGAAGCGCCACCACGGCATGCGGTTCGTGCCGGCAAGGAACGCGGCGTAGGTCCGGAGGATGGAAATGAAGCGGCCGAAGAAGACGACCTTGCCGCCGTGTTGGAGGAAGAGGTACTGGCCGAGCTTGAGCCTTCTTTCGTGGAGCCGGATGAACCTGCCGTAGCTGCGCAGCAGCCGGTAGCCTCCCCAATGGCCGACCGCGTAACCGAGGTTGTCCCCGATGATGGCTCCGGCCGCTGCGAAGGCAATGACCAGGATGATGTTGAGCCGGTGCGTGTGGCCGGCATAGATCGACGCCGTGATCAGCATCGTCTCGCCGGGGAACGGGATGCCCGTGCTCTCGATCGCTATGAAGAAGAAAACCGCCACATATCCGTACGTGGCGAGCAGATCCAGGAGCGTGCTCTGCGCGAACTGCACCAAGCCACTATACCTGGAGGGGGTATAGTAGCTCTATGCACGGGTACACGAAGGACAAACAGAAGATCCAGACAAGGCTCCGGCGAATCGAGGGTCAGGTGCGCGGCATTCAGAAGATGGTGGAGGAGGACCGGTACTGCATCGACGTCCTCACCCAGGTCAATGCGACGAGGGCGGCGCTAGAGAGCGTGGCGCTGCAGCTGCTGGCCGATCACACCGAGCACTGCGTGGCCGAGGCGATCCTGTCCGGTGGCGGGGCCAAGAAAGTGCGCGAGCTCAACGAAGCGGTCGAGCGGCTCGTCAGGAGCTAGGCGGATGTTTGTGATCAATGCGGTCCTTCACGCATTGCAGCTCTCGCTCTTCATGATCTGGGAGGTCTTCTGGCCCCTGGCTCTGGGGTTCCTGCTTTCGGCGATCGTCCAGACGGTCGTTTCGAAGCGGGCAGTGGCCGGCGCCCTGGGCAAGCCTGACCTCAGGGGCTTCGTTCTTTCGCTCGGATTCGGCGCCGCGAGCTCATCCTGCTCCTACGCAGCGGTGGCCATCGCGAGGGCTCTGTTCCGCCGAGGAGCCCACTTCGTCAACGCCATCATCTTCGAGTTCGCGTCGACCAACCTGGTCTTCGAGCTGGGACTGGTCCTTCTCATTCTTTTGGGCTGGCAGTTCGTGGCGGCCGAGTTCGCGGGCGGCCTCCTGATGGCGGTCATCCTCTGGATCCTCTTCAAGCTGACCCTGCGGCAGCGCACGATCGACGAGGCAAAGCGGCAGGCCGAACGCGGAATCGTCGGCTCGGTGCATGAGGGTCACGCCGAGATGGACATGTCCATAACCGAGGGACCCTTCCTGAAGCGGCTCTTCTCGGCGCGGGCGTTCACCGCCATCTCGCACTACTTCTACATGGACGTCTACATGCTCTACTTCGACATCGGGCTCGGATTCCTCATTGCGGGAGCCCTTGCGGCCTGGGTGCCGACCAGCTGGTGGCAGGCATTCTTCCTGACGAACAACCCCACGCTGAACGAGTTCTGGGGTCCGCTGATCGGCCCCATCATCTCGATGCTCAGCTTCGTGTGCTCGGTCGGCAACGTGCCTCTCGCTGTCGTTTTGTGGAACGGCGGGATCAGCTTCGGCGGGGTGATCAGCTTCATCTTCGCCGACCTGATCATCGTGCCGATCTTGAACATCTACCGGAAGTACTACGGCGGGCGGACCTCGCTCTATTTGCTTGGTGTCTCTTATGTTGCGATGGCACTATCCGGATTCCTGATCGGCGAGGCGTTCAAGCTCTTCGGCCTGGCGCCTACCAACCACCACATAACCGTCTTCGAGACCACCCCGACGTGGAACTACACGAGCTTCCTCGACCTCGTCTTCCTGGTCTTGATGGCGGTGCTCGCGTGGCGCTTCTTCACGACCGGTGGGCCTGAAATGATTCGAGGGATGTCGCACTCCCCTCATGGATCGGATTCACATGAAAAGGAGTCACAAGTGTCGACTTTGGCCATTGATCCCGTCTGCCACATGAGCGTCGATACGACCAAGCCCGGCCCGCGCTCGGTCCACGATGGCAAGATGTACTACTTCTGCTCCGAGGGCTGCAAGGAGACCTTTGACCGTGACCCTGCCAAGTACTTAAGGGCTCCCGCCAGATAAATAGAAGGCCGGGGCCCGCCGGCCCCGGCCTCTTGGATTACGCCTGGTCTACGCGGTACTCGGTGCGCCTGCGGGCGAGCCGATCGGTGGTGGCTGGTAAGTCACGGCCGGCGGCACGGGCATCAGCTCGTAGGCTGCGTCGCCGTGGACTGCCTCGTCGCCGATTTCCAGCTGCTTTTCGGTGAGCCGGAGTGGAATCACCAGCGAGATCAGCTTCAGGATCACGAAGGTCATAACGCCGTCCCAGACCAAGACGAAGACGAGTCCGAGGACCTGGGCGAAGAACTGCTTCGGGTTGCCGTAGATCCAGCCGGTGGCCGCAAAGGCGGCGGTTTGGCCTGTCCCGGGATAAACCGTGATGTTTGGGTTGGCCAGCAGGCCTACCATCAGTCCGCCGACCGCGCCGGCGACAAGGTGTGTGTGCATCACGCCGAGCGTGTCGTCGATCTTGTTGAACGGCGGCACCTTGACGAGGTAGTTGAAGGTCAGGAAGGGAATGACGCCTGCCGCGATGCCGATCGCGAAAGCGCCATAGCCGTTGACGTAACCAGCAGCGGGAGTGATGCCGACCAGTCCCGCGACCATGCCGTTGACCATGCCGCCGACAGTGGCCCGGCCGACGATGAAGACGTCGAGGAACATCCAGGTGATCATTGCCGTCGCGGCGGCCAGGTTGGTGTTGAGGATGGCGCCCGAAGCGTCGGCGCCCGCGAAGTAAGGGTCGCCTCCGTTGAAGCCGTTCCACCCCAACCACAGAAGTCCGGCACCTGTGATCACGGCGATCAAGTTGCTCGGCCGGTTGTTCTCACGGTCGGTGAGCAAGCGAGGACCGATGACGGCCGCCGCCACCAAACCCGAGATTCCGGCGGCGACGTGGATCACGTAGCCACCGGAGAAGTCGAGGGCCCCCGAGCCTCCGATGCTGCTCATCCAGCTCATCGGGCCGTCGGTCGGGAAAGCTCCGATCCAGCCACCGCCCCAGATGCTGAATGCGTTGACGGCGTAGACGATGGAGATCCAGAGCGGGACGAAGAGCATCCACGCTTTGAAGCTCGTGCGGCCCAGGATCGAGCCGAGCAGAAGGATGACGGTGATCGCCGCGAACACGAACTGGAAGTAGACGAGCGCGGAAAGCGGAAACTTCAGGTCAGGGATCGCGCCGACCAGGAGCGGGATCACCGCCTGGCCTTGCAGGTCAGCCGAACCCAGGATCGTCCCCGGTTTGCCGATGAAGTGAAGCGAGCCGATCAGCGCTTCTCCGAAGGACATCTTGTAGGCCCAGAAGGTCCACACCACGAGCGTCGCGCCGAACGCGTAGAGGACCATCAGCGCAGAGTTGAGCGCCCACTTGCGCTTCATCAGACCCGAGTAGAGGATGGCCAGGCCCGGCACGCTCATCAGCCCGACCAGCGTCCCGGCGACGAGCTGCCAAGAGGTGTGCCCTGGATCCAGCCACGGCGGTGCAGGCACCAAATCCAAATAGATAGACAGACTCAACGGCTCGTTCCTCCCACTTGTGAATCCGCTCCCTGCGCTTCTCGCGTGTTAGCGCGTGTTTAGGCAGACTAGATTTGGCCGGGGTCTGCCTCCTACGGTGCTAACCACTGGAAAAAGTCGGGCCTTTGTCTGGTGTTTGACACAAAACGCGGGCCGGGTTGCCTGTGGTTTCGACACGCCCCGTTAGAGCCCGGCGGCCTTTAGAGTGCGACGAATGTGGCCGACACAGGGTGCCCAGTCCGCCGCGCCGAGTCCAATGTCGGAGCGTGGTCCGCGCGCGCGCCTGGTGGCGATCGTGGGTATTACGACGCTTGTCACGCTCATCCTTGCCGCGTCCTTGGTGGGCTGGCTGGACACCGCCGGACAGCGCTCTGCGCCGGTTTACGGAAGCCCGCGCGTGACGCCTGGTGCGGTATGGACCTGGGACGGCGCTGGCTACACGCGCGCGGCGGTTGGAGGGCCCGGGCCATCCAGCAACAAGGCAGACATGGCCTACGACCGATCCGGTGGGCTGATCGTGCTCTGGGACCACGGGTGTGCGGGTTTGGTGATGGGCTTCCAGGGCGGCTGCGTCGCACAGGTCAACCAAACCTGGACTTGGGACGGCCGGAGCTGGACCGCCCGCTCGATGAAATCAGCCCCGAATGAGGCGGGACCCGGAGCGATGGTCTACGACAGCAGGCTCGGACAGGTGGTGTATACGAACGGCGTCGGGTCGGTCTGGACCTGGACGGGCTCGGACTGGAAGTCCATTGACGTGCATGGAGGGCCGCGGGTGGCGCGGCGCGATCTGGCGGCCCCGGTGGCGACCTTTGCCGTCGGCTACGACGAGTCTCGCGACCTGCTGGTTTTCGCGCTTTCGACAAGCACCTGGACGTGGGACGCGAGCATGTGGAAGGAGGTGACGGGAGGAATTGACGCCGGCGATGCCCGACCTGACGCGCACCTGGTCTACGACCGAGGCAACAGCCAGCTCGTCTACGTGGGCAGCCGGTTCACATGGACTTGGGACGGCTCGGGTTGGCAAAAGCATGGTCAGCCTGCGATTGCTTCGGGCACGCTGGGTTATGACGCCGCCCGGCGGACGGTGATGCTAGTGCAGCAAGACAGCTCGGCTTGCGACCAAACAGCATGCCGGACGACCATCTTGACCTGGGACGGAAAGGTGTGGGCCCCAGTGTCCGCAGACCGCGTTCCTCTGCTGCCCCTGACCCGTTCCGGCGCCAGCCTTCCGCCGATGGCTTTCGACGATGCCCGGGGTGTCATGGTCCTGTTTGCAAGCGCAAGCTGAGATCTGACCCGGTGGCGAGCCAAAAACAACGTGTGGTTCACACAATTTTCAAAGGCGAAACTTCGTGCTATCGTCCCTCGCATGACATACCTGTCGAGCGTCCCGCTAGAGGTCAAAATCCCGCTTTCTCAATCGGATCCCGACGTTCGTTCGATCTCTCGTCTTCCCGGTTTCGTTCGCTTGGAGCCCGTGGCAGGGCACGACGGTCGGTACAACCTGGTCTTCGAGGTTGAAGGCGGCTCGCGGCGCGACGCGATGGACGCGGCCGACGAGATGGTTGTCGAGTACGAGAACGCACTCAACGCGTATCACCCCAAGCGGCTGGCTGCCGTCGCCACGCGGGCCAAGTAACCGCAAAGAGGTTGTGGACGCGTCAGCGCTCGCTCGGGGCGCTGACGCGAACTTCTTTCTCACTCTCCCCACGTACACCTAGTACGTCCCTTGCCACCCGCACCACGTAACTTCCGCACGTAGTCCGAGAGGCCGCGTGTGCGTCATTCCTTTACATGGCATGCGGTGGCCGATCGATGACAACGGCGACCACGATCTCGCCGGCTATCTGTTCCGGCTCGGCCTCGGACGGCAGGTGCGAGAACGCCTGCTGCTCGAGCGCCGGATCGCCAAGCGGCATGGCTTCGCGTGCTTTGCGGATTACTACACGGCGCGCCGGGCGCGAGGCTGGGGCCTGGACCGGCTCGCCCAGGAGACGGGGCAGACTCGGGACTGGGTGCGTGGCGTGATGCGGCGCTATGGGGCGGGCTCCCCCAGCGGGGAGAAGGAGCAGTTGCCTTTACGCGAGACTGTTGAAGTAGAGCCAATCCGTCGCGGCAATCGAAAAGCGATTCCGTCGTCCCGGCCACCTTCCGGAAATGATGACGCTGTCTGAGTGCTAGGAGTCGCGGCGGTTGCGCGTCGGACCTCCTGGGCCGTCCTAGGGCCTC
>DATGVE010000068.1:0-17626 GCA_035300725.1 Candidatus Eiseniibacteriota bacterium | reverse complement strand
AAGACCTCTTGTGCGAAGCGACTGATCACGCCCCCTTCGAACGCGTTGGGAACGTTGACGATGAAGTACTCGATACCCGCCGCGGCATACTCGCCGATGACCTGCCCGATGTGGTCGGCGTCGCCGTGCCACGGGTGCCAGGACCGGATGAAACCCTCGTCCTGACCCGTCCGGCGGGCCGTGTCCTTGACGACTCGGTCGACCTCGCGCTTGTCGCCGAGGATCGTGTAGAGCTCGATCGACTTCAGCACCGAGTCGTAATCGCGCCCGACCGTTTCGCAGTGCGCACGAAGCACGTCCAGCTTGTGACGCACGGTCTCCACGTCGGCGTTGAAGTTGCACGCGTCGCCGTACTGAGCAACCAGCTTCAGCGTGACTTTCTCGCCGCCGCCGCCGATCCAGATGGGCGGATGGGGCTTCTGCACCGGCTTCGGCTCATTGATCGCACCGCGCAGGTGGTAGTAGCGGCCGTCGAAAGTTGCTTGCTCTTCCGTCCACATTGCCTTGATCACCTGCAGAGCCTCGCGCAGCATGCGCAGCCGTTCCGGAGTCTCTGGGTACCCGTAGCCGTACGCCTCGTACTCGTGCTGATACCAGCCGGCGCCAATACCGAGGATCAAGCGTCCGTGGCTCATCACATCGACGCAGCTCGCCATCTTGGCCAGAAGAGATGGCTGCCGGTAGCCGTTGCTCGTGACCATCTGGCCGAGCCGGATCGTGCTCGTGTCGCGCGCCAGGGCCGCCATCGAGGTCCAGCACTCGAACGTGGCCTCCAGCTGGGGCGTGGGCACCGTGTGAAAGTGGTCGTACACCCAGATCGCGTCGAACCCGGCCTTTTCCGCTTCCAGCGCGCAGCGGCTCATGGTCTCGAACTTCTCGACCGGATCGGCCACGTCCGCCAGGTCCATCCGCCAGCCCTGAGGCACGAAAATGCCCAGCTTCAACTCTGCCAACGTCCCACCCACGTTATCTTCTCCGCATGCCCAAAGGCGAAGCACTTGGCTTGCTGGTCACGTCGCGCGACGAACCAGGCGTGCTGTACCGCGTCTCGGAGGCGATCTTCAAGCACGGGGCGAACATCACCTACATCGCGAGCGGTGCGAGCAGGGAGAACACTGCCGAGCTCCAGCTCGAGGTCATGGGCGCCAGCGACGAAGCCGACCTGATCACAACACTCGAAAGCCTGGAGGGAATCACCGCGGTCAGCCGCGTGCCGATCTTTCAGCGAATTTTCGGCAAGCGGGTCATCGTGATCGGCGGCGGCGCCCAGGTGGGAATGGTCGCCCAGGGCGCGATCTCGGAAGCGGACAGGCACAACATCCGCGGCGAGCGCATCTCGGTCGACACGATCCCTCTGGTAGGAGAGGAGCAGCTCGCCCAGGCGGTGCGGGCGGTCGCGCGCCTGCATCGGGCGCGGGCGCTGGTGCTGGCCGGGGCGCTGATGGGCGGCGACATCAGCGCTGCGGTGCGCGAGATCAAGGAGGCGGGGATCATCGTCGTCTGCACCAGCATGGCCGGGTCGGTGCCAGATGCCGCCGACGTGGTGGTCAGCGACCCTGTCGAAGCCGGCGTGATGGCGGTGATGCTGATCGCCGACACTGCGAGCTTTTCGATCGACCTGGTGCGGGGCCGCCGCTTCTAACGCAAGGAAATGGAGCCCGGCGTTGGATTTCGCCCCGTTGGTTCCAAAGGGACGGAATTTTTCGTGCCGAAGCGCCCCGTTGGATCCAAAGGGACGGAATCGGAACGAGTAGCGATGCGGGGCCAGCCCTAGACGATCGCCATCCGCAACACTTCTGCGAGGTGCAGGGCGCGGTGACCCGTGGCCTGCCTGATCTGCTCGCGACAGCTGAATCCATCCGCGATCACGAGCGCGTCGCCCGCTGAGCGGACCGCCGGAAGCAACACCCGCTCTCCGGCTTTCATCGAAACCTCGTAGCTCTCCTTGAGGAAGCCGAATCCACCAGCCATGCCGCAGCACCCGGAATCCAGCAGCGTGTAGTCGAGCTTCATGCGCTTCAAGACCTTTTCCTCAGCGGTCATCTTCATGATCGCCTGGTGGTGGCAGTGGCCCTGCACGATCGCTTTCTTGTCGAGATGCGGGGGCTCGAAATCAATGCGCTCGAGGAATTCGCTTAGGAGCAGAAAGCTCGCTGACGTCCTCTTGGCGTCAGGATCGGCGGGAAGCAGCCCGAGGAGCTCATCGCGGAAGACCGCCACGCAGCTTGGCTCCAGGCCCACCACCGAAAAACCTTGGTCCAGGTAAGGCTTCAGCGCCGCCATCGACCGACGCAGCTGCCGGCGGGCCAATCCCAACATGCCGGAGTCGTAAAGCGGCCGGCCGCAGCAAAGTCGTTGCTTGAGAACCTGCACCTCGCATCCCGCTGCTTCCAGGACCTCGACCGCGGCGATCGCGGTCTGCGGATGCACGTAGTTGTTGAAAGTGTCCGCCCACAAGACGACGCGATGCGTGGCGCCGGCATTTACTTTCTTACGTCGGCCGAACCACGCCCTGAAGCTGACCGGCGCAAGCACGGGCAGCTGGCGCTCCGGTGCAATGCCCGCCACGGCCTTCGCCGCCGGCGCGAGCGAGCGCGCGGTCCAGTTGGCAACGCCGGGAGCGATGCTGCCAGCGCGTGCCCACCACGGAAAGAGACCGATCGCGTATGCGGACAGCGGGCGCAGGCGTCCCTCGTAGTAGTGCGCGAGGAACTCAGCCTTGAAAGTAGCCATGTCGACGTTGACCGGGCATTCCGTCTTGCACGCTTTGCAGGCGAAGCACAGATCGAGCGCGTGCTTGACCGACTCGTCCCGCCACCCGTCGCGCACAAGATCTCCGGTCAGCATCTCGTGGAGCAGGCGCGCTCTACCGCGGGTCGAATGCGTTTCCTCGAGAGTGACCATGTAGCTGGGACACATCGTCCCGCCGCTCTGCCGCCGGCACTTGCCAACGCCGACGCAGCGCAGGACCGAACCTGCCAGGCCGTCGGGCTCATCGGGAAACTGGAAGTGCGTGCGGACCGGCAGCGGCTTGTATCCGGCGAGTCGAAGATCCTGGTCCGGCTCGCGTGCATCGACGAGCTTGCCCGGGTTCATGTGGCGCTCCGGATCCCAAAGAGCCTTGAATTCGGCGAACGCCCCGACCAGCTTGTCGCCAAACATCTTCGGATACAGCGCGGCTCGCGCCTGGCCGTCGCCGTGCTCGCCGGACAGCGAACCTCCGTAGCGAATGCACAGGTCGGCGCCGTCGTCGAGGAAACGGCGGAAGTTGCCGATGCCCTCCTTTGTCGCGAAGTCGAAGTCGATGCGCGGATGCACGCACGCCTCGCCGAAGTGGCCGTACAGCGGCGCCCGGTAACCGTATTTGTCGAGCAGGACCTTGAACTCGCGCAGGTAGTCCGCCAGCTGATCGGGCCGGACCGCCGTGTCCTCCCATCCGGGCCAGGTCGGCTTCTTGCCCGGCACGCGCGCCGCGGCGCCCAATCCCGACTCCCTCACCGCCCAGACCGCCTCCGCGTCCTTCGCGTCGGTCAGCAGCTTTGGTGTCGGCGCGTGAGGGCCTTTCGCCAGATGATCGATGAGCCCCCGAGCCATACCCTCGCAATCGGCAACGGTGTCGGCCCCGAACTCGACCAGCAGCCACGCGCCGCCGTCAGGGAGCGCGGCCTGGCCCCGTGGGCTGATGCCCTTGAGGCGCACGTTTTCCAGGAGGATGCCGTCGAAGCCCTCGAGCCCGATGGGGCGGTGCTCCATGATCATCGGCACCGCGGCGGCGGCCTGGTAGACGTCCTCGTAGCCGAGCACAAGAAGGCGCCGGACAGGCGGGCTCGGCACCAGGCGGACAATCGCCTCCAGGACGGTGACGCAAGTGCCCTCGGTGCCGACCAGGGCTCTCGCCACGTTGAAGCCGTTCTCGGGCAGCAGCTGGTCCAGGTTGTAGCCGGAGACGCGTCGCGGAATCTTGGGGAAGCGCTGGCGAACCTCGTCGCCATACGTCTCGCGAATCTTCGCGAGGCCTTTGTAGATCTCGGCCCGACGTCCGCCGGCGGCGCTGATCCGATCCAGTTCTTCGGCCGAGGTTGCGCCGACGTCCATGATCAGGCCGTCGTAAGTGAGGACCCTGAGCCTCTCGACGTTGGCCGAGGTGAGCCCGGCCATGACCGAATGCACGCCGCAGGAGTTGTTGCCGATCATCCCGCCCAACGTGCAGCGGTCGTGGGTGGAAGGGTCGGGGCCGAACGTGAGCTGGTGGCCCTCGGCCGCCGTCCTCAACGTGTCGAGGACGATCCCGGGTTGAATTCGCGCGGTTCGGGCGGTCGGGTCCAGGTCGACGATGTGGCGCATGTACTTCGAGAAATCGAGGACCAGAGCCACGTTGCAGGTCTGGCCCGCCAGGCTGGTTCCACCACCTCGGGGCAGGACGGCGACGCCGAACTCCCTCCCGATGGAAACGGCGGCGATGGTGTCGGCCTCGTCCATCGGAAGCACCACCCCAACCGGGACGTGACGGTAGTTGGAAGCGTCAACCGAATAAAGAGCACGGCTCGCGGTGTCGAAGCGGACCTCCCCACCCAATTGACCCCGCAACGCTTGCTCGAAAGCCTTGCGACGGTCGGGGCTGAGGTCTTCCGGCAGTGCCGTCACCCGCGGTTCTCGAGCACCGCATGAAGGTAAGGGATTTGACGATTGAGGCGGGATTGATCACTGCTTACGCTACTGGGGCCATGTCACTGCGACGCGACACAGGCGGGCCGGCCCAGGCCGTCGAGTTCGAGATCTGGGCAAATCTCATCCGACAGTCTCATAGCCTGCTGCATCCTTTTCTTCCTCTACTTGACCGCGGCCTCGACGCGGTCCTGCACCACATGACCGAGGGACGTTACATCCCGGTGCAGGTCAAGGGTCGTGAGCTCGAGGGAGGAGAAGTGCATGTCGTCGTGCGGGCCGACAGCCTGGTCGACGACAGCGCACTCATGATCGTCGTGCCAATGCTCGAAATCCCCGACCAGCTGGACCTGGTCGTCGGGGAAGGCACCTTCCGGAGACTCGCCGCTCGGAGTGTTTCCGATGGACACGGAATTTACGGGGCGGCCTTCAGCATGCATCCGCAGCACAGCCGCTGGCGCCCCTACCTCGTCCCGCACAGCGATTTGGCCCAACGCATCCTTGGCACGTCCGTCGCTGAGGCCAAGTCGCGGCTGGAACCCGACCTCTTGAAACCTCCCGAGCGCCACAACCCATGGCTTCAGTTTCTCGGCGAGTCGGAGGTGATCCGCCGACTCGCGCAAAGCCCGCGCCTGGACCTGTTCCGCCCGTTTCCGGACCTCGAGATGGTCGAGGTGCTCGCCCGCGACAACGTCGCCGGCAGCTTTGCTGGCCTGCAAGTCAAGGCTGCAACCGTTTCGCGACGATACGGGGAGGCCTACATTCACGTTCGCAAAGCGACATTGAGTCTTGCCTCGACCACATGGCTTGTTGGCCTGGCTTGGCATGAAGATGCTGCGGAATTTGACGGGGAATGCTTGCTGATTCCGGCCGCAGACCTTCCGAAAATCGCAGTTAACGCGGGCCAACATCTGGCTCTGAACTTCCGCCCGTCGAGCCCCTACCGGACCCGGCTGGATCCCTACCGCCGGCGCCTCAAGGAGCTCGACCGCCTGGTGCTTGAAGCGTGTGGAGGGTCAGGGTCCCCTATCGACCGGTAACGGGCCTACCCTTGACGTGGAGGGATCGCGATCTACCCGTTCGAAAGGTTTACCGAGCGCGCAAAGAAAGTGTTGACCCTGGCTCAGGAAGAGGCGGAGCGCTCCGGCCACAGCTACATCGGCACCGAACACCTCTTACTGGGCATCCTTCGTGAAAACCAAGGCCTTGGCGCTCTTGTGCTCATCAACCTTGGGCTTGATACCACCATGGTTCGCCGCACCATCGAGTCGGTGCTCATTCGCCACGAGCGCATCCTCATCCAGAACATCATCCCGACGTCGCGAGTCAAGAAGGTGATCGAGATCTCCTTCGATGAGGCGCGCCGGCTAGGTCACAACTACGTGGGCACCGAGCACTTGCTGCTCGGACTCCTCATAGAAGGCGAAGGAATCGCAGCTCACGTGCTCGAGGACCTCGGCGCTACCCTCGAGAAGGTACGGGCCGAAATCGAACGAATGTTGATTGCCGAGGGAGCCGAAGAATCAGTGGAGCGTCCTTTGGCCTACAAAGCCGGCGACCGCATCCTGGTCCACGATGCCAATGCGCCGTATCGATTGTGGGAAGGCCGCATCGCGGGCGTAGACGAGCTGCATTACGAAGTCTCCGTCGTTGGGCACCCTGAGGGCGAGGTCGTGACAGTCGAGTTGAGGCGGATCCATCCGGTCCCAATGACTTTCACGCGTGATTGCCCGTTTTGCAGAGATAAATGATGCTGGGTCACCGGAACAGCCAAGCGCATTCTTGATCCGTCAGCACCGCACTGACGCCGCGCCGTTATTACCCCGCACGGTAACGTCAACTACGTGGGCCTGACTCGGCTGGGCGGTATCACCCCGGGCAGATTGGGGATTTTTGCGGGTTCGCTATCCGGCCAACCGGCCACCGTGCAGCGCGAGCTCGCAGTCGAGATGGAGAGGCTTGGCTTCGGCACGCTCTGGTACGGCGAGTCCGTTGGTCGAGAGGCGTTCGTCCAGGCCGCGATCTATTTGAGTGCGACTTCGAGTCTGGTGGTGGCCAGCGGCATTGCCAACATCTGGGCGCGCGACCCGATGGCGATGGCGTCCGGCGCGCGAGCCATCTCCGAGGCGTGGCCCAATCGGTTCATCCTGGGTATCGGCGTCAGCCACGCGCCTTCGGTCGCCATGCGCGGGCACGACTACGCACGGCCGTTCTCCGCGATGCGCGACTACCTGGACCGGATGGGACAGGCTCCCTGGCGCGGTCCTGAAGCGCAGATGCCCCCGATAGTTCTTGCGGCGCTGGGCCCGCGAATGGTGCAGCTGGCAGCGGAACGCACCGCCGGCGCCTACCCCTACTTCACGACGGCCGAGCACATCCGGCAAGTTCGCGAGCAGGTCGGGCTCGAGCCATTCCTGGTGTCTGACATGCCGGTAGTTCTGGCTGCCGGACGCCAAGAAGCTCGAGCCATAGGCGATGCGCACACCGGCCGTTACCTCCGACTCGACAACTATCGAAATAACCTTCTGCGGATCGGGTGGTCCGAGGCGGAACTCGAGCCTCCTGGGTCAGATGCTCTCTTCGATGCGGTCGTGGCGTGGGGTGACGTCGCGGCAATTCGCGAGCGCGTCAATGGTCTACTCAGCGCCGGGGCGGACCAGGTCGCCCTCAACCTGGTCACGAAAGACCCGACGGTGCCATATCTTGCCGAGCTGAGAACCCTTGCCGCCCTCAACTCACCCGTTGGCCAGCGCCTGCAGTAAACCTCCGGCTTTCGTTAGGCCGCCTTGTAGATTAGGATGGCGACGCCGTCACCAACCGTCCTCGACTCCGCGAGCTTGAATGACTTCTTGTCGGTCGTTTCGCCGAACAGGCGCTTGCCGCTCCCGAGGATGACCGGGTAGACCATCAGGCGCAATTCGTCGACAAGATCATGCTCCAGGAGCGTTTGCGCGAGCCGTGCGCTGCCGTGAACCCCGATGTTTCCCTTCAGCCGCTGCTTCAGCGCGGATACCTCCTTGACGACATCCCCTTTCAGGATGGTCGAGTTCTTCCAGTCGGCCTTCTTGAGGGTTGACGAGACGACGTACTTGGGCATGTTGTTGAACAGGTCGCCGAATTCCCCTGGCACGTGTGGCCATGCGGCCGCAAAGCCCTCGTAGGTCACCCGACCGAGAAGCAGCGCTTCCGTTTCGCGCGTCTCGTCGAATTTGAACCTGTCGCCCTCTTCTCCGCGGCTGATCTTGAAGCTCCATCCCGCGTGCTTCCACTTCGAGTCACCGCCGGGGTCCTGCATGACACCGTCGAGGGAGATGAACTCGGTCACGTAGATCCGTCCCATTTCGGTTCTCCTTATTTACGTAATGCGTCGGTGACCAGCTGGCTGAGCTGAGCCGCCGCGTTGAAGTCATGAATCAGCCGGTTCTTCGTCATGGCGAACGCGATCCCGGTCGACGTGTCGCCGTACGCAAAGCTCCCGCCGACGCCGCCGACTCCGAACACGCTGCCCGAGTCCATCGCGCCAGGCCGGCCGATGCTGTACCCCAGCGCCCACGTCGTCGGCATCCCGAAAACCTCGTCGATTCCCGTGGCCGCCGCAGTGGTGACCTCGCGCAGCCTCGCCGGTGAGATCAGCCGGATGCCGTCGACCTCGCCGAGGAGCGCTGCGTACATGCGAGCGGTGGCCCTCGCCGAAGTCTTGCCGCCCGCGGGAATGTCGGCGGCGAGGATGTCGGCGCGAGTGCCGAGCTCAGCGTTGGGCATCAGAGACATCGGGGCGGCCTTGAACATCGGAAGGTCGGGAGGCATCGAGGCCATGGCCGCCATCGCCTGGGGATCCATGGGTGCGTCCTCCAGCATGGCCAGCCGGTGCTGCTCGGAGCGCGGCATGCCGAAGTACATCTGGCTGCCGACCCCCAGCGGGCCGGACACTTCCTCGAGCAGGACCTGTGAGATGGGCTTGCCCGTGGCACGCCGGACGATCTCGCCGACGATGTAGCCGAACGTGTAGGCGTGGTAGCCGATCTTTGTGCCCGGCTCCCACCACAGCTCCGAAGCGGCGATCGCGGCGCACATCTTGTTCCAGTCGCACAGGTCCTCGACCGTGGTGTCCAGCGGTACACCGGGTACGCCCGCGGTGTGGCTGAGGACGTGGCGCACCGTCACCTTCTGCTTGCCGTGGGCGCCAAACTCGGGCCACAGGTCCGCCACCGGCGTGTCGTATCCGAACAAGCCGCGCTCGGCGAGCATGTGCGCCACGGTAGACGCGGCGGCCTTGACGACCGAGAAGCAGTAGAAGGGTGTGTCGGGCGTCACCTTGCGCCCGGTTGTTGTGTCGGCGATGCCCGCGACGGCGTCCACGACCAGCTTGCCGTGCTGGTAGACGGCGACCTGCAGGCCTCGCTCTGCGCCGGAACCGACCAGCTCATCGATGGCCTTCTGGACTTGCTTCTGCAAAAGACTCATGACCTTTTCCATAACTTCCTCCTTTTGGAGTTGACTAGGCGACGGCTTCGGTTTCATCGAGCTGGACTTCCATCTTCGCGGCGTTCGATCCGCGCAAAAGGAAGATCGTCAGGACCAGAGTGATCAGAACTGTGGCAGCCCCGATCATCCAGGCAAAGTGGTAGCCGGCGGCCAGCGCCGCAATGCTGCCGGCGCCATCGTGGATCAGATTCGTTGTCCGAGCGCCCGCCAGCGTCGCGAGGATCGCGAGACCAAGGGCCCCGCCAACCTGGCCTGTGGTGTTCAGCACGCCCGAGGCCAATCCCGCATCGCTCGGCTGTGCGTCGGCCATCGCGATGATGGTCAGCGAAGGGAACGACAGGCCGCCGCCAAGGCCGAGGAGCGCCAGCGGAACCAGCAGGTGAACCACGTAGTTCTCGCTGGTTGGTCCAAAACTCAGGATTGCCAGCGCGCACACGATCACCACCTGACCGGCCACCAACACCCGGAGCGGGCCGAACCGGTTGATGAGCAGCGCTGAGAAGCGAACCGAGAACAGACCCATCACGACGGCGACGGGCAAGAACCCGAGCCCGATCTCCAGAGGACCGTAGCCAAGGACGCGCTGCAGGTCCAGCGAGGCGACGAAGAAGAAGCCGAGGAACGCGGATGACATGAGCGCCTGCACGAGGTTGGCGGCGGACAGCTTCCGCGAACCGAAGATGCGCAGTGGCAGAATCGGGTTGCGCGCGGTTGCCTGCCGGACGATGAAAGCCGCCAGCAGCGCGAGGGCCACTCCGCCGAAACCGAGAGTGTGGAGCGAGCCGAGCCCGTAGTTGGACGACTCGACGATCGCGTACACCCCGAGCATGAGTGCGACAGTGACGAGCGCCGCACCCAGCACGTCCGCTCCCTTGCCGGCTCCAGTTCCACGATCGGACGCGAGGAGTCTCGCGGACACCACAGCCGTCACGAGCCCGATCGGAAGATTGACGAAGAAGATCCAGTGCCAGCTGACAGCCTGGGTGATCAGGCCGCCGGCAAGCAGGCCGATCGCGGCGCCGGCCGAGGCGATGAAGCTGAAGATTCCGAACGCCTTCGCCTGCTCATCCTGCTTGGGGAACAGCGTCACGATCATGGCCAGGATCACGGCCGAGCTGACAGCCCCGCCGATGCCCTGGATGAACCGAGCCGCGATGAGCATCCGCTGATCGAAGGAAAGACCGCACACAACTGATGCGACGATGAAGATGCCGAGGCCGATCAGATAGATCCGCTTGCGCCCGAACAGATCGCCCAGACGGCCGGCAAGCAGCAAGAACCCGCCGAAGGCGATCAGGTACGCGTTGATGACCCAGGCGAGACCTGATTGCGTGAAGCCCAGGTCGCGTTGAATGGACGGGAGCGCGACGTTGACGATTGTCATGTCGACGACGATCAGAAGGAATCCGGTGCACAGGATCATCAGCGAGAGCCAGCGCGAGGTCTTCACGCTTTCTTAGACGCCGCGTCAGGGCAAAACTCATCGCTCCCGACCCGGCTGGGCTCGCGGAGCGAGCCGAGCCGACCTCCCCACGAGTGGGGAGGCGACGCATCCCTTCGATTAGTTTCAATCGCCACGTCGGTCTTAATCAGCGATGGGGACTGTCTATTTCGACTGCGGCGGGCTTCCAAGGCCGACTGCCGCCACCATCGATCAGGTCGCCCGCCTCAAGCTCCGAGCGAAGCGAATCGGCTATGAGGTCGAGCTGAGGAACCTGGAGCCCGAGCTCGCCGATCTGATCGGCTTTTGCGGGCTTGCCGGAGTGCTAGGAGTCGAACTTCAGGGGCAGGCCGAACAGCGGAAACAACCGTGCTGTATCGAGGAAGAAGGTCAGCTCGACGATCCGTCCCTCTTTTAGCTCGAGGACCTGCAGCGCCCAGGGCTCGTAGCCGCCCTGCGGGCTGGGCTTGTACTGCCCGAAGGCCGGCGAGCCGTTCGCGCTGACTACCGGGATCACGCGCGAGCCGCGGCAGCCATTGCCTGGCCCCACCCACCAGGCAAAGATGTCATCGCGACCCTGCAGCCACATGTCGTATGGCGGCATGGATTGCGTGGCGTCGTCTCGGATGAGCGATGTCAGTGCGTCCATGTCGTACTGCTCGAATGCCTTGACGTATCTCTCCAGCAGCGCGTGGTCCGCGGCGGTTAGTGATGGCACTTTGTCGGAGGAGCTCACGTTGCTCGTGGCGATCGTCGCCCGCGCGCGTTGGAGCGCGCTGTTGACCGACGCGACCGAGCTGTCGAGCAGCTCGGCGACCTCGGAGGCTTCCCAGCGCAGAACCTCGCGGAGGATGAGCACCGCGCGCTGTCGCGCCGGAAGGTGCTGCAGTGCTGCCACGAACGCGAGGCGGATAGACTCGCGCTCCACCGCGAGGTCGGCCGGGTCGCGTTCCGGGGCGATCAGGTTCTCAGGTATGGGCTCGATCCATTCCTTGGCGCTCCGCATGTTGAGGTTCGACTCCAGAGGCTCGAGAGCCGGTCCAAGGTCCATCGGCCGAGCTCGCCGCTCTCGTCCCTTCAGCATGTCGAGGCATACGTTCGTCGCGATCCGGTACAGCCACGACCGCATGGCCGCGCGGCCCTCGAAGCGGTCGCGACTGCGCCACGCACGCACGAAAGCGTCCTGGACGGCGTCCTCCGCGTCGAATGGCGAACCCAGCATTCGGTAGCAGTAGGCGGTCAGTTCCGCCCGATGGGGCTCCAGTTCGCCAAAGGCAGGGGTCGCCGAGACCGTCGATTGGTGCACATCAAGGATTTTAGACCCGGTCCCCGTTCAGGTCGAAACCGCCTACGATGCAGTGCGTTCGGTGCTAGAGTTCGCGCTTGTTACCTGCGCAACTCACTTGCCTTTCCGAACGAAACAACTTTCTGGAGGAATTGAATGCAGTTCTACAACCTGAAGACCAAGAAGAAGGTCGAAGTCGCGGAGCACGACATCAAGAAGCGCCGGATGGTACGGACCACCAGCGGCGGCACGCGGCAGGAGCGGTACGCCGCGGTGGCGAGCATCCACGTCGATGGCAAGCCACTTCAGATGTTCAAATTCCTGAACAAGGCGACGTTCGACTCCCTCAACGTGCCTGAGGAGAGTTAAGCCGACACCGGCGCTCTAGGTGCCACGCCCCAGCCCGGTCACCGACGCGGTGCGGTCGCTCGTCGAGGATGCCGGGCATCGCACCTGGTCCCTCGATGAGCTCCTGCTTGCGGTCAGAGAGGGAATCCCGAGCGCCAACTACTCGACGATCCTGCGGGCGGTCTTGACTCTGGAGAAAAAGGCGCTCGTCGAGCGCTACGACATCGGCGATGGCAAAGCCAGGTACGAAGCGCGCGGCGCTCACCACGAGCACGTCCGCTGCACCAACTGTGGCGCCATCGCCGAGGTGCCGGGGTGCGTGGTCGACGAGGCGACTGTTGCCGTAGAGGCCGGCACCGGATACCTGGTGAAGAGCCACCAGGTGGTCTTTGCCGGCCTGTGTCCCAACTGCCGGCCGGCGCCGGCGAGGGTCAAAACTCCGGTCGGAGCTGCCAGACTCTCAAGGTAGCTGCTCTCGTCAGCCGCCCGCTATCGCACCGATGATGAGGAAGGGCTCCTTGCCCGACACCACTTCATCGGGCAGAGCCGTGTCGGGCGAAGCGTCCGACCAGTCCTCCTCGCAGGCGAAGAACCTCACCATCGGCCGGCGCTTCTTGGTGTCCATGTCGCGGATGGTCCCGCGGAGAGCTGGATGATTGCTTTCCAGCGCATCGAGGACCGTCCGCTGGGTGATCGGAGCGGTCACTTCCAGCTCCACGACGGAGCCGACGCCGGCCAGCGTTCGGAGATTCGCCGGAAGAACGACCTTGATCACGCCAGGGTCTGGACTTCGACCGAAACCACGGGCGGCAGATCGCGGACGATTGGATCCCAGCTGTCACCCGCATTGGCAGACGCGTACACCTGCCCACCGCTGGTGCCGAAATACACGCCGCACGGATCAAGTGCGTCGACCGCCATCGCGTCGCGCAGCACGTTGACGTAGACGTTCTTCTGCGGCAGTCCTTTGGTCAGGGCTTCCCATTCGTTTCCACCCGTCTTGCTGCGGTAGACGCGCAGCTTGCCGTCCGGCACGAAATGGAGCGAGTCGCTCGTGATGGGGACGACGTAGACCGTGTCCGGCTCATTCGTGTTCACGTCGATGACGAAGCCGAAATCGGTCGGCAGGTCGCCGCTGATCTCGTGCCAGGACTCACCGCCGTCGTCGGTCCGCATCACGTCCCAGTGCTTTTGCATGAAGAGCACGTTCGGTCGTGAGGGATGCATCGCCAGGCGGTGGACGCAGTGGCCAACCTCAGCGTCCTGGTCAGGCATCGTGTTGGAACGCAATCCGCGATTCGTCGGGCGCCACGATTTGCCCGCGTCGTTGGTCTTGAAGACTCCGGCGGCGGAGATCGCGCCGTACATCGTGTCGTGATTGCTCGGATCGATGAGGATGGTGTGCAGGCAGAGGCCGCCGGCACCGGGTGCCCAGCCAGGGGATGATTTTTGTGTCCGGAGGCTGGGCAGCTCACCCCATGTCTTGCCGCCGTCGGTGGTCTTGAAGATGGCGGCGTCTTCGACGCCCGCAAATACCGTGTCCGGGTCGTCCAGCGATGGTTCGAGGTGCCAGACGCGCTTGAACTCGTAAGGATGTGGCGAACCGTCGTACCACGCGTGAGTACCGACCTCGCCCTCATAGGCGAACTGGTTGCCCACCGCCTCCCAGGTCTTGCCGCCGTCGTTCGAACGCTGCATGACCTGGCCGAACCAGCCGCTGGATTGGGACGCGTACAGGCGGTCTGGATCAGCCGGCGACCCCTTGAGGTGGTAGACCTCCCAGCCCGCAAAATGGGGCCCTTCGACCTTCCACCCTTTCCGGCTCCCGTCCGAGCTCGCGAGGAACGCGCCTTTCCGTGTCCCGATCAGTACCCGCACCTTGGTCATTGGCCAAATCCTCCTGAGTTCGCATTCTGCCTGATCTAGAGACTGAGGTTCGGCACCAAACTCATCGGTCTCCCGGGGATCGATTAAGTTGCATCGCATGGCTCCGCAGGACTCCAACCAGAGCTTCCGGGACTCCGCAGCGCTCTCGCGGCTGATCGACCCGCGCCCGACCCTGGAGAACCTCGCCCGCAACACCGGTCTGACCTACGAAGACGTCGTCCATCACGCGCTCGTCCGCTACGCGAGCTCAGGCGCGGAATCGCTCCTGGCCTGGGAGCCTCACGCCTTGCGCGAGCTGATCGCGGCGCGAAAGGCCGAAGACTGGAAGAAGGTGGCGGGGATCATCGACTGGCTCGAAGCAGGCCTCGAGGGGTGACCACACATGGGCCCCCTTTCACAAACGCGGGGTGTCTAGCACTCTCTCAGACGACCCTCTCGAGGGCAGCCACCTGCCACAGCAACCCTCGCTCGTTGAAGGTGGTCTTGAAACCGCGCCTTTCGACCGCGGCCAGGATCGCGTCTGGCGAGTGCAAGAAAACTCGGAACTGAATCCTGAAGAGGCCGAATCCGAAGTTGGCAAATGACAGGCCGAGCTGCGTCCACCATCGCTCGTTGGGGAAGCTCAGGACCAGCACCTCTTTCGCGTGCTGGGCCGCTGCGCCGGCGAGCTTCGGCATGTCCGGATAGCAGCAGATGACGCGGTTCATGACGACGACGTCTGCAGCTTCGACCTCGTTCCCCGCCTCGGCGAAGTCCATGATCTTTCGCTCCGCGCGATCGGCCAGACCGGAGTCTCCGAGCAGTCCAACGGCCGCCGCTTCGTAGGTCGGCGTCAGCTCGACGTTGACCGCTCGGGCCATCCCCGCCTTGAGCAGCTCGATCTCGATGGCGCCGATGCCGCCCCCCACCTCGAGCACCGTTTTGCCTTCGATCCCTCGTCTCTTGATGAAATCGAAGATTCGCCGAGATGTCGCATCCAGGCCTCTGCGCCGGTACCGCTTTGCCTCAGTGACCGCGCTCTTCTCGCTGAAGATCGTGCGGTAGCCCTTCGGCGTGCAGCAGTCGGTCATCTGTTACCCGAGATGTTTCGCCAGCCACGCATCCAACTTCGCCCCCTCCTTCCAGGCCTGCGCGACGCGCTCGCGCGCGGCCGTCGTCGCAATCCACTTACCGGCCGGCCACTTGCGCCAGTAGATCAGCCGCTTGTGCCGAAGGAGATCTCCGCGCGGATGGTCCTGGGGGTGCGGTGAAGGCACTCGCTTCAGCTCCTCCCCGCCGATGTCGTACCCCTCATCGCGCAGCGCGGCGATGATCGCCGCGAGCTTCGTTCCGGAAGCAGAAGAGGCAACCGCCTCGCGAAAGCGGGTGAGCTGGGCGGTGTCCATCTCGTAGCGCCCGCCGCCGACCATGAGACCCTCGGCGTCCAGAGCCACGTACCCGCCGCCGGTGGTCGCGTAAAGGTTGGTCTTGTACGGAGATTTGTCGGCCGAAAAGCGGATGTCGCGATTCGGGCGCGAGAGCCGGGCCTCACCGAACTCGAACTCGAGGTCGGCGAGCAAAGCGACCATCGGTCCCTTCACCTCGTTGTCGTACTGCCGCCGATGAGCCTCGAAATACGCCTTTGAGTTGTTCGCCTTCAGGCCCAGGAAAAAGCCGCGAAAATCACCCTTCCACCCCGTGAACTCGCCGGCCACGCGGATGAGCATAGTTGGGCTATGGCACTGGCCGGGCGACCGAGGGCAGTCTCGTGGTCAACAGCGCGGCGACCAGGGAAATCGCCGCTCCTGTCCACAGCACTGTGTTGAGCCCTTCGCGGACCAGAAGCGCTCCGACGATCGCGCCCGCGATTGCTGAGAGGTAGATCGGCACAAAGACCAGGTTGAGCGTGGTGGCGCGCCGTTCCTCCGGAACCGCTGTGGCCAGCAGCGCAAACACCATGGAGATTGCGCTGGCGCTCGCAGCACCGAGAGCCACCGCGGCCCCTGTGAGCCAGATCAAGTTGGGCGCCACCGCCAGTGCGCCCAGGCTTGCTGCAGCGAGCACGCACGCCCCGGCCAGAATGGGCCGGAACCCAAAGCGATCGCCCGCGGCGCCCGCAAGCGGCGAGAGAAGCGCTCCCAACAGAGCCGACGCGCCGAAGACGATGCCGATCTGGCCCGCCGCACCGGCCGCGCCGCCGTGGAGTCTGATCACGAGCAAGGGCAAGAACGGGTTCGCGATCTGCAGCGCAAAGTAAGCCAGACCGAAAACGCCAAAGATGATCAAGGTCACACGCCCCGTCAGCGCCAGTCGCAGAGCATTGAGAGCGAGCCGGGTCGCCGATCCCGTTGGCCCAGGAGGCCGCGGGCCCTCGCGGGCGAAGGCAAGCAGCATGACGCCGGCCACCAGCGACATCGCGGCGTCGACCGCGAACAAGGTGTGGAGATTCAGCACACCGTGGTCGACGAGCCAGCCACCGGCGGTTGGGCCGAGCGCGAAGCCGAGCGATGGCGTGACGCCGAACAGAGAGATCGCGAAGCCAACCCGACCCGGCGGAGTGACCGCGCGAAGGGCGGTGAGCATCACTCCGGTGTTGCCGAGCTGGAAGCCGACGAGGAGCAAACCGAACGCCGCTTGCCACCGGTTCTGCGCCAGCCAGAGCACGGCGAAGACCACCATCTCGACGAACGCGCTGCGGGCGATGATCGGGATGCGCCCGTAGCGCTCCGACCAGACCCCCCAGAACGGAACCAACGGGAGTCCGAAGAGGAAAAACGCCGCGTTGAGGTATCCGGTCCAGGCCGGTACCTCTGCCGGCGGCACGTGCACGGTCCCGAGGTACAGGGGCAGGAAGCGGAAAATGTGCGAGACGGTGAAGGCCTCGATCGTGGATGCAATCCCGAAGAGGACGAGCAGCGTGATCCACCCGGATGCGCTTCGGGCCGATGTTGTTGCTGTCGCCGGCATGACAGCCGACTATAGAAGGCGAAGGGTTTCGACCCCAACCTCGATGCGAGAAACCCAACAGAGCCCCGTTAAACCAGATAGCCGATGGGTGAGCGTGCCTCAAAGGTCGGGATGAACGGCGAATCTCGCCGCCCCGCGAGTGCGCTCACCTTCTTGATCCAGCTGACGGTGGTCGCGCTCGCTTACTGGTTCACGGCCAGCGTGAGTTTGAAGCTGGCCCTCGTGCACGGTCAGGTGACGCCGATCTGGCCACCGACCGGAATCGCGCTCGTTGCGATTCTCGTGCTCGGTCTACGGGTTTGGCCGGCAGTGTTCCTGGCGGCCCTGGCGGTCAACCTCCCCATCGGTCCCTCGGCGTTGGGCGTCGTGTCCATCGCAGCCGGCAACACGCTTGCGCCACTGACCGCCGCGGCTCTCCTCAAACGAGCTGGTTTCCGAATCCAGCTGGACCGCTTGCGAGATGCCGCAGCCGTGATTGTTCTGGGCGCCCTGGTGGCGATGACGATCAGCGCGACCGTGGGAACCTCCGTCCTGGTCCTCTCCGGCGCTGTGCCAACCGACAGCTTCTT
>DATGVE010000067.1:0-60248 GCA_035300725.1 Candidatus Eiseniibacteriota bacterium | reverse complement strand
GCGGCTACGACGTTCGAGAACACGTTCTTGATCTGGTTGCCCATCGTAAGAAGGATGACGATGACCACGATTGACACGAGGACGAGGATCAGGGCGTACTCAACCATTCCCTGGCCTTCCTGACGGGTCGTAAGGCTCCGAAGCTTCATGTAAAGGTTCAACATCTGCGATTCACCTCCTTTTTCATTACTACGGCACTGGTCTGAATGACGCCGCCGGGTCCCGATTCTTGCGGGGTTTGCCACGCCGTCGGCGGCGGTGATGCTACTCGGCGGTCCCGGGCAGGTCAATGAGTTAACGCAGGCAGGCGCCGGGCTGGTCGCCAAGGGGGAAAACAGGGTCCGCCCGACGCTGGCCAATAAGATGTCGCCGGGAATGGCAGCCTCTAGCGTCGCGGAAGGTGTGGAAAGACGCTCCTGGGCCTACTGGCGGGAGCTCGTCTTCAGCCGGCTCATCCCGGCCCTGTTCTTCAGCGTGTTTCTCGCCCGCCAGCTCCTGTTCACGTGGGACGGGCTCCGTTCCGTGCACAAGCCTTCTGACTACCTGTTCGCGGTGCAGCAGCTTCTCGCCCTGGCGTTTTTCACGATGCTGGTAGTCCTTTACAGCACCCGCCTCCCCAAAAGCGGCATGGATCACCGGTGGGCCGTCGTCGTCATCGCCTTCATCGGCACGTTCGCGGCGCTTTCGACGCCGTTCTTGCCCGGGGGCGGGCGTCGCGAAGGACTCGTCCTGTTTGCCGACATCGTGGCCACGGCCGGGTTGGCCTACACGGTGTGGGCGCTGGCCTACCTGCGGCGATCGTTCTCGATAGTGCCCGAAGCTCGCCGCCTCGTCATGGGCGGCCCGTACTCGCTGAGCCGTCATCCGGTTTACCTGGGCGAGATCGTGACCGTCGTCGGCGTCAACCTTGCCACCGCCGGCTGGCCGGGCGCGCTGGCCATCGCCTGTGTCATCGCATGCCAGCTCCTTCGCATCCGCTGGGAGGAGGGAGTGCTCCGGCGCGCCTTCCCCAACGACTACCCGGGTTACGCGTCGCGGGTTCCGCGCTACCTCCCCAACCCTTTCAAGACCCGGCGCGGCGGCGTCTAGCCGAGTTGCATTGCGGCTGACCGAGCGGCTCAGCGCCCGAACGCTGCTCTTGGGTGGCGTGATGATCGTGATCCTCTCGCTGTTCATCGCCAGCGAGCAGGACCCCGACTTCTGGTGGCACGTGCGCATAGGCCGCTGGATGGTCGACAACGGCCGGCTGCCGTCAACTGACATCTTCACCTTCACCGTGCCAGGCCACGTCTGGACCGATCACGAGTACCTGACCGAGATATTGATGTGGCTCGTCTACCGGGTCGCCGGTCCCGTGGGGCTCAGTCTGGCGTTTGGGCTGGTCACGTGGGCCGCTTTCTGGCTCCTCTACCGGCAGGTCCGCCGGCAGCCGTGGGTGATCGTCGGTGTAGGTCTCGCGATCGGCGCCGTGGCCGGTTCGCCGATCTGGGGCCCTCGCGCGCAAATGATCACGTTCTTCCTGACCTGTCTCGAGCTGTACTGGCTGCATGGGTATTTGAGCGGCCGCAGCCGGGCGCTGAGGTATTTCCCGCTGGTCATGGTCCTGTGGGCCAACCTGCACGGCGGGTGGGTGATCGGCTTCGTCTGGCTTGGCGTCGCCCTCGCGGCCGAGCTCATCAGCTGGGCGTGGAACCCGTCAAACCCCGCCCACCGCGCGCACGTCCGCTTCCTCGCCACCATCACGGCGTTCTCTGTGGTGGCCGTGGCGGCAACACCTCACGGTTTCAGTCTCTACCCCTATCCGTTCCAGACCCAGGGAAGCGTCGCCCAGCAGAAGCTGATCGTCGAGTGGTTCTCGCCCGACTTCCACCAGGTCTACCTGCGCCCGTTCGAAGCCATGGTCTTTCTCGTCCTCATCGGCTTCGCGCTGCGGCGGCCGCCTCTGTACGAGTTCCTGCTCGCGCTGGTAGGGCTAGGGCTCGCGTTTCAGTCAGTCCGCAACGTGGTGCTTTTCGTCGCGGTCGCCACGCCGGTGATGATCAACTGCTACTCCGCTTACTGGAGAGAAGTCTCGGCGGCCCGCGGATGGAAGTTCGAGCTGCCGCCGCGCCGGATTTTCGCGGTGATCACGGCCGTCGTTCTTGCGCTCATCGCGCTCGCGACCACGTTCAGGATTTACGACAGCGTCAATCCCGCCAAGCAGGAGAGCATGGTGCGGGCAGACTATCCCGTGGCCGCCGCCGATTGGCTGGAAGCTCATCCCGAGTTTGGGACCAGGATGTACAACCAGTACGGATGGGGCGGCTACCTCGCCTATCGGTTCTATCCACGGGACAACCGCAGGGTCTTCATCTTCGGCGAGGCGGCGCTCATGGGCGACCCGCTGCTCAACGAATACGAGGACGTGCAGACACTGCGGTCAACGTGGAAGCAGAGGCTCGATCAGTACCAGGTCGACTATGTCGTGTACAACAAAGGCGAAGCGCTGGCCAACGTTCTGGCGACGCAGACGGATTGGAAGCTTGTTTACGAAGATCCCGTCGCGGTCATTTACGTGAGGCAGTAGGCAGCTTCAGCCCCTCACCCTTCATCCCTCTCTCTGAAGGGGAGAGGGCATTGCCTCTCCTTAGTACAGCTTCCAGATCTTGAACGTCGGAGTGTCGTAAGCCGGAGGGCCAAGCGCCGAGGGCGGCGAAGTCTGCAGGTCCGTGGTCCACACCACATACCGGATGTGGTTTTCCTGGATGAACTGGCCCAGGTCGGCCTTCCCCGTCAGCACGTCGTACGCGGTCTGGGTCTTGGCAAGGTAGTCGAACGTCTCGTCGTAGTGGCCGACGTAAACCGTGTCGCCGCTGTAGGCAGGCACGTACAAACCGACGCCGGGCATCGCCAGGACCCGTCCCGCCGGCTCGTTGCCGAGCCAGCTGAGGCCGTCGTAGAACGCGGTGGTGACGTTGTATTGGGGCTGCCCGGCGACAGCAAGCGGAGCCAGCACCAAAAAGGCGCTGCCGATAGTCGAGAAGGTGACATAGGAGAAGGGCACGAGGGCTCGGGCACGGACGCTGCGCAGGCGCGGCACGATCGTCTCGTACATCCCGCGCGCACCGAGAATCACCAGGGGTAGGTAGATGCCGTCCAGGAATCGCCGCCGCAGGTCGCCGGCGGGATTCGGTAGATAAAGGATGACGGCGAGCAAGACGAGCCAAGCGACCAGGAACAGGTCCTCGCGGCTGCGCCGGCGTAGAACGCCCGGCAGGCCGGTCAGCGCGAGCAAGAGCTGCGGCGCGAGGGCGAAGAGGAGGCTGACCGACTCAGGCGGAAGCGCGTTCTTGGAGTGGAAAGTCCAGCGCTGCACCTCTGGGTTGCCGACAAATGCCAGGTACGAATAAAGGATGTAGGGCGCCGGGATCGCGAAGGCGATCGCCGCGGCAAACCAGCCACGCGGAGAGGCCGGGCGCAGGATCAAAGCAACAGCCGTGGCGCCGCCCATCAGGATCGGCATCTGCGGGTGAATCGAGGCCTGGCCGAGCCAGCAAAGCCCGGCGAGGACTCCGAGGAGGAGGCTCCCCCTTTGAATCGCCAGGAACGTGAGGGCGATACCGGTGGCGGCAAAAACGCCGGACCACGCGAAATGCGGCAGCGCGAGCACCGAGTAGAACGCGGTCAGCTCGGGCATACGCCAGTCGAGCGTGTCGGTCACGTTGCCGAAGATGACCGGGTGACCCAGCGCCTGGATGACGAAGCCCCACCCGAGCCCAACCGCGCAGAAGAAGAATGCGAACCGCCTCGCCGAACGGTCCTCGATGAAGTGGCAGATCATCAGCCACGCCGCCGCCATGAGGGCGAACGCCCCGGCCATCCTGGCGAGATGGAAAGCCACCATCAGCGGCAGGTGCAGGATCGCCGCGAGGTGGCCGATCACGATCCAGAACATGAACAGGTACGCGACCGGGCTCGACTCGGTCGTGTACCGGTTGTGCCATCCCCAGGCTCCCTCCCACCCCTGGCGCATCTTGGCCAGGTATGTGTTCGCGTCGTCCCCCAGATAGAAGAAGCCCATGAAGACGTGGCCCGGCGGCTGGGCGGCGTACGCATAGAGGTAAGGCACCGCGGTGACGGCGGCGAGGATGAGGCCGGTGATGAGGGGAAGGCGCCACGTTTCGCCGGATAGCAAGGTCCACTTCCCGATCCGGCGCTTCGCGCCACCTTCCCCACGAGTGGGGAAGGCGACCATTCCCGCGTCTGCTTTTTCCTTCACCTTGTCAGGCTCAGGCGCAGCACGGTCCACAGCGCCCGGCGCACCTCGCCCCGCGATACCTTCGAGGCGCCCGCCACCCGATCCTCGAAGCGGATCGGCACCTCGACTACCGGGTAGCCCAGCTTCTTCGTCCGGTGGACCATCTCGATCTGGAACGAGTACCCCTGCGACACGACCTCGTCAAGGCCGATCTGTTCCAGCAGCTCTCGCGTGTAGCAGCGAAATCCCGACGTGCAGTCACGAGTGGACAGTCCCAGGAGGATTCGGCAGTAGACGTTGGCGGCCCAGGACAGGAGCCAACGGTGAAACGGCCAGCCCTCGATCTCGCCGCCACGGATGTACCGCGATCCGATCGCCAGACCGCGGCAGCCGCGTGCGGCGTCGATGATGGTTTCGAGGTCCTTCGCGAGGTGCGAGCCGTCTGCATCCATCTCGACGAAAAGATTCGAGCCTTCGACGAGGCCGATCCGGAACGCGTCTTCATACGCGCTCCCGAGCCCAAGTTTGCGCGGCCGGTGCAGCACGCGCACGCCGGGGTCGGCGCCCGCCAGCTGGTCAGCGATCTCTGCCGTCCCGTCAGGAGACGAGTCGTCGACGATCAGCACGTCGTGTCCGAAGTAGCGCACGCCAGCGACCACCTTCTCGAGGTTCTGGCTCTCGTTGTACGTGGGCAGCACGACCAGGGCCTCGGTCGGCGGCTGTTTACGCTGGGCGATGCTCACCGGCGGAACCTGATCCTCACGACATGCTTGAACATGTCGTACGAGCTCTTGATAGGCATCACCTTGGTCGGCGCCGAGTTGCGCCAGACCACCGGAATCTCTGCGATTTTCACGCCGCGCTTCTTGGCGAGGTACAGGACCTCGGGGTCGTAGCCGAAACCGTCGGTGGTGAGGCCGGCGAACACCTCATGCGCAACGTCGGCGCGAAAAAGCTTGAAGCCGCACTGCGTGTCCCAGATTCCGGGCAGCAGAACGGCCTGGACGAGGAGGTTGAACACCTTGCCCATCAGAACCCGATACACCGGCTGCGAAATCTCCACAAGCGAACCCCGCAGTGCTCGCGATCCGATCGCCACCCCGGCTCCGGCGTGCAGAGCAGCGCGGAGCTTGTCGAGCTCCTCGATAGGAGTCGAAAGGTCGGCGTCGGTGACAAGGATCTCCGCACCCTTGGCCACCGCCACGCCCTCGGCCAGGGCGCGGCCCTTACCCCGATTGCGCGGCAGCGCCTCCACGCGCACTGACGGATTGCGCGCGGCGGCCGCATCCTGCACCTTCCGCGTCCCATCGGAGCTGCCGTCGTCGACGAGGATGAGCTCGTACGAGATTGGCCTGCCCGCGAAGTAGCTCTCGATCTGCTCGATCGTGCGGGGCAGCCTCTGCTGTTCGTCGTAGCAAGGAACGACGATGCTCAACTCCGGCGTCAGTGGTGCTAGAGGCACGGACGGGAGCCCCAGCGAGAGATTTGGCGGATCGGCGGCCCAGATGCTAGGAGACGCCGAGCACCGGAGCGAGCGCATCCGTCGATGCGCGAGCGAGGAGCGCAGAAGTCGACAACGCAGATGGGTCGCCTAGACGCCAAAGATCCGTTGGGGATTCCCGGCCGCGCCTCTTCCACGATGCGCCATCCTACTTGCCCGCGCTGAGAACCTTGAACGCGTAGATTGGCAGCACCGCCATGCGGCGGATCCTCCACGGCTGGTACGCAAGCCTGTGCAGCCACTCGAGACCGGCCCGTCTCATCCATACGGGTGCCCGCTCGACACGGCCGGTGAGGTAGTCGAATGCACCGCCGACGCCCATCGCGACGGCGACTCCGGAACGGTCTTTCGTCCGGTCGATCCACATCTCTTGCTGCGGGGCGCCGTACGCGACGAGCAGAACCTCGGTTCGATGCGCTCGAATCAACTTCAACGCTTCTTCGTCAGCTGCAGGATCCGGCGAGCCAGGGTGCGCCGCCACCTCGAGTCCTGGGTGCTCGGCCCGCAAGCGCGACGCAAAGTCCGCCGCGACACCGGTCGCCGCCCCAAGCAGGAAGAGCCGGAACCCACGACGCGCGCACATTGCCGCCAGAAGCGGGATGAGGTCGACTCCGGTGACCGGCGCGCCGATCCGGCAGCCCTGGCGCCGGGCGGCCCAGACCACGCCGGTGCCGTCCGCCAAGCACAGCTCGGCGGATTCCAGGATCCGCGAGAAGTTGCGGTCTCTGCTCGCCCTCATCACAAACTCGGGATTGACCGTGGCGACGAGGTGATGCCCACCGGCTTCGACAAGCTGCTCGACGCGACCGAGGGCGGACTGCATGTCGATGCAGTCGACCCTGACCCCCAGGACGCGGACCTGGTCCATTAGTGTCCTGCTCCCGAGGATCGCAGGATATTTCGCGGCATCGACGGGCGGAGCCAAGGAAAGGGTGGCGCAAGGAGGAGCGCATCCGTGGATGCGTGACTCCGGAGCGCCAGGCCCCTTGACGCAGGCTTTAGCGCCCTCCGGGGTCCCCGCGAAATCGAAGATTTCGTGGGGTGGGATGGCGCCCGCCCGTCTAGGCCGCGAAGACCCAAGAAACTCGGGAGCGGGACACTAGGATTTGCGCAGCAGCAGTGCCGGCCTCGGCATTGGCGGCAGCGGGATGCCCACCGTTTCAAAGCCCAGGGCCGTGACGACGGTGAAAGGCATTGGAGTGCCAAGGCTGCCAGCGAAATCGGAAAGACTCTCGCCGCCGCCCACCCGGACTCGCGTCCACGTGTAGCGGTCCGCGCGACTGTGATCGACCGAGAACATCTCCGTCACGGCGGTGTCATATCCGGCCTGCTTGAGCGCGGCGATTGACGTCGCGTTGAACTTCCCGGACGGGTACGCGAAGTCGACCACAGGATGGTCGAGGAGGTTCTCGAGCCAACTCTTCGAGTCAGTCAGCTGGCGCATGGCCGTATAGAAGGACGCGTTGCCGCCGATGTTCGCGTGGTCGACGGTGTGCGAGGCGATCTGGATTCCGTGGCGGTCCATCTCCACGACCTGGGCCGCGGTCACGTAGCGCGACTGGCCGACGAAGCTGCTCACGATGTAGGCGACGGCCTTGAAGCCATGTGCGTGGAGAATCGGGTAGGCCGTCGTATAGAGGTCGGCGTAACCATCGTCGAGAGTGATCACGACCGGTTTGGCCGGCAGCGGCCTCTGGTCCGCGAAGTAAGCGCGCACGTCGTTGAAATCGACGGGATGAAACCGATTCGCCGCAAGCCAGTCCATCTGCGCGGAAAAGTCTCCCGGTGAGACCGAGAGCTTGTAGCCCATCAAGTCGGAGTAGATCGACGGCGGCGGGTGCACATAGTGATAGGTGAGGATGGGCATCGTGATGTTCTGCCGCCCGATGGGCACGACCTCCAGGTTCGAGAGGAAGGACTCGTTCGCTGCGCCGGGCGCGAGGTCCTCGAAGTCGCCCAACATCAGGTCGGGCGGCGCCGATGCCGTGGCCGCGATGGAGTCGCCCGCCTGCAGGATGTAGGCAGTGGCCAGCGCCGTCAGGAGCACGGCTCCCGCCCGTGCCCAGGTCCCCATGACCGATAGCTTAGTGTCGTCCCTGTGCTGATAGGGCCTTGAAAACAATCGCCGTCGACGTCAATCCCGCGACTCGCGCGGTGATGACCGGAACCGAGGTGTACACGCGCGAGGTCTGCTCGCGCCTGGCGTCTACCGCCCCGGAGCTCGGCTGGCGGTTCTTTGCCTCCAGGCCCCGGGCCGAGGTCGGAGTAGACCTCATGGTGATCCCCTTCCGCAGGCTCTGGTCGCAGGTCCGCCTGCCCATCGCCCTGGCGGCCGAGCGGCCGAACCTGCTCTTCGTCCCCGCCCACGCGATCCCGTTCGCGTGGCCGGGAAAAGCCCTCACTGTCGTCCACGACCTGGCCTTCGAGCGCCACCCGAACGCATACTCGGCGGCCGAGCGGGCCTACCTGAAGCTGACGACGCGGTGGGCCGCGATGCGCTGCCCGCTGCTGATCGCGGTTTCGGAGTCCACCAAAGCAGACCTGGTCCTCACCTACGGTGTGAGCCCGGAGCGAATTCGAGTCGTGCCGCTCGGGGCGTCCGAGCCGTCTTCGGAGACGGCGCCCGCCTCGCGGCTGCACGAGCTGGGGGTGAACGGCAACTTCGTCCTGCAGGTCGGACGGATCGAAGCCCGCAAGAACCAGGCCGCGGCGCTGGCTGCTGTCGAGCGGCTGGACGGAGTCACTCTCGTGGTCGCCGGCCCAGAGCGCGACGCGGCCCTGGCGGCGAAGCTCCGCGAGTCCCCCAGGTGCCGCGTCCTTGGCCGCGTCGACCAACCGACGCTTGAGCTGCTCTACAAGCGCGCTCGAGCGGTAGTGGTGCCAAGCCTGTACGAGGGATTCGGCCTCCCGGTGCTCGAAGCGATGGCCCGCGGCAAGGTGGTCGTCGCCGCCAAGGCGTCTTCCCTCCCCGAGGTCGGTGGCGAGGCAGCGCTGTATTTCCACGACGCGGCTGATTCCGAGCAGCTCGCCAAGGTGCTGGCAGTGGCGCTCGGCGACGGCCGGCTGCGCACCAGCCTGGCGCACGCCGCCCGCGCCCGGGCCAAGAAATTCACGTGGGAGCGCACCGCCGCCGGCGTTGCCGAAGTGATCCGGGAGCTCGTTTAGGTCGGGGTCCTGCGGGTCGTGATCGCTCGATCGATCGCGTTCCAGGTGAGTCGCGCCGCCCGCGCCCAGCTGAATTGCGCTGCACGAAGGATGCCTCGCCGTCTCAGGTCCGCGGCAAGGTCCGTGTCGCCGATCACCCTTTCCAACGCTTTCCGCCACGCGTCCGGTTGGTCCGCCGGCACGACGAGCCCGGCGTCATCCACAACTTCCGGAAGGCTTGATCGGTCCGACACCACCACAGGCGTCCCGCAGGCCATCGCTTCCAGCGGCGGCAGGCCGAACCCTTCGTACCACGCCGGGTGAGCGAGGAGCCGCGCCATGTTGTAGATCGCGGGTAGATCGGTGGGGTTGAGCCCATCGAGGTGATGAAGTTGCGGACCCATGCGAGCCATTCGCTCACGGATCGGTTCGTAGCGCCACCCCCAGGCTCCGACCACGACCAGGTCGGGACGGTCGCGCATCATCGCCCACGCCTCGAGAAGCGTTTCTAGGTTCTTGCGCGGTTCGACCGTGCCCACGAAGAGGATGAATCGCTCGGGCAGCTTCAGTCGTGCGCGAGCCACCGCAAGGTCTTCCGCGCTCATCGGTACAAAGCTCGCGGCGACGCCATGGGGCACGACCTCGATGCGTGACCTGGATATGCCAAAGATGTCAACGACGTCCTTGGCGGTGTTCTCAGAGACGGTGACCACGACGTCTGCTCGCAACACCGAGCGCGGCACCACGAACCGGGTGCTGAGCGGTTGGCGAGCCGGAAACCATCCGGCGTTGCGGTAGATGGCGAGGTCGTGAACAGTGATCACCGACGGGCAGCCGACGTCACCCAGGGGAAGGACACCCGCCGGACCGAAGTAGGCATCGGGCTTCAGCTGCCGGATGCGCGCCGGCCACTGGAAGTGGCGGCCGATCAACCGCGCCCGAGGCATCGGCCTGTAGCCGGTGTTAGGTACGTGGACGAACGCGCCGGGAGGACCGAAGACGGTCATACGGCAATCGGGCCGGTCGACGGACATCGCGTGCAGGATCTGGGTCGTGTAGACGCCTACGCCCGCACGCGGGCGCTCGAGCCCTACCCCGTCGACCACAATCTGGAGGCCTGTCATGGCCTACCGAAGATAGCTCTGGTTCCTCTTCAGGACCTCGAAGTTCTCCAGCGCCAGGCCGGTGCCCCGGACCACCGAGGTCTGCGGGTCGTCGGCAACCACGGCCGGGATGCCTGTGTGCATCGCCAGGTAGCGGTCCAGCCCGCGCAGCTGCGCACCTCCACCCGAGAGCACGATGCCGCGATCGAAAATGTCGGCCGCGAGCTCCGGCGGCGTCTCCTCGAGCACATCGCGGACCGCACCGACGATCAAACGCAGCGGCTCCTGGATGGCCTCGGTCACCTCGTTCGACGTGATCTCGACGTTCTTCGGTAGACCCGTGACTAAGTCGCGCCCGCGCACCTCGGTGACGAGCGGCTCCTTCATGAGCACCGCAGAACCGATTGCGATCTTCAGATCCTCGGCGGTGCGCTCTCCGATCAGCAGGTTGTGCTTGCGCTTCACGTACGCGGTGATCGCGTCATCGATCCGGTTGCCGCCCACGCGGATCGAGTGCGCGACTACCATCCCCGACAGCGAGATCACCGCGATCTCCGTCGTGCCTCCACCCACGTCGCAGATCGCGTTGCCGCGCGGCTCCGAGATGGGCAGGCCCGCCCCGATCGCGGCGGCAAGGGGCTCGTCGATCAACCATGCCTGCCGCGCCCCGGCGGAGATGGCCGCCTCAGTCACGGCTCGGCGCTCCACCGACGTGACGCCGGAGGGGACGCAGATCATGATCTCAGGCTTGAAGATCCGCTGGCGACCCTGGACCCTGCCGATGAAGTGGTGCAGCATGCCTTCGGTGACGACGAAGTCGGCGATCACGCCGTCGCGCATCGGCCGCACGACCTGGATCGTGTCCGGCGCGCGACCCACCATCTCGAGTGCGTCTTTCCCGACCGCCAGGATTCGCGTGCCGTCGCGATTCACCGCCACCAGCGAAGGTTCGTTGATGACGATCCCCTCACCTTTGACGTAGATGAGGACGGTCGAGGTTCCGAGGTCGATCCCAATCTTCTTAGAGAGCACTACTCGTACATGTGGCCCGGCGGATTGGTCCCATCGTCGACGGTGACCAGCTCGATCTTTGCGCCGACCGAAGCAAGCTTGCCCGCCAAGTCCTCGTATCCGCGCTCGACATGCCAGGAGTTGCGAAGCAGGCTCTCGCCCTCGGCGCACATGGCCGCGATCACCAACGCGGCGCCCGAGCGAATGTCCGGGATCTTCACGTCGGTTCCGCGCAGCCTGCACGGGCCGTGCACAACTGCATGGAGACGTCCCTCGACGGTGATCCCCGCGCCCATCTTGGCGAGCTGGTTCACGTGCTGGAACCGATTCTCGTGCACGTACTCCGAGATGACCGTCTTGCCGTCAGCCTGGGTCATCGCCGCCATGTACTGCGCCTGCAGGTCGGTGGGGAAACCAGGGAACGTCCACGTCGACATGTCGTTGGGCTTGAGTCGCGTCGCGGGCTGCCTTGCGACTCGAAACCATCCGTCGCCCACCTCGACCTGAACGCCGGCCTGCTCGAGCTTGAGCAGCACGATGTTGAGGTCCTCGGGCTGGCTGCACTCCAGTCGCAGCTCGCCTCCGGCGGCGGCGACCGCCAGGGCGTACGTGCCGGCCTCCAGATAGTCGGCGACGACGGTGTGCTCCGCGCCCCGAAGCTCCTCTACCCCGTCCACCACCAGCCGTTCGGTGCCGATGCCTTCGATGTGTGCGCCCATCTTCGCAAGGAGGCCGCACAGATCCTGCACATGAGGTTCCCGCGCGGCGTTGAAAATCTCGGTCCGGCCCTGGGCGAGCACCGCGGCCAGGAGGATGTTCTCCGTCCCGGTGACGGTTGGAAGGTCGAAGACGATGCGCTCTCCGTGGAGCCGTTCAGCCTCGGCGATGAGCTCGGTCTCCGTCTCGGTGATGCGAGCACCCATCTGGCGCAGCGCCCGCAGGTGCTGCTCGACGCGGCGCGCACCGATGTCGTCGCCGCCTGGCCGCGGCAGGCGCGCACGCCCAAAGCGTCCGAGCAGGGCGCCGAGAAGCAATATCGTCGCGCGCATCCGCCGCCCCAGGTCGTCAGCCACATCGCTGGCCTCGGCGCCGGCCATGTGCAGCACGACGGTGCCCGTCCCCTCAGCGCTCCCGCCGAGCCGGCTGAGGATCTCGGCCATGACAAGGGTGTCCGTCACCTTGGGAACGTTGCTCAGCGTGACCGGTTCTTTGGTCAGGATGGCCGCGGCCATCTCGGGAAGCGCTGCGTTTTTCGAGCCGCTGATGCAGATGCTCCCCGCCAGCTGCGCTCCACCTGTGATCCGCAGGGCGTGCTGTGCCAGTGCTTAGTGTCCTGCGCCGGAGGTCCGCAGCATATTTCGCGGCATCGGCGGCCGGAGCCAAGGAGACGACGAGCACGTGAGGGAGCGCATCGCGTAGATGCGTGACCGAACGCGCGCAGGAGGCGACGCCGGCTTCAGCGCCGACCGGGGTCCCGGCGAAATCGAAGATTTCGTGGGGTGGTTTGGCGCCCGGCCGCCTAGGACGCGAAGATGCAAGGACCTTCCGGAGCGGGACACTTACCCTCGGCGCGCGCGCGCCAGGCGCAGGCGCGCTTCCGCGACCGCCAGCTCGCTCTGGAATTCGATCTCTTCGGAGGTGGTGAGCGTTCCGGCGAGCCTCTCCTGCGCGCGGCGACGTGCCGCTTCTGCCTTCTCGATCGAGATTTCTTCCACATGCTCGGCGACGTCCGCAAGGACGGTGACACGGTCGGGCAGCACCTCGAGGAATCCTCCGCCCACGAACAGGATCTGCTCCGGTGCTCCAATCGTCTCTTGAATTCGGAGCGGCCCGGGCTTGAGGATCGTCATCAGCGGAGCATGCCTGGCGAGAACGCCGAGCTCTCCATCCGCGCCGTTGGCGATGATGAACTCGACGTCGCCTTCGAAGAGGCTTCGCTCGACGCTCACCACTCGCAGCTCGTACTTCATCTGTCTAAGTCGCTTGCTGCTTTTTCATCGCTTCGCCTTGCGCGCGCGCCTCGTCGATGGTGCCGACCATGTAGAACGCCTGCTCCGGAAGGTCGTCGTGCTTCCCGTCGAGGATTTCCTTGAACCCTCGGACGGTCTCGCGGATCGGCACGGACTTGCCCTCGCGGCCCGTGAAACGCTGGGCGACGTTAAGGGGCTGGGAGAGGAAGCGCTGGATCTTGCGCGCGCGAGACACCGCCTGCTTGTCGTCGTCTGAGAGTTCCTCCATGCCGAGGATGGCGATGATGTCCTGCAGGTCCTTGTAGCGCTGCATCGTCTTCTTGACACCCTGCGCGGTGTCGTAGTGCTCCTGTCCTACGATCGACGGCTCGACGAACCGGCTCGACGAACCTAGGGGATCGATCGCGGGAAAGATCCCGATTTCGACCAGCGACCGTTCGAGGCGCACGGTAGCTCCAAGGTGGGCGAACACAGTCTGGATTGCAGGGTCCGTGTAGTCGTCGGCCGGCACGTAGACGGCCTGGACCGACGTGATCGAGCCTTTGCTGGTCGATGTGATGCGCTCCTGCAGCTCACCCATCTCGGTTGCGAGCGTGGGCTGATAGCCGACGGCGGAAGGCATGCGGCCGAGCAGAGCCGACACCTCAGACCCCGCGAGCAGATAACGAAAGATGTTGTCAATGAAGAGCAGCGTGTCCGCGCCCTCTGCGTCGCGGAAGTATTCCGCCATCGTCAAACCGGTGAGGCCGACTCGCGCGCGGGCCCCTGGCGGCTCGTTCATCTGGCCGAACACAAGAGCGGTCTGGGGCAGCACGCCCGCGTCCTGCATCTCGTGATACATGTCGTTGCCTTCCCGCGTCCGTTCACCCACGCCGGCGAACACGGAGCGTCCCTTGTGCTGGTACGCGATGTTGCGGATCAGCTCCTGCACGATGACGGTCTTGCCGGTGCCGGCGCCTCCGAACAATCCGATCTTCGAGCCCTTGGCAAAGGTACAGATGAGATCAATGACCTTGACCCCGGTCTCGAGGATCTCCACTTTCGCCTGCTGCTCCGACACCGGCGGCGCAGGGCGATGGATGGGCCACCGCGTGACGCCTTCCGGCGCGGGTTCATCGTCGATCGGAGCGCCGATCACGTTGAACATGCGCCCGAGCGTCTCGACCCCGACGGGAACCGAGATCGGGTCCCCAGTCGCCTTGACCGGGTCACCCCGGCGGAAGCCGTCGGTGGCGTCCATCGCGATGCAGCGCACCACGTTGTCGCCGATCGCGCCTTCGACCTCCAGCACTACGACGCGGCCGTCGGCCGTCGTGACTTCGAGCGCCTCGAACAGCTCCGGCTGCTCGCCGGCGGGAAACTGGACGTCGACCACGGCGCCGATCACCTGGCTGACGCGGCCGTCCTTGGTCTTCTTGTCGCTTGGCGCGTGTTTTGTCTTTGCCATCTGTTTGTCCTCTCTTTTTCCTTGCCTCAGCTCGACGCCCGCATTGCTTCGGCGCCGCTAACAATTTCCATCAGCTCTGTGGTGATGCCGGCCTGGCGCACCTTGTTCGCATAAAGGGTGAGCGCGTCGATCAGGTCGCCGGCCGCCTCGGTTGCGTTCTGCATCGCGATCATCTTGGCCGAGTACTCGCTCGCCTTGTTCTCCAGCACTGCCTGAAAGACCTGCGTCTCGACATACCGGGGCAGCAGTCCGTCAAGGACCGACTCCGGGTCGGGCTCGTAGATGTAGTCCGCGCTCGGCCCGGTTCCCGCACCGCGTTCGCGTTGCGGAATCGCTGCGGGGATCAGCACCTGGACGACGGGTTCCTGCTTCATCGTCGAGATCCATTTCGAGTAGCAGAGGATGACCGCGTCGGTGTTGCCCTTCGTGAACTCCTCCAACGCGACGGTGATCGCCGGAAGGATCTCGACCACTGTGGGGCGGTCCGAGACGCCGCTCACCTCGGCGATCACCTGTCGCCTGAAGCGGAGGAGTGAGTCGCGACCCTTTCGGCCGATGGTGACGTACTGCTGCCCTTCGGCGTGGTGCTCGTTCATGTAGCGCGTCGCGGCGCGGATGTTGTTTACGTTGATCGCGCCGCACAGACCCTTGTCCGTCGTCACGAGGATCATCACTGCTCGTTTGCCTTCGCGGCGCACCAGGAACGGGTGCTTGTACTCGGTCGCGCGCTCGGCCGTCGTCTGCAAAACCTCGAGCATCTTCTCCGAGTACGGACGCGTAGCCTGCACCGCAGCCTGGGCTCGCCTCAGCCGCGTCGCGGCGACAACCTGCATCGCCTTGGTGATCTTCTGTGTGTTCCGGATCGAGTCGATCCGCCGGACGATGTCCCTGAATGCGGGCACTTAGTTGGCCTTGGGCTTTCTGGATTTCGGTTTCGGTTCGCCGTTGTCGGGCCCGGCGGCTGGGGCCGGCTTCGAAGGCGCGTCGGCCATCGCGGCGCGGATCTGGTTCAGCTGAGAAGGCCGGTCTTCTTCTGCCGTCTCCATCTCTGCTTTCGGCGCAGCCTTTGGCGGCTTTGCAGGCGCGGGCGCCTTCGGTTCCGCTTTGACGGCAGCCTTCGGTTGCGCGTCCGGTTTCGAAGGGGGTGCGGCGCTCCCCCCACCTGGGTCCGCCACGTCCTTGTAGCCCTCGACGCCGAACTGGTGGTTGAACGTCGAGATCGCCGCCTTGAGACGCTCGAACAGGCCGTCGTCCAGCGCCCTCTTCTTTTCGATCTCCGAAAGCACGTCTGCCCGGTCGCTCCTCAGGAACCTGACGAAGCCCGCTTCCCACTCGCGTACCCGGGCCACCGGAACCTTGTCGAGGTGTCCCTGCGTGCCCGCATAGATGACCGCCACCTGTTCGGCGAGCGGAATGGGCTGGTACTTGTCCTGTTTCAGGAGCTCGGTCAGCCGGGCGCCGCGCTCGAGCTGGTTTCGAGTCGCGGTGTCGAGGTCCGAGGCGAACTGGGCGAAAGCCGCGAGCTCTCGGTACTGGGCGAGGTCGAGGCGGAGCTGGCCGGCGACCTGACGCATCGCCTTGGTTTGCGCGTCGCCGCCGACGCGCGAGACGCTGATGCCAACGTTCAGCGCCGGGCGCTGGCCTGCGTTGAAAAGGTCCGACTGCAGGTAGATCTGCCCGTCGGTGATGGAGATGACGTTGGTCGGGATGAAGGCGGAGACGTCGTTCGCCTGAGTCTCGATGACAGGCAGGGCGGTCAGCGAGCCACCGCCGTTGGCCTCGCTCATCTTCGCTGCGCGTTCCAGCAACCTCGAGTGCAGGTAGAACACATCGCCCGGGTACGCCTCGCGGCCGGGCGGGCGGCGCAGGTTGAGCGACAGCTCGCGGTACGCCCACGCCTGCTTGGTCAGGTCGTCGTAGCAGCACAGGGCCTCTTTGCCCTGCTCCATGAAGTACTCCCCCATCGCGCAGCCGGCATACGGGGCGATGAAGTTGAGCGAGGCTGAGTCGGAGGCGGTGGCGGCGACGATGATCGTGTACTCCATCGCGCCGGCCTCTTCCAGGGTCGCGGCAACGCGAGCGACCGAGGCGGCGTTCTGCCCGATCGCCACGTAAACGCAGATCAGGTCCTTGCCCTTCTGGTTGATGATCGTGTCGAGCAGCACCGTTGTCTTTCCTGTGAAGCGGTCGCCGATGATCAGCTCGCGCTGGCCGCGGCCGATCGGGATCATCGCGTCGATCGCCTTGATGCCTGTTTGGACAGGGCTGTCGACACGCTTTCGGGTGATTACTCCAGGCGCGATTCTCTCGACAGGCAGCGTCTTCGTGGTCTTGACCGGGCCCTTGCCGTCGAGCGGCATGCCCAGCGGATTGACGACGCGGCCGATCAGGGCCTCGCCCACCGGAACCTCGAGCAGGCGGCCGGTGGTGCGCACCTCGTCGCCTTCGTGCAGATGGCCGTAGTCGCCGAGGATGACAGCGCGGACCTGGTCCTCTTCGAGGTTCAGCGCGAGGCCATAGGTCTCGTGGGGAAACTCGAGCAGCTCGCCGGCCATCGCGTTCTGCAAGCCGTAGATCTGCGCGATGCCGTCACTCGTCGCGACGATGCGCCCGACATCAGTTGAGACCAGGCTCGCGTCGAAATCCTTGAGCCTTTGCTTGATGACATCCGAAATCTCTTTGGGGTCGATTGACACTCGTCTTCTCCTAAGAAGCTTCCGCCAGGCGGCGGCGCAATTGCTGCAATCGGGTGGCGACGCTGGCGTCGACCAGGTGGTCGCCGTACTGGAGCTTCAGCCCGCCAAGGATTGTCGGGTCCACCTGGAGCTTCAGGCTGACGTCCTTGCCCAGGCGCTTGGACAGCTCGTCCGCTACACGGTCGCGATCGTGCGCTGTTAGCTCGATCGCCGTCGTGACGGTGGCGCGGACGCGCCCGGCGGCGATATCAGCGAGCGCTTCGTACTCGTCAACGATGGCGCCGATCTCTCGGACGCGGTTTGATTCGATCAGAAGCTTGGCCAGGTTGACCGACTCCTCGTCCAGCGCATTGGACGGAACCGATATCAACTCCATCCGCATGCCCGCTGCAATCGTCGGATTGGTCAGGACCGCCGCCACCGACTCATCAGAGAGCACGTCGCGGAGAACCGACAAGCGGCCGCGCCATTCCTCGACCTGACCCTCTTCCTGAGCCAGGTCGAAGACCGCGCGAGAGTAGCGCCTAGCTGCTGCCGTTGCCACTTGCGACCTCCGCAATCGCCTTGTCGATCAGCTGCCTGTGCTTTGGATCGTCGAGAGTCTCGCCGATGACCTTTTCCGTCGCTGCCACGACCAGCGCCGCGACCTCGCTCCGGACAGAGCGCACCGCTTGGTCCCGCTCGGCCTCGATCTCTTTGCGCGCAGCCTCGATGGCACGTTTCGAGTCCTCTTCGGCCTTCTGACGCATCTCCTGCCGCAGCTGCTCGGCCGACTTGTTAGCCGCGTCGATCACGGCCTGCGCGGTCTTGCGGGCATCATTCAGCTTCGCCTCGGCTTCCTTGAGTCGCTCCTCGGCAGCAGCACGCGCTTGGTCCGCCTCCTTCAGCTGCTCGGCGACCGCCCGCTGCCGGGCCTCGGCCAGCTTCACGATCTCGGGATATACGTAGCGGCCGAGGATCGCGAGCATGACAAGGAAGGTGATCAGCTCGACGATCACAGTCCCGTTGATTTCGATGACGCCCGCGGCGGCGGCGAGGAACATCTCTATTTCTCTCTACTTGCTACTTGGGGACGTTGGACAGGAATACGAAGCCGAAGGCGAGGTTGATGAAGTACATCGCCTCGACCAGACCGACGATGGTGAAGAGCCACGGGATCATGCGTCCCTGTGCTTCGGGTTGACGCGCAACGCCGCTGATGAAGGCGTTGCCCGCGAGTCCGTCGCCAACGGCTGCGCCGATGGCGCCCAAGCCCATGGCGAGACCGAATGCGACCAGTGCCCCGGCGAGAACGAGTCCGTGATCTGTCATTGAGTCCTCCTAATGATGTGTTTGATGTTCGAGACCCTCGCGGGCCATTCCGAAGTAGATGACCGTCAGCAGCATGAAAATGAACGCCTGGATGAACCCGATAAAGATGACGTCGAACGCCTTCCACACGACGAGCAGGAGTGTGCCGATGATTGTTCCGCCAACTGTGCCGACGGCCGGCAAGGCCAGGGTACCGAAGCCCGCGATGAGACCGATCATCACACTTCCGGCGAAGATGTTGCCGAAGAGCCGGAGAGACAGCGTCACCGGTTTGACCAGCTCCTCAAGAATGTTGAGCGGTGTGAAAACGATGCGCGCTGGCAATGGAAGCTCGAAGGGTTTGGTGAATCGGATCAGGTAGCCACGCCAGCCAAGGACTCGGATGCTGTACCACTGCACGACACCGATCACGATCAGGGCCATCGCCAGCGTCTGGTTGAGGTCCGCGTTGGCCCCATGAAGAACAGGGAAGAGCGCCAGCGGAAAGATCTCGATCCAGTTAGCGATGAGGATATAGAGGAAGAGCGTCATCGCGAGCGGGATGATGAAGAGCGCATCGTCGCTGACGTTTGTGCGGATCAGTGAGCGCAACTGGTCATAGCCCCACTCGAATACGGCCTGAACCTTGCTCGGCTCGCCTGCCTGCAGCTTGGAGCGGATCCAGAAGGCGATTGCGATCGTTACCGCGATGGCGATCGCGCTCGAGATCAGGCTGTCGTAGTTGAAACGGCAAAGCATTCCGCATCCGAGGTCGATGGTCGGGTGGGAGCCAACAGCGGCCTCTTCGCTGTGGATCACGCGCTCAGCCCGTGGCGGATGCCCGCCCCAACCAGGACCAGCTGCGCGAGGCCGATCCCAAGGGGCAGTGTCCACGCGGCGCTGCCCAGCATCAGAGCGGCGACAAGCACAACCGAGGTGAAGGCCACGAGCCGCAGCAGGCTGCCGACGACCATCGGGGTGCCGCGGCCCAGCAGCGCCAGGAGCAGATAGCCGTTGAGCGAGCCCAGTAGAAGACCCGCGCCGATTCCCATTCCAAGCGAGAGGTGACCGAAAAGCCCGGCGCCGATCGCGGTGGCTGCGGCCAAAAAGGCGCAGGCCGTCACCGTCATCTTGAGCACGCCGCCGGACCTCATTTCGAGAGCTCCCTTACCTTCAACCAGATCCCGGCCGCACCGGCCGCCAGACCCACGAACAGTCCCACGAGGACAAACACCGGCGCCGTGTGCAGCGCGTTGTCGAGCGCCACCCCGCCGAGCAGCGGTAGCAGGACCGCCGCCGCCAGGTAGATCCCGATTCCAGCCATATCAGCTCCTGAAGGACCTGACCGCTGCGGGGGCTCCATGCCCCTCCGAATTCTATCGGGAACCCGATTGTCCGAGCAGACGCCGCATGAACGGTGCGGGGATTCGCCAGCCGGCGTGCATGAGCAGGTCTGCGGCGACGGTCGAGGTGAGCACGACACAGGTCACGGTGACGACAGCAAGGATCCGGCCGTGGCCGAAAAGGGTCAGCCCGAGGGCGCCCAACAAAGCGGTAGCCGTGTAGAAGACGAAGCACGTCTGGCGCTGATCCAGGCCGAACGCCTGCAGGCGATGGTGCAGATGGAGCAGGTCGGCGCGAGCGACAGACGCCTTCTGCCGGCGCCGCCGGAGGATCGCCCACGCGGTGTCTGCGATCGGGACAGCGAGAGCGAGGATCGGGACGGCGAGTGCGAAGGCGACGGCGACCTTGGAGACGCCGAGGATCGAGATGACGCCCAGGGCGGTGCCCAGAAAATGCGCGCCGGAGTCGCCCATGAAGATCTTGGCGGGGTACCAGTTGAAGATCAGGAACCCTGCGCATGCACCCGCCAGCGCGCCGCTGAACTGCACCGCCTGGATCTGCCCCAATCCCGCGGCGGCCAGCATCAAGGTCACCGCGACGATGAAGACGACGCCGGCGGCCAGGCCGTCGGCGCCATCCAGAAAGTTCACTGTGTTCTGCATTCCCAGGAGCCAGAAGATGCTGATGGGGGTGGCGAACGGGCCGAGAGACACGATGTGCTTTCCCGGCAGGCCGAAGATGCTGATCACGAAGTGGTCGTCCTTCAGGATGTCGCCGAAAACGACCACGGCGACGACCGCGATGGTGACCTGCATCGCGAGCTTGACCAGGGGACGCACGGGCGAACGGTCGTCCTGGATGAGCAGCACCGTGGCCAGGCCGCACACCACCAGCAAGCCGACGCTGGTGATGTTGATCGGAACGAGAAGCAGGATTGCCGCCGCGAAACCGACGTACATTGCGAGCCCGCCCAGGGCCGGTGTCGGTTTCGCATGCGCATGGCGCTCGCTCGGCATCGCGATCACGCCGAGGCGCGGCGAGAGCCGGATCATCAGCGGCACCGCAATCGCGCAGATGACCAGCGCGGCGAGCAGAGGCCACAGGCCCGGCAGCAGGCGGTCGCGCAGGTTGAAGAGGGCGTCGCCCCCGAAAAAATCAGTCATGCCTCAGCCCCGAAGCGCACGTTTGGCGCCAAAAGGGTGGAATCCGAGGCATGGATACGCATCTTTGGCGCCAAAAGTGTGGAATGGCCCGTCAGTCAAACGAATAAGGGATGGGGAATTTCCTGCAGAGCTCCAGCGCTCGCTCGTGCACCGAGTCCAGCGTCGCGGGGTCGTCGATCCGCTCGACCAGGTCCGCGATGCAGTCGGCGATGACCACCATCTCAGGCTCGCGCATGCCGCGCGTCGTCACCAGCGGCGTGCCGACCCGCACACCGCTCGGGTTGAACTTCGAGGCCTCGTCGAACGGGATCGAGTTCCGGTTGAGCGTGATGCCGACGGTGTCGGCGATGTCCTGGACCTGCTTGCCCGTCCGCTTCTGCGGGCGCAGGTCGATGAGCATCAGGTGGTTGTCGGTTCCACCGCTCACCAGTCGCAGGTCGCGCTCCATGAGCCGCTTCGCGAGCGCCTTGGCGTTGACGACGACCTGCTTGGCGTAGACCTTGAAGTCGGGCTTGAGCGCTTCGCCGAAGCAAACCGCCTTGGCCGCTATCGCGTGCATCAGCGGGCCGCCCTGGATCCCCGGGAAGACCGCCGAGTCGATCGCTTTCTGGTACTGGCTCCGGCACAGGATGATCGCCCCCCAAGCCCCGCGAAGCGTCTTCTGCGTTGTCGTCGTGGTGATGTCCGCGTGTGGGATAGGCGAGGGGTACTGGCCACCGGCGACAAGACCTGCGACGTGGGCCATGTCGACGAAGAACGTGGCGCCCACCGAGTCCGCTATCTGGCGCATCCGCGCCCAGTCGACCACCCGCGAGTAGGCGGAGAAGCCGCCCAGGAGCATCTTCGGCCGCACCTCTTTGGCCATCTTCTCCATCGCGTCGTAGTCGATCATCTCCGTCTCGCGGGCAACCCCATACGAGTGGATCTCGTAGAGCTTGCCGCTGAAATTCGCGGGGCTGCCGTGGGTGAGGTGGCCTCCAGCCGACAGGTCCATGCCCATGACCCGATCGCCCGGCTGGCACACAGCCATGTACACGGCGGCGTTGGCCTGCGAGCCTGCGTGTGGCTGAACGTTCACGTACTCGGCCCCGAAGAGCTTCATCGCCCGCTCGATGGCGAGCGTCTCGATCTTGTCGATCACCTCGCCGGTGCCGCCGTAGTACCGCCGGCCAGGATAGCCCTCGGCGTACTTGTTGGTGAGAAGGGTGCCGAGCGCCTCGAGGATCGCCGGGCTCGTCAGGTTCTCCGAGGCGATCAGCTCGAGCGTCTCGGACTGGCGCCTGAACTCTTTGCGAATGAGGTCTGCGACCTCCGGGTCCTCGCGGTCTAGCGCCCGAAAGGTCATGGTCGTCGTCTGGGGCGTCACGAGGCGAATGCTAACCCGAGCGTAAAGGAGGCGGCCCGAGCAGCTCGGGCGTTGTGATGGCGCCCTCGCGCAGCACATGCGGCTCTGGGCCGGTGAGGTCCAGCACTGTCGAGACGAGGCCGCCGGGAGCGGGTCCCCCGTCCAGGACGGCCATCACGCCCGGCAGCGCGGCATCCGCCGGCGTCATCGCCGGATCTTTGCCGTGAAGGTTGGCGCTGGTCGTCATCAGCGGACCTGCCGCGCGAAGCAGGTCAAGCGCCACCTTGTGCTTCGGGATGCGGACGCCAAGCGTCCCACCGCCTTTGGCGTGAAGGATGATGGTCAGCGGCCCCGGCCACCAGCGCCGCATCATCGCCTCGGACCGCGAGTCGACGTGGACGAAGTTCTCAAGTTGTGATTCGGCGGCGACCATGAGGATCAGCGGCAGCCCGACCGGCCGGCCCTTGATGCGAAATACGCGGCGCGTCGCAATCTCGTCATCCGCCGCGGCGCCGAGCCCGAACACCGTGTCCGTCGGAAAAGCGATGACGCCTCCGCTGCGGATCATCTGCGCGGCGCGCGTCAGCCCCGCCCGCGTCGGCTTCAACACCTGGGGTCCCCGCGAACTCACGCCGAAGGCCCTGAGTCCGTGGGGATGGAGGACCACGCTTCTAAAACGCGCTCGTGACCCGCGAGGTCACGGTGGATGCGGTGCCCGGCGAAATGCTTCGCCGCGTCGACGACAGATGACGTTATCGATGGATCCAGCTCGGCCAGCACGCGGCCGCCGGCGTTCAGGTGCATCGGCGCCTCGTCGAGCAAGCGAGCGATGAGCGCCGATCCCCGTTCGTCCGCGTAAAGCGCGCCGGCGGGTTGGGCGACGACCTCAGGCGCGAGGTGCGTTCCGAACGCGACGTACGGCAGATTCGCGCACACGATGTCAAACGAGCCGGTGAAAGGGGCCATCAGGTCTCCGCAAATCAGCTTGACGCGTTCGCCCAGTCTGTAGGCGGCGACGTTTTGCGCAGCTACCTCGAGCGCATCCTGCGAGAGGTCCGACGCCACGACCTCGGCGTTCTGCGCGTAGTGAGCGATCGCGATGGCGATGCATCCGCTGCCGGTGCCCACGTCCGCGACGCGAAACGGAAGTCCTGCGTCGCGGGCAAGCTCGACCGCGCGCTGCACCAGGACCTCGGTGTCCGGATTCGGGACGAGCACCGCAGGGGTCACTACGAAATCGAGGCCCATGAACTCCTTGTGCCCGACCAGGTAGGCGACCGGCTCCCCTTTCGCGCGCTTTGCCGTGAGGGACCGGTACCTGCTCAGCTCAGCCTCGGAAAGCGTTCGGTCGAACTTCAGGTAGAGGTCGAGCCGGCGGAGTCCAAGCGAGTGCGCCAGCAGCACCTCGGCGTCAAGGCGGGCCGACTCGGAGCCGTGATTCTGGAAGTGGTCAGCGGCGAGCTTGAGGACTTCGAGAACCGTCAATCAGGTGGCGGGTCCGTTCAGCTGAGCCGCCCGCTCGGCGTTGACCAGCGCGGCGACCAGCTCGTCGAGGTCGCCCGCCATCACCTGGTCCAGCTTGTGCAGGTCGAGGTTGATCCGGTGATCGGTCACGCGGTTGTTCTTGAAGTTGTAGGTCCTGATCTTCTCGGACCTGCCCCCCGTCCCGATCATCCCGCGCCGCTGCGCTCCGATCTTCGCTTGTTGCTCCGCGAGCTTCATCTCGTACAGGCGGGCACGCAGCACACGCAGGGCCTTCTCCTTGTTCTGGAGCTGCGACTTCTCGTCCTGGATGCTGACCTGCATCCCTGTCGGCTTGTGAGTGATGCGGATCGCGGAGTAGGTGGTGTTCACGCTCTGGCCTCCGGGCCCTTGCGAAGTCGAGGTCTTGATCTCGATGTCCTCCGGTTTCAGCTCGACCTCGACGGGGTCGGCCTCCGGCATCACTGCGACTGTCGCCGCTGAGGTGTGAATGCGGCCTTGCGCTTCCGTCTTGGGGACGCGCTGCACGCGGTGGACGCCGCCTTCGAATTTCAGCTGCGAGTAGGCGCCATGGCCGTGGACCTCGAACTCGACCTTGTCGAATCCGCCCTTCTCTGTGGGCGACGCGTCGACCACTTCGACCTTCCAGCCTTTGCGCTCGGCCCATTTCGTGTACATGCGGAAGAGGTCGCCGGCGAAGAGCGCGGCCTCCTCCCCACCTTCCGCGCCCTGGATCTCCACCACGACGTCGCGATCGTCGTTCGGGTCCTTGGGCAGCAGCAGAACTTTTAGTTTTTCCTCGAGCTCGGCGAGCTGCGCGGCCGCCCGATGCTCCTCGGCGCGCATGTACTCCTGCATCTCGGGGTCTCTTTCGTGCTTTTGCAGCTCGCGCGCGGACTCGAACTCCTGCTGTGCGCGCTTGTACGCCTCATAGGTCTGCACCGTGTCGCGAAGCGCGCGCTGCTCGCGCGCGAGCTTGGTCATCTGCTCGTGATCAGAGGCGACCTCGGGACGGGACATCTCCTCTTCGATCTCGCGGTACCGCCGCGCGATCGCGTCCAGGCGATTGATCATTTGCACCTTTCCGCGTGGCCTGGCTTCGCCAGGCCACCGCAACCTATTTCCTTAGGCAACTGCGGTTGAGCTGGCTGGGGGGTTCACCACAAGGGGGGCCTGCCCCCCTTGTGCCTCGTCGACCTCACCTTCGCGCGCGCTGTTGAAGGCGGTGATCGCGACCTCCATCATGTCGTCGGTCGGCTCGCGGGTGGTGAACTTCTGCGTTCCTAGAACTGGCAGCAGGAGGATCTTGATCACGGGGTTGGTGCGGTGGCGGGCCATGAAGCGAATGGCCTCGAAGCCGGCGCCCGCGATGAGCGGTATCGCCAGGACGCGGCTCGCGACGAGCCAGAACCAGTTGGGGTGGAAGATCGCCACGACGCTGAAGACGATCACGCTCACCACCATCACGACCAGCAGGAATCCCGTCCCGCACCGTGGGTGCAAGGTGCTCGCCCGGCGCACCGATGGAACGTCGAGCGCCCAGCCGGACTCGAACGCGTTGATCGTTTTGTGCTCGGCACCGTGGTACATGAAGACCCGCTTCACATCGGGCAGCAGAGCGATCGCAGCCAGGTAGCCGAGGACGAGCCCGACCCGGATCAAGCCTTCCACGATCACGAATTGGAAGCTGGAGCTGCGATGCACCGCGACGCCGGCGAGCAGCAGCGGAAGGGCGATGAAGATTACCGCCGCGAAGACACCCGCAACGGCAACCGACCCCGTGATCTCCCGCTTGCCGATCACGATGTCCTTTCCGCCGGCATTCATGTTGGCCGACCAGATCAGCGACTTCATGCCCAGGTGCAGCTGCTCGCCGATGAGCGCGAGCCCGCGGACGAACGGCAGCTTCCAGATCGGGTTGACGTAGATGGACGCCTTCAGCTCGCCGCGGTCGACCACGATCTCCTTGGTGTTGGGCAGGCGCACAGCGACCGCGTAGTGGCGCTTGCCGCGCATCATCACGCCTTCGATCACGGCCTGGCCACCGTAGAAGAATGGTTGCTCGGCTTTAGCTAGCGGCTTGGGAGATCCCGCCTCCGGAGCGGTTACCTCCGGGGCGGCCATCTATGACCGAGTCTTAGCAGCCCGCTTGCGGAACCGCTCGACCTGGCCCCCGGTGTCCACGATCCTCTGCGTGCCCGTGAAGAACGGGTGGCAGACGGAGCAGATCTCGGTCTTGAGCTCCTTGCGCGTCGACCCGGTCGTGAACGTGTTCCCGCACACGCAGGTGACAACCGCGTCTTCGTAGTAGGTGGGATGGATCTGTGCTTTCAAGGTCTTGACTCCAAAAACGGTAGTTTACCGGGGCAACGTACCTAGCAGGCTGCTGACCTGCAAGCTGGCGACTCCGAGGTAGATCACCAGCACCAGCCAAGCGAAGCCCATGGCCCAGCGAGCCGCTGCCGGCACGCTCGTGTAGTACGGGTTGCTTGCGTCGCGGAAGCGCTGGATCAGGCTTGGGATGCCAAGCACGGCGATGATGATGATCAGCGGGCTCAGCAGGAAGTGGAAGAAGATTCCGCCGACGGCGATGATCGCGTAGCCGGCTACCTGGAACCACTTCGACACCGGCGCGAGAATCCATGCGCCGTCCAGCTGCCAGACCGGGATCAGGTTGAACAGGTTGATGTAGAAGCCGATCAGGGCGGCAAGCAGCAGGACCGGCGAGTGCGTCGCACCATAGAGGGCGAACGCAGCGGTCGCGCCGATGGTGCCTGCGATAGGACCGGCAATTCCGATCTGAGCCTGCTTCAGGGCGTCGGTCGGGTGTGACCTCTGGAAGATGGCCGCGCCCAGGAACGGGATGAAGATCGGCGCCGTCGCCTGCATTCCCTGCCGGCGGATCTCCACGACGTGTCCCATCTCGTGGACGAAGATCATCGTCAGGAGCGCGACGGCAAACCAGGGGCCGTAGAAGATCGCGTAGCCGCCGAAGCTGATCACAAGCGACACGATGGTGCCGAACGCCGGGATCTTGAAGGCGATCAGCAAGCCGTACTTGACAAAGCCCCAGACGGCGAGCAGCGCTGCGCCGATGCCACCCAACAGGCTGCGGTTCCCTGAAGAAGGCGCAGGCGAGTAGTGCTGCGGCGAGTCCGGCGGGATGTCGGACGTCACCGGGTACTGTGGTGGCGGCGGCGGCGGGACCTGGCCCGGCGCCCAGGGGTCGTTTTGGCTCATTTCCTACTTATTGATACCCCCGGCAGGTGGGGGCTAATCCCGATAGGTGAACCAGGCGTAGACGCGCTTGGCGCCGCTGTTGAGCACTAAGGTGACGCTGCAGCTCGACTCGTGGCACGCGGCGGGCAGGATCTTGCCCGGGAGGTCGCCGTCCGGATCGGCCACGGGAGCGCCGTTGACGACGGTTTCGATCTGCACCGGGTCCGTGAAGCCGGGCGCCCGCAGGACGCCGAAGCAGATCGTCTGGCCGGGAGCCAGCTTCACGTTGGCAGGAGGCGTCGTGATCGCAAACGACCTGACCACCAGGTCGAGACGTCCGTTGTCGCTTTCGGTCACCAGGAGGTTCTGCGCGGCGTCGAATCCCAGCCCCTGGGGGTTGCGCAACCCGCGCGCGATGTCCTGGCCGGCGGTGACGTCGAAGAGCCTCCCGGCTGCCGGCAGGATCACGATGACGTGCCCGTCGTCGGCGCGCACCACGTCGTCGACACCGGGCAGGTTGCCTGCCACCAGGTCGTGGCCGCCGGCGTTTCTGAGTGAGTAAACCGCGTTCGCGTTCGCGTCGGCCACCAGCCAAGGGCCGGTCTGCCCGGTCGGGTTCACCCACACGCCCTCGGGGCGGCTGAATCCGGACTCGCGCCGCACGATCTTGCCCGTCGCGTCCGCGAAGAGAATGGTCCCGTGAGGGCTGTCCGGAATAACGAGCAGGCCGCCGTTCGCGGCGATCCCGTCGAGGTTGTCCCCGCTCGGAACGGGCTGAAGCTGGACCACGGTCCGCACCCCGGATTCGGTGAGAGCGAGCACCCGCGCATGAAACTGATCCGCTATGTAGGTGACCCCATCCATCTGCGCAATCCCCTCCGCCTCGGGAATGACCTGGGGCAGCCGGACCAGGCCCGCCGGACCGCCGACTCTTGCGATGTGACCGTCGCCATGCTCGCCGACAAGCACTGTGCCGTCGTCCGTGTACAGCAGGTCGTCCGGCACGTTCAGGCCCTCGGCGAGCAGCAGCACGGGGTTGCCGGACGTGACCCCCGAAGCGGCGGCGCGGGCGACGGGCTGCACGCATGGCGGAGGGCTTGGTGAGGGCGACGGGCTGGCGATCGGCGTGGGGGACGGGTGTCCGGCCAGGTACGGGCTACTGCACGCGACGACGAGTACGAGCCCGGCGGCGAGCGCGCTAGCTCGGATTACCGACGACGTGGTGGCGTGTGGTCAGCCGCCGGATGGTGGCGTGGCGGCTCGACATGGCCAGCGATGAAGTCTCGGCGTAGCCGCTGCCGAACATCACGCCGGGCAGGAGCTGGCCGCCGGTCACACCCGTAAGGGCGACCGCCACGTCCGCGGCGGGGGCCAGGTCGGCAACGCCGTACGTGCGGCCGGCCGACTCCGCGATCAGAAGCCTCTCTTCCTCGTTGCGCGGCCACAGGCGGGCCTGGATCTCGCCGCCGAGACAGCGGACTACGCACGCGGCGATCAAAGTCGCGTGCAGGCCGTCGATCCCGATCGCGGCGTCGATCCCGGTTCCAGGTAGCGCGGCCTGGACCGCGCCCGCGACGTCGCCCTCCTCGAGCGTGCGGACGCGGGCGCCGGCCGCGGCCACCTCCTCCATCATCTCTCGGTGTCGAGGGCGATCCAGGATGACCACCGTGAGATCCTGCACGCGGGCGTCGCGCGCAAACGCGATCCGTCGAAGGTTGTCCGCGATCGAATCGTCGAGGTCGATGGCTCCTCGAGCACCGGGCCCGGCCACCATCTTCTCGACGTACCAGATAGGAGGAAGATTCGCGAAACCGCCAGGCTCGACGGCGGCGATGATCGACACCGCATTCGCTGAGCCGCGCGCGACCTGACTCGCTCCTTCGACCGGAAAGAGCCCGAAGTCGACAATGCGCTCGCTCCCGGCCAGCGAGGTGCCGTACGCAAGGTTGTGGTCCTCACGAGGCCCAAGCACGACGGAACCGGATAGTCCTGACTCCTCGAGAACCCGCCTCATCGCCTCGCCGGCAACCTCGCTTACCCGGTCTGGATCGCCCTTGCCCAGCAGGCGGGCGCACGCGAGCGCGGCAGCCTCGGTCGCATGGACGAGCTCGAGCGAAAGCTCTCCGCGCGCGTGGAACGACGGTAGGGTTTCCCTTTGCTGTTCCATCTGGGGTTAAGAAGTCTCGGTTTCTTCCAGCAGCTCCGCGGGACGAAGCTCCATCTGGTCGATGCCGCTCTGCAAGAACGCAGCGCGCACGAAATCCCGGAACAGGGGGTGCGCGCGGTTGGGCCGCGAGCGGAACTCGGGATGGAACTGGCTCGCGACGAACCACGGGTGGTTGGCAAGCTCGATGATCTCGACCAGCCTGCCGTTGGGCGATATGCCGCTGAACACCATGCCCGCCTCGTTCATCACCTCGCGGTACTCGTTGTTGAACTCGAAGCGGTGACGGTGGCGCTCGTAGACAACCTCCTCACCATATGCCTTGTGCGCCAGCGAACCCGGCAGCAGCTTGCAAGGGTACAGACCCAGGCGCATCGATCCGCCCATCTGGTCCACGTTTCTCTGCTCAGGCATCAGATCGATCACAGGCGTCGAGGTGAACGCTGCGAACTCGGTGGAGTTGGCGTCTGGAGCATCGAGCATCTCGCGCGCGAAGTCGATCACCGCGCACTGCATGCCCAGGCACAGCCCGAGGTACGGGATGCGATTGTGCCGCGCGTATCGAGAGGCCTGAACCTTGCCTTCGATGCCGCGATAGCCGAACCCACCGGGCACGACGATGCCTGCGACTCCCAGCAGCGGCGACATGTCGCCGGCGTCCAGCTTCTCCGAGGAGACCCAGTGGATGTCGATTGCGAGCCCGTGATGGATGCCCGCATGCTTCAGCGACTCGATGACACTCAGGTAAGCGTCCGGCAGGGCGACGTACTTGCCGACCAGGGCGATCGGCACGGTAGCCCTCGGGTGCTTGATCCGTTCGACCAGCTGAGTCCACGGGCCGAGGTCGGGCGAATGCACCGCCTCGTCGAGCTCGAAGTGCTTGGCCATCACCTTGCCGAGGCCTGAGGCTTCGAGCATCAGCGGGACTTCGTAGATCGATTCGACGTCCGGCACGGAGACGACCGCTTCGCGAGGCACGTCGGTGAACAGCGCGATCTTTTCCTTGAGGTCCGCGTCGATCGGCAGCTCAGAGCGGCAGATGATCGCGTCGGGCTGGATACCGATCGCGCGCAGCGCTTGCACCGAGTGCTGCGTCGGCTTGGTCTTCATCTCCTGACCATGCACGACCGGAATCAACGAGACGTGCACGTAGAAGACGTTCTGGCGACCGAGGTCGTTCTTGAGCTGGCGGATCGCCTCGAGGAACGGAAGACTCTCGATGTCGCCGACCGTGCCCCCCACCTCGACCACCACGGCATCGGCCTGCGGGTCGCGCGAAGCGCGGAGGATCTTCTCCTTGATCACGTTCGTCACGTGAGGGATCACCTGCACAGTGGCTCCGAGGTAGTCGCCTCGCCGCTCGCGGGCGATGACTTCCTGGTAGATCTTCCCGGTGGTCACGTTCGAGGCGACAGTCAGGTTCTCGTCAACGAAGCGCTCGTAGTGCCCAAGGTCCAGGTCCGTCTCAGCGCCGTCATCGGTGACGAACACTTCGCCGTGCTGGTACGGGCTCATCGTGCCGGGGTCGACGTTGAGGTATGGGTCGAGCTTCTGAAGGGAGACGGTCAGGTGGCGGGCCTTCAGGATGTTCCCGATGGACGCCGCAGTGATGCCCTTTCCCAACGAGGAGACGACACCCCCGGTCACGAAAACGTACTTGGACATAGAGACCTCCAGGGCGGTTTTAGAAATGTTACCGGGTTGGGCGGGGACTTAAACGTTTCGAGCTATTTGGGTTCGACTTTTGGCTCCAGGACGACGACTTTCGTCTCGTATTCGCCTGAGGACGCCTGCACCGAGAGCTTGGGCTGAGGCTCGGAGGCCGTCACAGCCATCTCCTTGAGGAAGCGATCGAGCGGATCCAGCTCCAGCTTCAGGCCCGGGATCGCGTAGTGCATCGGCACCACATAGCGGGGCTCGAGCTGGCGGACTATCTCGGCCGCCTGCGCTGCGTTGATCGAGGTGTGGCCCCCGACGGGCACGAGCAGGACGTCGGGCGCCGAGATCGCCTCCGCCTCAGCGTCGTCGAGCGCGTGTCCCAGGTCCCCGAGGTGACATACGCGCACGTCGTCGATCTCGATCAGGTAGACCGTGTTGCGCCCGTGCTTGGCTCCCTTCTGGGCGTCGTGGAAAGTGGGCACGCCGATCACGCTCACGCCGGCGACCTCGTACTCGCCCGGACCCCGGATCTCATACGAATCGCGCATCACCTGCGTGTAGTTGTGGTTCTCGTGCTCGTGGCTGATCGTGACGAGGTCGGCGTCGAGCTTCGGCAGCTTGAGTCCGATTGCGGGCGGGAAGGGATCGGTGACGACCGCTGCGCTGCGGCCTCGCAGCCTGAAGCAGCCGTGTCCTAGCCAGGTGACGTCCAAGTAATTGCCTCTCCTTTATCTATGTGGTAGCGACTACATCCGCTCGGGGGCAGACACGCCGATCAGGTCGAGCGCCGTTTTCAAAGTGTGACGTGCCGCCCGGCACAGCTCCAGGCGCGCCCGGGTCAGGTTCGGGTCTTCGACCACCACCCGGTGCTCACCCTTTTCGTTCCCCGCGTGATAGAACCGGTGCACCGCAGTCGCAAGGTCCTGCACGTAATAAGGGACGCGATGCGGCTCGAGCAGGTGCGTCGCATCCTCGACGACCTCAGGCCAGAACGCCAGCTGCCTCGCCACCTCGAGCTCCCACGGCTCGACCAGCAAGGACACGTCCGCGTGCTCCGGCAGGCTCGGATGCTTCTCTTTGGCTGTGGCCTCGACGTTGACCAGCCGCGCGTGCGCGTACTGCGCGTAGTAGACGGGGTTCTCGTTGCTCTGCGTGACCGCCAGCTCCAGGTCGAACTCGATGGTCGTGTCGGGCGAGCGCAACAAATAGAAGTAGCGCACAGGGTCGGCACCGACCCGATCGATCAATTCGTCGAGGGTGACGAAGCGCCCGGCGCGCTTGGACATCTTTGCTGAGGCGCTGCTCGCGGCCCCCTCTCTCAGGTTGACCATCTGATGAAGGATGATCACGAGCTTCTTCGGGTCGATCCCCAGGCCGGCAGCCGCAGATTTCATTCTCGGCACGTACCCGTGGTGGTCGGACCCCCAGACCTCGATCACGCGCTTGAAGCCGCGCTCCTCGAAACGGCTGAGCAGATAGCCGAGGTCTGACGCGAAGTACGTTGGCTGGCCGTTGGAACGGATGACCACGCGGTCCTCCTCTTCCACCAATTCTTTTTGTACAGCCTTCTCTCCATCGTCCTTTGCCTCGAGCTCCTCCAGGGCCGGTCCAAACCACAGCGCCCCGTCCTTCTCCTTCAAGTAGCCCTCTTCACGCAGCCGCTCGATGGCGCGCTGCGGAAGTCCCGTCTCCCAGAGCGTCGACTCCCAGAACCACTCGTCGTAGTGGATGTTCAGTCGCGCCACCGACGCCTTGATCTGCTCAACCATCTTTTCCATCGCGTATTTCCGCAGCCTCGGCTCGGCCTCCTCCTCCGGCAGCAGCTCGATGCCGGGAAGGTCATGGCGCGCCATCTCCGCAATGTCTGTCACGTATTCGCCCGTGTACCCTCCCTCTGGCGGCTCCGTACCGTGCAGCCGCGCGTAAACGGAGGCGCCAAACCGGCGCGTCTGCGTGTTGTCCGAGTTGACGTAGTACTCGCGGTGGACGTCGTGGCCGGTGAACTCGAGGACGCGGCAGATCGCGTCGCCCAGGATCGCGCCGCGGCCGTGACCGATGTGCAGAGGTCCGGTCGGATTGATGCTCGCGAATTCGACCTGGAGTCGCTCGCCACGCCCGATGTCCAGCGCGCCATAGCCGGGTCCGGTGGCGGTAACCTGCGCGACCAGCAGCTGCAGCCAGCGCGGGTTAAGGCGGAAGTTGACGTAGCCTCCCACCGGCTCGACGGTCGCGGCATCCTCGGGGATCTGGATGGTTTCCGCGAGGCGCTTCGCGATTTCCTGAGGAGGCTGCTTGAGCACTCGGGCCAGCTTCATGCCGGCCGAGCTGGCGTAGTCGCCGCGGTCGGCGACCTTGGCGCGCCCGAGCTCGAGATCCGGCAGCTCGCCGCCGACACCAAGGTCACGTACAGCCTTGACCAGGGCGTCTTCGATCCTGTCTCGGATGCTCACTGCCTCGGTCATGTGCAGGTCGGGTGCTGGCCGGAAAGCGTGAGCTGCGTCTGCGTCGACGCGCCGGCGCGCCAATAGCTGACGGTGACCCGCTGGTTGGGGTGGAACCGAGACCGCAGCAGAAGCCCCAACGGGTGCGCCGCATCGACCTTGACGTCGTCCAGCTGCGTGATCACGTCGCCAGGCTGCAGCCCGGCCGCGGCCGCCGGCCCTCCGCTGGAGATGGTGAGGAGCTGGCTCCCTCCCGGAAGCTCGCTCAACATCGCCACCTCCGGGCTGAGCTCGGTGCTGGTCGCGCCAAGCGACGACACCACTACTTGACCCGTTTGTAGGATCTGCTGGACGTCGTCCTGGATGTCCGCGACATTGAGCGCGAAGCCGTTCCCACCTGTCGACGGCCGGGACTTCATGGCGATCCCGACGACCTGGCCACCCACATTGAGCAGTGGACCCCCTGATGTCCCAGAGTCGATCGAGGCGCTGGTCTGGATCGTGTCGATGAGCTCGAGCGTGTTGGTCGTCGACGCGGGGTTCGGGATGGAAACCACGCGATGCATCGCGGTTACATAGCCTGGCGTCGCCGCGCCTCCCTCGAACGGACCGCCCATGGCGACGACCACCTGTCCCTGCACGAGCGCGGTCGGGTCGGCGAAAGCGAGAGTGGGCAGGCCTCTGACCTTGTCGATCTTGAGCACGGCGACGCCAGTCTGGCAGTCGTAGTCGACCAGTCGAGCGTCGTGCGTCTTGTCATCTTTCGGCACGAGGACGGTCATCGTCCCTGCGCCGGCGATCACCTCGATGTTGGTCACGATGTACCCATCCGAGGTGGCGAGGTAGCCCGATCCGCGCGTCACCGTGGGTTTTTGCTGGGTCACCACGCTGACCACCGCGGGCCGTGCCCTCGCCGCCGCCTGGACGACGGCCGAGTCCTCGGCGATCGTCACGCCCGACCGGAGGTTGACCTGTTGCGGGTTGGTGGGGGCTTGGACCTGCAGCACGGCAAGCGTCACGCCCACGGCGACCAGAGCGGTCACCAGCAGGCCCGCGGACACGAGCACAAGCTGCTTCACCACTCCAACCTTAGTGGGGGGTTGCTAGCTGGAGTGTGAAGGTTCCCTCGGGTACCAGGTCATGACGAGCTGCGGGTTCGTCTCGAAACCCGCCGACCTGTACAGGTGGACAGCAGACTCGTTGTCGGGGCGGGTCCATACATAGCCGAGGGTCACGTGACGCTCGGAGAACAGCTTGACCGCCTCGCTGACCAGCATCCGGGCGATACCCCGTCCCCGGTGCTCCTCCGCGACGTACAGCTCGGCGACCTCGCCCTCCAGCCCGGTGCCGGGGTCGTAGAGGACGATCCAGCAGAAGCCGACGATCTCCCCCACCTCGTCCCGAACTGCATAGATGACGTTCTCGCCCCGAAACGCCGCGGGCACATCCTCCAGGTGGCGCTCGATGTCCACCCGGCTCAGCTGCGGGTGGTCCGAGTAGTGCACCTGCTCGCCCATGTGCAGCTCGACGAGAAGCGGCTTGATGTGGGAGTAATCCCCTTCGGCGAGACGTTCCACGTCAAGTGTTCTCATCGTCTTCGATGGTAGCCTAGGCGCCCGCGACTACGTGTCATTTCGCGCGTGATTTCGCAAACCATTTGCCGACGTAGCTCAGCTGGCAGAGCAGCCGCCTCGTAAGTGGCAGGTCGTGGGTTCGAATCCCACCGTCGGCTCCAAACATGAAGCGAGTTCATGCCCGACGTGGTTGCCACGCGAGTGACGCCAGCAACAAGGCTTCCGCGAGCAGGATCGGCACCGCGAGGACGAGGAGTGCGAGCTCAAGCAGGGCGTAGCCCACGACCAGCAGGGCAACCTGCCAGTACGTCGCCCCGCCTTTCAGGACAAGCCAGCCGGCGACGACGAGCATCAGGAAGTCCTGGAAGCCGAGATAGGGAGTGAAGAGCAGAGAGCCGACGATGCCGGCGGCCATCGGAATCTCGGGGCCTCCTCCCCGGTGCCGCCAGGCCGCGAAAAATGTGACTCCGACTACTACGACCTGGGCCACGGTGAGGACCGGGCCGAGGCCGAGCGGGCCTGAAATCGAGTAGCGACGTGTGATGTCCCACGCCGCAGTCTGCGTTTGCGCCAGCACCTCGCGGTAGTTCGCGAGTCCGTCGGGACCGAGCATGGCCAGGGCGACGAGCCCGATCAGAAGAGTCGCCACCAGCCACGCCCCGAACGTGCGCGCGTGACCCGAGACGAGAAGGCAAATCGGCACGAGCAGCGCCAGCTGCGGCTTGAGAATGATGAGGCTGAGCACGAAGCCGGCCCACACGGGTCGGTCGTTCCTGATCAACCACCATGCGGTGGCCACAGCGGCGGCAACCAACGGCCCCGGCTGACCCACGATCACGCCAAAAGCGACAGGAAAGACTCCCAGCCACAACGCCAGGTGGGCGGGTCGTGCCCACTTACCTGGCGGCGCGAGCAGATACCACGTCCAGCACAGCGCGGCGAGCAAGAGAAGCGTCCAGATGATGAGCGCCGCAACAAACGGGAGCAGCGATAGCGGCGTGACCAGCCAGGCCAGGGGAGGTGGAGAGATGAACGGCTGCGGGTTGAAGCCCGGGCCCAGAGCCTCGATCGCCGCCTTCTGGGCGGCGAGGTCGTACAGGTGGCCGTAGCCGGAGCTGATGCCGACTGTCGCGGCGGCGTACGCCAGCCGGAAGTCGTTCCGAATCGGGTACTCGGGGATGTACTGACGCGCCGGGACCAGCAGGTCGAAGCCGATCAGCATCACGCCGACAAGCAGCCCGACCGCCGGCCAGACCCGCCGCCGCGAGCGGATGTATCCAATCACCGCCACAAAGTAACCGTCCGGCGCCGAAGCGCAGCCCACGACAAAGCCACCGTTTGGCGCCAAAGGGACGGAATCAGTGCATGGGTAGCGCGCCGTTGGCGCCAACGGGACGGAATTCCACGCACAAAAAAGAGAAGAGGCTCGGGCGCTTACCCGAGCCTCTTTGGCGTGTCTTCTTGGGTTTAGTTGACCTCGCGGTACTCCGCGTCGACCACGTCGTCGGCAGGCTTCTTGCCGCCTGCGGCCTTGCTCCCACCTTCCGGGGACCCGTCGTGCGGTGCGGCCGCCGCCGGCTCGCCGCCCTGCTGGTAGATGTGCGTCCCGATCTTCTGGAGCGCTTCGTTGAACTCGTCGATCTGGCGCCGCAGCAGGTTGGTGTCCGAGCCCCTGGCAGCTGACTTCAGCTGCTCGAGCTTGCCTTCAACCTCGGTCTTGACATCGGCGGGAATTTTGTCCGCGTTGTCTTTCATGACCTTTTCGGCCTGGTGGATCATGTGATCGGCCTGGTTGCGGACCTCGACCTCTTCGCGCTTCGCGCGGTCCTCGGCAGAGTGCGCCTCCGCCTCCTTGACCATGCGGTCGACCTCTTCCTTGCCCAGCGTCGAGGACGCTGTGATGGTTACCGACTGCTCGCGGCCAGTGCCCTTGTCCTGCGCCTTGACCTGAAGGATGCCGTTGGCGTCGAGGTCGTACGTGACCTCGATCTGAGGCATGCCTCGCGGCGCGGGCGGAATGCCGTCCAGGTGGAACCGACCCAGCGTGCGATTGTCGCGCGCCATTTCGCGTTCGCCCTGCAGGACGTGGACCTCAACCGAGGTCTGGTTGTCCGCCGCGGTCGAGAAGACCTGCGAGCGAGACGTTGGGATGGTCGTGTTGCGCTCGATGAGCTTTGTCATGACACCGCCGAGGGTCTCGACCCCGAGTGACAAAGGCGTGACGTCGAGGAGAAGGATGTCCTTGACCTCGCCCTTGAGCACCCCCGCCTGGATTGCCGCCCCGATGGCGACCACCTCGTCCGGGTTGACGCCCTTGTGCGGCTCCTTGCCGCCGAGCAGGTCCTTGACGAGCTGCTGGATCACCGGCATGCGGGTGGAACCGCCCACCAGAACAACCTCGTCGATCTGCTGCGGTGTCAGGTTGGCGTCTTTCAGCGCGGCCAGGAACGGACCGCGGCAGCGCTCGGTCAGGTCGTGAGTCAGCGACTCGAACTTGGCGCGGGTGAGCGTCATCTCGAGGTGCTTGGGACCTGTCTGGTCCGCCGTTATGAAAGGCAGGTTGATGCTCGTCTCCAGCCGGCTCGACAGCTCGATCTTGGCCCGCTCGGCCGCCTCGGTGAGGCGCTGCAGAGCCTGGCGGTCAGTCTTCAGGTCGATGCCGTTCGACTTCTTGAACTCCTCGGCCAGCCAGTCCACGATCCGCCGGTCGTAGTCGTCGCCACCCAGGTGGGTGTCGCCGTTGGTGGACTTGACCTCGAAGACGCCGTCGCCGACGTCGAGGACGGACACGTCGAACGTTCCGCCGCCCAGGTCGAACACCAGAATCGTCTCATTCGCCTTCTTGTCCAGGCCGTAGGCCAGGGACGCGGCAGTGGGCTCGTTGATGATGCGGACCACGTTCAAACCGGCGATCTGGCCGGCGTTCTTGGTGGCCTGACGCTGCGAGTCGTTGAAGTAAGCGGGTACGGTGATGACGGCGTCGGTCACCTTCTCGCCCAGGTACGCCTCGGCGTCAGCCTTGAGCTTCTGCAAGATCATCGCCGAGATCTCTTCCGGCGTGAACTCCTTGTTTGCGTTGGGGACCCCAACCACGACCCGATCGTCTTTGCCCGCCTTGACCTCGTAGGGCACGATCTTTCTCTCCTCGACGACCTCGGAGAATTTGCGGCCCATGAAGCGCTTGATCGAGTAGACGGTGTTTTCGGGGTTCACTGCCGCCTGCCTGCGAGCGAGGTTGCCGACCAACCGCTCGCCGGACTTCGTGAAGGCGACAACCGAGGGCGTGGTCCGAGATCCTTCGGCGTTCGGAATGACCACCGGCTCGCCGCCCTCCATGACGGCGATGACTGAGTTGGTCGTCCCCAAATCGATTCCTACGGTCTTCGGCATATGTGTTCTTTCCTCCAGGTGCGCAGTTGGGCGCGAATTTGAATTTCTATAGGAGTGTCTTTCCCCTGGGCGGCAGACTCAAAACAGGCTCTAGGCTAGTCTGCGTGGCGATCTTCGAGCTCGACCCTGTCGACCGGATTGCCGTGGCCGCGGTCGGCAAGCCGGGGGAGCGCCAGTTCTTCCTCCTGGCCACCGGCTCCGGACGCCAGCTGACCCTGTCCTGTGAGAAGTCCCAGGTCCAGGCCTTGATCGTCCGGCTCAAACAGATGATGGAGGCGCAGGGCATCCAGGCGGCCGAAAAGGCGACCGAGGCTGCGCTCATGCCGGGCGAGCCCGAGTGGCAGGTGGGCGAGATGGGCCTCGGCTACCACGAGGCGCGCCGCATGTTTGTCTTGGTCGCGAGCCAGGGCTCGACTGGGGAAGAAGGCCAGTCGGACGACGCCCCCAGCGTGCGCTTTTGGCTCAGCCACGAGCAGGTGGGCGCGTTCTCGAAACAGGCCGAAACAGTGCTCACCGCGGGGCGGCAGCTGTGCCCGCGCTGCGGACTGCCGATGGACCCGGCAGGTCACCCATGCCCGGTTTCAAATGGCGCGCGCCCGATCTTCTGATCCCACCGAGCGTCTGCTCGCCGACCTTCCCGAGCTGGAGGTCGTCGGCCTCCTGCGTGGTGCTTCGAATTACACCTTCCTCGCCCGGTTGGAACCTCATCCGCCGGCGGGTCTCCTGGCCGTGTACAAGCCGGCCCGCGGCGAGTCTCCGCTGTGGGACTTCGAGGCCGGGACGCTTTACCGGCGCGAGGTCGCGGCCTACGAGCTGAGCAAGGTGTTGGGCTGGCCGAGCATCCCCCCGACGGTTGTGCGTCAGGAGGGTCCGCACGGAGTCGGAGCGGTGCAGCTGTTCATCGACGCCGACCGCCGGCACTACCTCGACGAGCAGTCGTCGCGACCGGAGACCTGGGCGCAGGTTGCTCTCTTCGACGTGATCGCGAACAACGCGGACCGCAAGTCCGGCCACTGTCTTTTCGATGGTGACGATCATGTGTGGGTCATCGACCACGGCCTGACCTTTCACGTCGACCACAAGCTCCGGACGGTGATCTGGGACTTCTCCGGCGAGCCGATGCCACCCGAGCTGTGCGGCGACGTCGAGCGCGCGCTGATCGAGGTTGAGAAAGGGCGGCTGGCGGAAAAACTGGCAGAGCTGCTGCGCCCGGCCGAGGTCCGAGCGCTGAAGCGCCGGCTCCGCGGCGTGCTCGATCCTTCGTGGCGATTCCCCCAACCGACGTCGGGCTGGTCGGTGCCATGGCCACCCATTTAGTACCTGCTAGCCTTCGTCGGGTTTTCATGCGCAGTCTTGGATCCCATGCGTGGCTGAGCTCCGCCTTAGTCGTTGCAGGCTCCATCGCAGCAGCCACAGTCCTCGTCGCCGTGTCCCCGACTGCGCACGCCCATGTGCGTGTGACTTATTGCACGGGCACCCCGACCACCGGCTTGTGCACCCCGCCGCCGCCGACCCCGTCACCTACCCCGCCGTCATCACCCAGCCCGAACCCCAATGCATACCTCACGCTCGACGTGACCGCCGGCGGGCCCAACACGCTGATCACGGTCACCGGGTCCCTCTTCCTCCCCAACCAGGCTGTTTCGCTCTACTGGGACCAGGAGAACCGGGTCTCCGGAGCAACTGACGCGGATGCCAACGGCAACTTCACATGGAAGGTCAAGCCGTTCCCAGGCGATCCCCCGGGCCTCCATAAGCTATGCGCCAGCGTGGCGCCGAAGCCCTGCGCCACCTTTACGCTCCAAGCAGCGGTCACGACGCCGTCGCCCGAAGCATCGCCCTCGCCGGAACCATCGCCCTCGAGCTCCCCGTTCGGGGCCGCAACCCCGGCGCGGATCGATTCCAGGCTCTCGCTCGATGTCATGCTCAGGCCGCCGTTCGTGATCCTCCCGATCACCGCCGGGGTGGGCCTGGTGATCGCGCTCATGTACTGGATCCTCAGCATCGCCCTCCGACCTCGGCAGCAGACTTTGAAATCTGTCACGGTCGGACACCTCGCCTCGCGGCCCGATTACACGGCGCCCTTCGGCGCGGCGCCTGTCGCCCCGGCGGCCGCCGAGCCGATGCCATCGGCGTGGGATGACATGCCGCGGACAAACGTCGTCGCGCCTTCTGACGCGGCAGCGGAAGAAGCGGAGCTGCCCCCGCCCGCATCCCCTGCCTACCCTCCCGCTCAAGCGGCAGGTGAAATGACGCAAGACGTGACCGCATCAAGTGAGGCGCCTCTGGCCGACTCAGCCGCGGCGTCGGAGACCGCGTGGACCGGCGAGGGAAGTGCCGAGTCCGACCCGATCCTCGCGGCGTGGGCTGACGTGCTCCCGCCAAGCGGCGGAGCTGTTGATGCACCGCCACCTGCTGACGGTGAAGGCACGCCAGGACGTGACACGAAACCGCCGGCCTCGCGCGACGACCCGCTGGACTTCCCAGAGCCCGGAGACTAGGGACCCTCACTCGCGACTCGCGCGCCGGCCGGTCTCCTTATAGACTTGCGCGCTGATGCCGTTGCTCGAAGTGCGTGACGTCAGCGTCCGCTTCGGAGGGATCGTGGCACTCGATTCAGTTTCTTTCGACGTGCCCGAAGGCGCGATCGTCGGCCTGATCGGACCCAACGGCGCGGGCAAGACGACGCTCTTCAACATCGTCAGCGGCCTCTACCGCATGGACAGCGGTGACCTTGTGTTCCGGGGCCAGAGCATTGCCGGCCAGGCCCCTCACGATGTGGTCCGCAAAGGAATCGCGCGGACGTTCCAGAACGTGGAGCTCTGGCCGCGGATGACCGTGCTGGAGAACGTCCTCACCGGCTACCACTCCCGCTTCAAGACCGACTACCTCCACTTCGTCCGTGCGGGCCTCCAGCTGCCCGGAACGCGCGCCATCGAGCGCGATGCGAAGGAGAAAGCGCTCGAGGTGTTGCGCTATCTCGACCTCGAGAAGCTGGCCAACCACCCGGCTCGCGGCCATCCCTTCGGCATCCTCAAGAAGATCGAGCTGGCGCGTGCCCTGGTCTCGGCGCCCAGCCTACTTTTGCTGGACGAGCCGGCCGGTGGACTGACGCACGAGGAAGTCGAGCGACTGGCCGAGCAGCTGCGCCGCCTCCACTCCGACTTCAACGCCACGCTGCTGATCGTCGAGCACCACATGAACCTGGTCATGAAGGTCAGCGACCGCGTCGCAGTTCTCAATTTCGGCCGGCTGATCGCCGAGGGCACACCGCGGGAGGTGCAGACCAACCCGCGCGTCATCGAGGCCTATTTGGGGACGCAGCAGAATGGCGCTGCTTGAGCTGAACGAGGTGGTCGCAGCCTACGGGCCGATCACCGCACTGCACGGCGTCTCACTGAAGGTTGACGCTGGCGGCGTCGTCGCTCTGCTCGGAGCCAACGGCGCCGGCAAGACCACGACGCTGCGAGCAATCTCGGGCACCGTGCAGAAGACGGGCAAGGTCATGTTCGACGGGCACGACATCTCCAAGAGTGCGCCCGAGCAAATCGCAAAACTCGGCATCGGTCACGTGCCCGAGGGGCGCGGCACGCTGGGTCAGCTGACGGTGTGGGAAAACCTCCAGATGGGCGCTTATACCCGTCGCGACAAAACCGGCGTCAAGGCCGACTACGACCGTGTGTGCGGGTACTTCGCCTGGATTCCGGCCCGTCGCACTCAGGTCGCCGCCACTCTCTCCGGCGGCGAGCAGCAGATGCTGGCGATCGGCCGCGCTTTGATGATGCGGCCCCGACTGCTTCTGCTCGATGAGCCGTCGCTCGGTCTTGCGCCGATCGTGGTGCAAGAGATCTTCCGGATCATTCGCGCCATCAACGAGCAGGACAAGGTGACCATCCTGGTCGTCGAGCAGAACGCGAGCATCGCGCTGCAGGCCGCGGGACAGGCTTACGTCCTCGAGGTCGGCAGGGTCGCAATCTCGGGCACGAGCGCCGAGCTGCAGAAGGACGAAGCAATCCGCAGGTCCTACCTGGGTTACTGACGATGACAGCCTTCGCTCAACAGGTCATCTCCGGCATCGCGACCGGCTGCATCTACGCCAGCCTTGCGCTGGCCCTTGTCCTCATCTACCGCGCGATGGACCTGGCCAACTTCGCGCAGGGCGAGATGGCGACCTTTTCGACCTTCATCAGCTACTCGCTGATCGAGTACTGGCACCTCGACTTCTGGCCGGCCTTCGTGATCACGATCGTGCTCTCCTTCGCACTCGGCGTCGCGATCGAGCGCGTGGTGATCCGGCCGTTCGAAGGTAAGCCGGTGCTGACCTTGTTGATCGTGACGCTGGGCCTCTTCACCGTCTTCAACGGGCTCACCGGGCTGATTTGGGGCTACGTCTTCAAGACGTACCGCGGCGGTTTCCCCAGCGTGCCGGTGCAGTTCGGCGGCCTCTACCTAAACGTGCAAGACATCGGCGTGCTGGGCGTGGTGCTCGTGATGCTGCTGCTCCTCTACCTGTTCTTTTCCCGCACCAAGGCCGGCCTGGCGATGCGAGCGGCGTCGCTGTATCCGGACAGCAGCCGCCTGCTCGGCGTGCGCGTAGGTTGGATGTTGGCGCTCGGCTGGGGCCTGGCGGCCTCTGTGGGCGCGGTGTCCGGAATGCTCGTCGCGCCGATCATCTACCTGGATCCCAACATGATGCAGTCGATCCTGCTGTTCGCCTTTGCCGCCGCCGTCCTGGGCGGGATCGAGAGTCCGGTGGGGGCTGTCGTCGGTGGCGTCACGATCGGCGTCCTCATGGCGCTGGTCGGCACCTACATCCCGGGCGGCCAGGACCTGCGCCTGGCATTCGGGCTGATCGTGATAGTCGTCGTGCTGCTCGTGCGACCGGCCGGACTGTTCGGGCGGGCTGCGGTGAGGCGGGTGTGAAGCGGCTGCTTGGGGTCCGTCCCGAGCTGCTCGGTCTGGCTGTGGTCGGGAGCATCGTCTTGATCGGCCTGCCCACGGTGACCAACCAGTTCTTCACGTTCGAGTTCGCCAAGGTCGCGATCTTCGTCTGCGCGCTGCTGGGCCTCAACCTGCTCACGGGATACAGCGGCCAGATCTCTTTAGGCAACGGAGCCTTCATGGCGGTCGGCGGGTACACGACCGCGATCCTGGTCCACGCGATCGGCGTCCCGTACTGGTTGACCATTCCGCTGGCCGCCGTCGTGGCGGGGGCGGCGGGCCTCCTCATCGGCATTCCCGCTCTGCGACTCTCTGGTGTCTATCTGGCGTTGGCCACCTTCGCGCTCGCTCTTTCGATCCCGCCGATCCTGAATCACTTCGACACCTTCACCGGCGGCCACGGCGGCATCGTGATGCCACCGGTCATGGCGCCGTTTGGCCTCGACCTCAGCCAGGAGCAGTGGCTGTACTACCTGTGCACGGGCATCGCCATCCTCCTCTTCGCCTTCGCGTGGGGCGTGGTCCGCAGCCGCACCGGTCGCGCGTTCATGGCCATCCGCGACAGCGAGACGGCGGCTACCGCAAGCGGTGTCAGCCTCGCCTACTACAAGACTCTTGCCTTCGGGCTATCGGCCGCGTACGCAGGAGTCGCCGGCTCGCTGCTCGCGATCGTGACAAGCTTCATCAACCCCGACAGCTTCGGCCTCGGCCTGTCCCTCACGCTCCTGGTCGGGGTGGTGATCGGCGGGTTGGGCTTGAACTTCGGCGCCGTGCCAGGGGGCCTCTTGGTGGTCTGGCTCCCTTACTTCGCGGAGAAGGCAGGGGAGGCAGGCCTGCATATCGGATCACTTTCGTTCGCCGGAAAGCCCGACATTTTTTTCGGGGCCGCCCTGATCCTGATCATGCTCTTTGCGCCCAACGGCGCGGCCGGCCTCTTGGTGCGCGGGTGGCGGTGGTATCTCTCCTTCCGCACTGCGACGCGGTTGCCGGTCGCGGGTCCGGTCGCCGGTAGGTAGGCTCGGCGCAGGAGGCCGCCGATCGGGAGAATGGACAACTGGCGCCGTTTCGCCGACCGTTGAAGCAGCCAAAATGGATCGTTTGATCCATCTAGAAGGGTGCTTAAATACAAAGCCATAAAAGTGGGAGGAAGTTCTATGCAACGTATTGGGTCCCGAGTCGCTGCCATTGCAGCCTTTGTCGTCTTCGTCGCGGCGTGCGGAAACCAGCCGTCGGGCACCACCGCCACGGACGTGGGCATCACGAAGGATGAGATCAAGATCGGCGCGACCTACCCGCAGAGCGGCACAGCGTCGTTCTACTACGCGGTCGCCAAGGGCGCTCTCGCCTACTTCGCCTATATCAACGCGGAAAAAGGGGGCGTCAACGGTCGCAAGATCAACTACGTCGTCCTCGATGACGGCTATGACCCCGCCAAGACACCCGACAAGGCGCGCGAGCTGGTCCAGGACCAGAAGATCTTCGCCGCCTTCGGCACGCTGGGCACGCCCAACAACAAAGCAGTGCGCGACTACTACAACGCGCAGAAAGTGCCGCAGCTGTTCGTGTTCACCGGCGCCAGCATCTGGGGCTCCGACTACGACAAGTACCCGTACACGCTCGGCTGGCAGCCCGACTACGTAACCGAAGCCAACATCTACGCCAAGTACATCCTGGCGAACGCGCCCAACTCCAAGATCGCGATCCTCTACCAGAACGACGCTTACGGGCAGGACGGCTGGCAGGGATTCAGGACCGCACTCGCTGACAAGGTCTCCATGATCGTTGGCGAGGCCAAGTACAACGCCGGAGACCCGACCGACATGCGCTCGCAGGTCACCGCCCTCAGGGCCAGCGGCGCCGACACCTTGTTCGTCATCGCCACTCCCGGCTACGCCGCGAGCGCCGTCTCCAACGCCTACATCAGCGGCTGGAAGCCGAAGATCTACATGAACCAGGTCGCGGCCAGCACGACAACGTGGCGGGCGGTGATCGGGAACATCAAGAGCTCGGCCCCCGTCGACGGAATGATCTCCACCCGCTACCTGAAAGACCCAAACGGCTCCGAGTTCACCAACGACGCGGGGATCGCCCAGTACAAGACGCTCCTGGACAAGTACGGCAACGGGTGCCAGTTCGCCGACAACTTCTGCGTGGCCGGCATGGCCTTCGCCTTCTCCGTCGTGGACGTGCTCAAGAAGGCCGGCAGCAACCTGACCCGCGCGAACGTGGTCAAAATCGCTGCTGAACAGATGAACGAGACAGACAACTTCTTGCTGCTGCCGGGGATCACGGTGCGCACCTCCAAGACGCACCGCTTCCCGATCTCGCAGCTGCAAACCATCAGGTGGACAACCGACCACTGGGAGGCATTCGGCGCCATCCAGGACGGCCGGCCCGGCTAACGCTCCGCAATCAACCCAAAAACCAAAGCAAGGGGCCGGATTTGATCCGGCCCCTTTTTGTTTACGATGGGGCCCGCTTGGTCCAACGCCTCAAGCCTTACTGGCTGCATCTTTACCTGCTGACCTACACGCCGTTCCTGCTGCTCGCGGACAGCAGGATCACCGCGCTCTGGCAGCAGTGGCTGCTTGGCCTGCTCACATTCGCGGCGTTGTACCTGGCCGCTCTCAAGGCGCCGAATGCGCAACGCCTGCAGGTATGGACCTGCGTCGTCGTCGCCACCGGCTTCGAGATCTTCGGCTCTCTGATCTGGGGCCTTTACGTCTACCGCTTGCACAACGTGCCTCTCTTCGTGCCGCCGGGTCACGGCATGGTGTATCTGTTCGGGCTGCTCGCGGCGACCACTCCCGTCGTGATCCGTCACGGCAAGCGCGTCGCGTACGTCATCCTCGCGGGCGCCACGACCTGGGCGGTGGCCGGGCTGACGCTGCTGCCGTTGATCACCGGCCGGGTCGACCTCCAGGGAGCCCTGTGCCTTCCGGTGTTCGCCTACTTCGTGCTGCGCTCGCCGAGGTGGGCGCTCTTCGCGGCGATCTTCATCGCCACCGGCGAGCTCGAGATCTTCGGCACGTCATTTGGCAACTGGTTCTGGCTTCCGGTCGCGCCGTGGACGCACATCGCGTCGGGAAACCCGCCGTCGGTAATCGCGGGCGGCTACTGCGTGATCGACGCCTCGGTGCTGCTTGCGATGCGCGGAATGGCCGCGCTGCGAGCGCGAGTGCCTGCTTTCCGGCGTGCATTCAGCCTCCTGCAAGAAGCCTGAAACATTTCCAGAGCTAGCGCGGCGACCAGGCCGGGTTTATCCCGGCCGTCACCCAAGCCCTCAATTCTTCTAGGCGCCTCCCAGCGTCGCCAGGAGAGGGGAGAGACCGCGAGAGGGGACCGCGTTTTACAGGGTCGGCTTGAAGACCATCATGGCGAGTATCAGCACGACGATCACCCCGAGGGCTTGACCCAGCGTCTGGCCGCGCTTGGCCAGCCGGGAGAACTCGGGCGACGTCGTGTCTCCGGCCTCCGCGAGCTTGACCTGGTTCCGCAGAGTCGGCGTGTACTGCGTGGCCGCGACAACGATCAAGGCCACGAACAGGACCAGCGCGACAGCGATCCACAGGGTCGTGATCTTGTACCCGATCAAGAACACCATCAGGAGCCCGGTGACAAGAAGCACGCCGTAAGCAGGGTTCGCGATGCGATCGTCGATGAACTTGATGCCCTTCAGCGCGAAAGCCGTATGTGAAGGATCCCTCTGGGCCCGAATGATCCACACCCCGTAGCTGATGTTCATGCCTACCGCAACGATGGCGGCCAGGATGTGGATGAACTTGATGATCGTGACCAGCATCTAACCCTCGATCTCCTTTATCAGCTGCGCATTGCGACGGTTGCAGTGCCAAGCGTCGTGCGCTGGCCGTCGGGATCTTCGCCCCAGACCTCCAGCTCGATGTCATCGCCCTCAACTTTGGTCACGCGGCCGCGACAGCGGTAGGGCTTGCCCGGAACGTCCAGGCCTCGATAGCTCACGTCGAAAGTCTTCAGCGTGCCGCGGTCGCCGAGCCAGTCCGTGACGAGCTGGCCGAGGAACGCGGCCTTGAGCAGCCCGTGAAGGATCACTCCCGGCAGCGCGACGCTCTTCGCGAAAACCTGGTCGTAATGGATCTCGTAGAAGTCGCCCGACGACCCGGCGTACTGGACGAGCTGCCGCGTCGTCGGATGCTTAACAAGCTCGGGGAGCTCTTGGCCTACTTGCACGGTCATCGCCGGATCGCCGTCCCGCGCAGCCGCGCGACGCTGCGGCCGTCCTGGTTCACGTAGTCGGTCTCAAAGATGATGAAAAGCAGGCTGCCGCTTCCACCCGTCTTCTCGTAGACGTCGGCGACGCTGCTCGTCGCGGTGATCCTGTCGCCGACCCTCACAGGCTCGAAGTACTCGAACCGGTTGCCGCCGTTCAGCCAGCCCTTGCCGTACTCCTCGGCCTCGTCCAGGTGCATCGATGCCGGCGCCAGCGCGACGAGGAACGTGGGCGGCGCCTCCTTGGTCCAGCGCGGGTTGGGATCGCCGATCGCCTCCACGAACCTCTTCAGATGGCCGGCCTCCACGGTCGCCTCGGTTGGTGAGCCCTTCTGTCCGATGCGTGCGCGGAGGCGCTCGACGACCGAGGTGGTGGTGCTCACCGGCCGCGAGGTAGGCCGAGCACGCGCTCGGCGATGATGTTGCGCTGGATCTCAGAAGACCCGGCGTAGATCGTTTCGGCCTGAGCCCACATCCAGCCGTACTGCCAGCGCCCGTCCTCCAAGACATATGGGGAGTCGGGGCCGAGCGCGCCATACGGGCCTTCCACCCCGACCGCCGTCTCCTGGATGCGCTTGTCCATCTCGCTCCAGTAGAGCTTGGTGAGACTTGCCTCCGCACCGGGCGCGTGCCCGTGCTGCGCTTTGGTCAGGTTGCGCAGGCCGATGAGCCGGAAGACGTGCGCTTCGATCTGCGCCTGCGCGACCTGCTGGCGCACGCGGACGTCCGCACCCGCACCGCGCTCGCGGGCAAGCGTGGCGAGCTCCTGGACAGCGCGCTCGAATCGAGCCGCCTGGGCCAGGCCGCCCCGCTCGAAGCCGAACACTGTCATCGCGATCTTCCAACCCGCGCCAGGGTCGCCGACCAGGTCTTTTTCCTCGACCTCGGCTTTCGTGAGGAAGATCTCGCAGAACTCGCCGCCGCCGGTCATCTGGCGGATGCGCCGTACCTCGACGCCAGGCTGCTTCATGTCGACGAGGAAGAATCCGATCCCGCGGTGCGCCTCAGCCTGCGCGTCGGTGCGCGCCAATAAAAAGCTCTTGTCCGCGTAGTGCGCTCCGCTGGACCATGTCTTCTGGCCGTTCAACACCCACTTGCCGTTGTGCTTTTCCGCACGCGTCCGCAAACCCGCGAGGTCGCTGCCCGCGTCGGGCTCGCTGAACCCCTGGCAGAAGATCAGCTCGCCGCCGAGGATCTTGTCGACGTAGGTCTCCTTCTGCCACTGCGATCCGTGGACGAGCAGGGTGGGCGCGAGCAGGCTGACCCCGAGGCGGCCGAGGATGATCGGAGCGCCGGCCTTCGCCATCTCCTCCTGATAGATCGCCTGCATGACCGGGGTCGCGGCCCGGCCGCCGGCCTCGAGAGGCCACGCGAGCTTCAGCCACCCGCCCTCGTGGAGCTTGCGCTGCCACTGCCGCTGGAGGTCGGAGTCGTCGTCCTCGCGAAAGCCGCCCACGCCGCGGTGACGCCACTCGGCGGGGAGGTTTCTGTCGAGCCACGTTCGGACCTCGGAGCGGAAAGCTTCCTCTTCAGACGTGAAGCCCAGATCCACGATTTGCAGGCTATCAAAACGGGCATATTGGATGGGTGGCGGCCGACGTTTTCTGCGGAACCTGCGGCGCCGTCCTGGCCAATCCGAATTCGCTGTGCCCGCGCTGCGGGGCGCCCGCCTCAGGGCGCTATCAAGGCACTGTGATCAGGCGCCCGAAGAACCCGCTCACCGCGGCCGCTCTGGCCGTCATCCCGGGATGCGGCCACTTCTACCTCGGCCACAACAAGAAGGGCATTGGCTACCTGCTGGGGATAGGAGGCCTTCAGTTCTTCGGCTTCGACCTCGACCTCACTGTGGTTGGCGCGGCGCTTGGCGTGCCGATGGAGCTTGGCGGCGGGGCGCTGTGGCTCTACAGCATCGTCGACGCGTACCGGACGGCCAAGCACGAGGAAGAGGTCGCAAGAGCCGCCGCCACCGGCCGCTACCCGACCTAGGCAACTTAGCCGAGAATTTCGACACGTTTGGCGCATGACGCGCCTTTGAACTCAACGATTTGACACGGCCGGCACGAAACGTGCCCTTGTTCGCTTCTAGCTAGTCTTGCGCCGCTTCTTCTTCACGGCTCGCTTGCGAGTCGCCGCTGCGGTCACCGTCTTCCGGACGGCCCGCTTGCGGGTCGCGGCTGCGGTCACCGTCTTTCGCCGCCCTCGCTTCGCCGGCGCGGTCACGGCCTTCTTCACGCGCCGCTGGACCTTACGAAGCCCTCTCTTCACGGCCGTCGAGGCAACCTTCGATCCGCGTTCCGTGAGCTTGACGACCTCGCGCTTCAGCTTGCGGTTCTCCCTGACGAGCTCCGCAACCAACTCGTTCAGGCGCTGCGCGAGGTCGGCGCCGCCGAGCTTCTTGCGCCCCGTGCCCCCCGCGGACACAGTTGAGGCCGCAGGATGGCGGGCACGACGGCCACGACGAGCGGGGACGTCTTCACCGTGTGCTGCGTCGTCTGCTGACATGTCGACTCAGTCTAGGCGGCGACGAGCGCCGGCTGTTTCGACAGACTCTTCAATCCTTCGCGTGCGAGCTCGTGTGCAGGATTCGCTTTGCGGCTCACATAACGAACGACGCGCCACCCACGCCTGCATCTCTCTCGAACTTCGAAAACAGCAATGCGAAAGCTGTCACTGGACGGCATACGACTGCGCACAACTGGCGCGCAATCGGTTCGCACTATCACGCGGTGATGCGGCCACCGCGCGGCGGCGAGATCGAGAGCGCCCGCGCACACGTGCGCCTCGAGTTGCGCGGACCCTCCCAGGTGCGAAAAGCCAAACGATTCCGTGTACACCGCGCGGCCTCTAACAAAAACGGCCAGGCCACATCCAGCCCGGCCATTCTTGTCAAGAGCGGCGTCGACGTAGATCACCAGGCACTCCCGCAAATTGCGTCCCTCCAAATAAGGCGTTCTAGGCCGGGATTCGCTCAACAAACCGCAGGCAGGAGGCGACGCCGGAATTAGCGAAGCCGCAGCCTGGCGCGTGCAGGGCACTCATTGATGCGAGGCCGTGTATTGGCGAGGCTTCCTGGACCAGACAACCAAGATTTGTGGCAGAGACTAGCACGATGTTGCGCCCTTGTCCTGCCTTGGGCACAACATCTTGGGCACTACTGTGTTTTCAGTCCCGCGGCGGCAGCTGAGCCCCCATAGCGTGGTACCCGCCGTCGACGTGCAGGAGCTCGCCGGTGGTCATGTCCAGGTAGTCCGAAAGCAGCGCGCAGGCCGCTCGGCCGACAGGCGACTTGTCCTGGAGGCTCCAGCCCAGCGGCGCCTGCTTTTCCCACACCTCTTCGAAATCCTTGAACCCCGGAATGCCGCTCGCGGCAAGGGTCGCGAGAGGTCCCGCGCAAATCGCATTGACACGTATCTTGTAGCGCCCGAGGTCGCGCGCGAGGTACCGCGTCACCGATTCGAGCGCTGCTTTCGAGACGCCCATCCAGTCGTATTTGGGCCACGCCTGCGTCGAGTTGTCGAAGTCGAGAGTGATCATCGAACCGCCGTGCTCCTTCATCAACGGAAGGAATCCCGCGGCCAATTCTTTGAATGAAAAGGCGCTCACCTGCAACGCGGTGGCGACACTTTCCCACGGCGTGTTGAGGAAGTTTCCGCCCAGCGCATCCGGCGGAGCGTAAGCAACCGAATGCACGATTCCATCGATCCTGTCCCAGCGTTCGCCGATCGCTTTCGCGGCAGCCCGGATGTCCGACGGTTTCTGCACGTCCATCTCGAAGATTTCCGGCACAGGGCTCAGCTTCTTCGCCGTCATCTGCGTGATGCTCATCATCCGGCCGAAGCTGGTCAGGATCAGCTCCGCTCCCTCCTTCTGCGCCTCGACCGCGATCGCGTACCCGATACTCCGCCGATCGGACATGCCGGCAATCAGGATCTTCTTACCCTGCAGAATCACGCCCAAGATCCTAGAACACAGGGGGTCCCCACTCGTGAGCCCCACGAACTCGCAGGCTTCGCCTTGAGTTCGCGGGGGCCCCTGTCACGGCGAAGCCTCGGACTTCGTGGGGTTGCCTTAACCCGGTTCCTTGCCGGTGGCCACGGGTGCGTCGCGGTTCGACCAATCGCTCCACGAGCCGGCGTACAGGCGGCCGCCCTGCAGCCCTGCGATCTCCATCGCCAGCAGATCGTGCGTCGCGTTCACGCCCGAGCCGCAATAGGCGACCGCCCCGTTATCAGCTCCAAGCTCGGCGAACCTGGTGCGCAGCTCGGCTGGGGATTTGAACCGTCCATCCGGTCCGAGGTTGTCCTTCCATGGCGCGCTCAGCGCTCCGGGTATATGGCCGGCCTTCGGATCGATGGGCTCTCTCTCACCGCGATAGCGGTCCCGGTCCCGCGCGTCCAGCAGCGGCACGCCCTCGAGCACCCGGACCGCCTCGAATTCCAGGATGCGCGTGCGGTCAGGTGGTTTCGACCGAAAGGCGCCACGCGCGACTGACTCGGGGCCAGTCGCGATCGGCCCCATCCATGCCTGCAGGCCGCCATCCAGCACTGCCTGAGCCTCATGTCCGGACCAGCCGAGAAGGAACCACAGCCGGGACGCGACCGACCCGCCCGCGTCGTCGTAGACGACGACCTTTGTTGTGTCCTCCACTCCCGCCTTCTGCATCTCGTCCTGGAGCTGCCAGTTGGCCGGTAGCGGATGGCGGCCTCGATTGGTCTTCGAAGGAGCGCCGGTCACCGACTCGAGATCGACGAAGACGGCGCCAGAGATATGCCCGCGTGAATACTCGTCGCGGCCATTTCGGTCGAGCAGGTACCAGCGGAAATCGATCACCGTGACGTCCGGATCGCGGAGATGCTCCTGCAGCCACTCGACGCTGACGAGGGGGCCGAAGCTCATGCGTGCACCACTTGCGTGTCGTGACAGAAATGCACCGCATGCGGGTGCATGCCGTGCAGCTTGTGCAGCGAGTCAGTCCACGCGTTCTGATCGGTGTACTGGCCTTTCCAGACCTTGAGGTCAGCGTTATCGACGTCGCGGTAGATGTCCGCCGTATACGCGGCGTCGCCGATCATCACCGCCCCGCCATCCGGTGTGTCGACGATGACGCTCTGGTGGCCGACGGTGTGACCCGGAGTCGCAACGACTCGCACGCCGTCGGCGATCTGCGCGTCGCCGTCGACCAATTCAAACCTCGCGCCCGCGAAATCGAACCACTCGTTCGTAAGGTTCTTTTCGCGTCGCGCCCGCTCGAGCTCCGTGCGCTGGACGTAGAACGGCGCGTGTTTGAACACCGCGTTCTGGCCGCAGTGGTCGAAATGGAGGTGACTGTTGATGACGATGTGCACGTCGGCCGGGCTCAGGTCGTGCTCCGCCAGCGCGTCGGCCGCGTGGCGGTTGACCACCTTCCATTCCTTCACCAGCTCGGTCGGCCATCCGACGCCTGTGTCGACCAGGATCGCGCCTGCTTTCGGATGCTTGATCACGAAGCCATGCACCGGGATGTTGTTGAGCACCTCGATTCGAGCCAGGTGCAGCCTGACTATCTCCAGCAAAGTGCTAGTGTCCCGCTTCCGAGGTCCGCAGAAAAGTTCGCGGCATCGACGGGCGGAGCCAAGGAAAGGGTGGCGCAAGGAGGAGCGCATCCGTGGATGCGTGACTCCGCAGCGCCGGGCCCCTTGACGCAGGCTTCAGCGCCGAAGGCGCCCGCCCGTCTAGGCCGCGAAGATTCAAGGAACTTCGGAAGCGGGGCACTACGGCAGGAAAGGTGAGACCGCGAACAAGACGAACAGCACCGCCACGTACGTGATCGAGTAGGCGAAGACCCGTCTCGTCCACCCGCGGCTCTTTACCCCACGAACTCCGAGGCTTCGCCGTGAGTTCGTGGGGACCCCTGAAAGCAGGTCGAGCACAGTGACAGCCACCAGCCCAAGGCCGAGCACCACTGCTCCCGCGAGATAAACAGCGCCGGCCATTCCCGTGAAGAACGGGACAACACTGACGGCGCCGGTCAGCACCGCGTAGGCGATGCTCTGGCGCTTCGCCGAGCGCTCGCCACCGACAGCCGGCAGCATGGGGACGCTCGCACGCGCGTAGTCAGTCTTGAGCATCTGCGCCAGCGCCCAGAAGTGCGGCGGCGTCCAGAAGAAGATCACTCCGAACAAGGCGAGCGCAGTCGCATCGAGGTGGCCTGTTGCGGCGGCCCATCCAACGAGCGGCGGCACCGCCCCAGCCGCGCCTCCGATGACGATGTTTTGCGGCGTGTTGCGCTTGAGCCAGACCGTGTAGACGAACACGTAGATCAGAGTGCCCGCGAGAGCGAGGGCGGCGGACAGCAAGTTCGCTCCCGCCCACAGGACGGCGAACGCGAGCACGTTCAGAACGATGCCGATCGCCAGCGCGTGCCACGGCGGGATCCGGCCCGCGGGCAGCGGCCGCCTGCGGGTCCGCGTCATCTCGGCGTCGATGTCCCGATCGAACCAGCAGTTGATTGCGTGCGCGCCACCGGCGGCGAAGGTGCCGCCCACCAGGACGGCCACCACCGCGCCGAGCTGAGGGTGCCCGTGCGCGGCGGGGATCATGACGCCGACAGCTGTCGCGTCCAGCAGCAGCACGATGCGCAGCTTGAGAAGGCTCACGTAATCGCGCGCGACGGCCATGATGCTGCGCGGCGCTGTTGCGGTTATCACACTCATTCGAATCCCTTTTCTACAGCCAAGCGTGACAGCTGCGGTGCTCGGTCCGTGCGCGGGAGAGTGAGGAGCGCGGTGGTCAGCACTCCCGCCCATACCAGTGTCGCCAGCGCGACATGGAGGCCGTTGAACAGCTCATTGGCGGTGATCGCCGAGCCGGCTCCGACGGCGACCTGGACGCCAAGAAGCAGAAGCGTCGAGATCGACACAGCGCCAAGCCCTGGTTGCCTCAGGCCGCGGACCAGGACGAAGACCAGCAGGGCACCGATGAGGAGCACCGCACCGCGATGAAGCATGGTGTAGGCGTTCACGCCGGCGAAGTCGGGAGTAAAGCCCGCTCCGCACAGCGGCCACGAATGGCAAGCCTCATCGGCGCCGCTGGCCACCACGGTCGAGCCGGTGAGCAACAGGAAAAATGTTGCCCCCGCGGCGATGGCGGCGAGACGCCGGAAGCCATGGTCCCCAACGGCACTCGAGGCTGGCATCGCCATCACGGCGGCGGCGACGAGGAAGCCGAGGATGATCATCGCCAGCGCGAGATGAACCAGCACCAGCCACGAAGCGAGCTCGTTTCTCACGACCTCGGCCCCGAGCAGGCCCTCCCCCACCACACCGACGAGTGAAGCCGTCGCGAGCCACGCCACGCTTGGCCTCCGGGTACGCCAGACCACCCAGGCGAGCACGACAGTCGCGATGATCAGCACCCCGGTCACGCTGCCGACCGCACGGTGCGAGTACTCGATGATCGCGTGAGCGTCGGCGGGCGGGTACGGTCGGCCATGGCACAGAGGCCAGTCAGGGCAACCGAGGCCTGACCCGGAGACACGCACGACGCCGCCGAGCGCGATCTGTATGTAGGCGAAGATTGCGGTCACGACAGCGAGCCGCCGGAAGAGGGCAACCGACACCAGGCGAAGTCTACTTAGACACCAGATTCGACAGGTAGGACGCGAGGACCGCGGCGTCGAGCTGGCCGATGTGCCGCGCGGCGATCGTGCCATCGGCGCGGACGAACACCGTCATGGGCAGGGCGACCGCGCCGTACGCGTGTCCAACGCCCAGGTCTGAGTCGAGCAGCGCGGGCTGGTGGATGCCTAGTGAATCGAGGAAATCGCGTGCGGCCCGGCTGCTGTCGCCCTCGTTGACGAGCACTAGCTGCACGCCGGATTGAGATCCTACCTGCCGCTGCAGCAGCGGCATCTCCGCGCGGCACGGCGGGCAGTACGTGGCCCAGAAGTTGATCACCACCGGCTTGCCCGCAAGACCCGCCAGGCTCACCTGGCGCCCGTCGGTGCCTGTCAGCGTGAACGAAGGAGCCTTGCCTCCGGGAGTGGGCGCAGGTTGCCGAGGCCCGGCGATCGTCAGTAGCGCCTTCAGCACGTCCGGCGCGCCCCAGCCGTCCCCGTGCGAGGCAAGCTCCTGCAGGCCGCGCGCGCTCAAGCCCGTGACCAGCGCCGGCGGCATCGCGCTGCCGACGTCGGGAACACCGCGATAAACGAGGCGCACATATCCGTGGCTGTCGACGATGGCGAGTGTCGAGACATGGGTGTCGCCGGTGGCGAGCTGCACGCCAAACGGTTTCCAGAACGCGGTGAGCGCCTCGGCGCTGCCCGTCGCGAACGTCCATTTCGCCCCGACCCGCTGCGCGTAGTCGGTGAGCACGGCCGGTGTGTCGGTCGCAGGATCCGTCGTCACCTCGGCCAGGGTGACGCCCGACGGCATGTGGTTGGAGATCTGAAAGAAGAGCGCGGTGTACAGCGGGCACGTCTCATGACATGTCGTGTGGAAGGCGGCGATGACCAGGTCCTTGCCGGCCGTCGTCGCCTGGTTGAACGGTTGGCCGCTTCGATCCACGAGGTCGAATGCGGGCATGGGGACGAACTTGCCGCTCAGCTCGCCAAGTCCGAGGTTGACCTCGTCGTTGCCGGCGTAGGCAGCGCCCGGGATCAGGTGGCCGTCCTCGATGCCGAGCAGAATCGGTTCCACCTGGCCGGCGGTGACGGTGATCGATACGCTCTGCAGGTCGGTCCCGAGGCGCACGCCGTCGTAGGTGCCGACCTTCACGGACACAGCCTTGAGGTCGCGTTCTTGCGGAGCCGCCGGCACCGCGCCTGACACGTCGCCGAGGGCCACCCACTGCCCGCCGCCATGGATCATCAGCGGCGACACCTGAAACGACCCCGCGCTGCGGCCGGACACCGCGACGAGCAACGTCCCGGTTGGCGGCCGCAGTCGAGGCACCACAAGGGCGAGCAACAGGGCCAGCACAGCAACGCTCGCGGCAACGACCCACAGGACCCGGGGACTCGGCAGCTCTACGCCACCTTAGAGGGTCCCCGCGCTGTTGGTGCTCGGGGGGATCCCGCTGTACCTGGCGGCCACGCGGTCGATGAAGGAGGCGCACATGTCCGCCACCGCGGCGCTCTCGATCTGGAGCACGTTCTCCGCGTTCTCCTCGCCGCTGTGCGAGAGGTTGAAGCTGCCCGTGTAGATGTAGTCGTCCGCGACCAGGATCTTCGCGTGCATGAAGTCATGCACCGTGCCGACGCCGTATGGAGTTGAGCGCTTGGCCCCGAACTTGATGGCGCCCACGACGGTCTGGAAGGCAGCGATCTTCCACGCCGCGCCCGCCTGCGTCGCCCACTGGTGGTGCACCTCCTCCATCTGCGTCGCATCGTACACACCGGCAATGTCGACGCCGGAAGGGTGCTCGACCAGCTCGGCGAGCGTGCCAAGGATCGGGCCGGAGGTGATCACCGGCGAGCAGATGCGGATGCGCTTTTGCGCGGAGGAGAGCGACCTGGACATCGCGTGGACCAGCTTCATCGCCCGCCCCGGGCAGAAGTAAGTCCGCACGCGGGTGCCGTCGGCCAGCGCGGACCACGGCGACGAGATGCGCCCGGAGATGGCGACCACCGGGTTCTGCCAGAGCTCTTCGAAATTCGCCCGGTAATCGCCGGTGACCTCGCCGGATGCGACGGTGACGATGACGTTCTCTTCTCGGGTCCACGAGTCGTTGGTCCAGTTCGTCGACCCGGTCAGCACCGCTGCCGCCGGCGTGCCGGCGTCACGGACCACGTACTTGTGGTGCATAAGGTCCGGGACTCCGGGGACGGGCTTGACCTGGACGCCGATGGACTGGAGCCGTTCGATGAAAGTCAGATCGATCTCCGGTGGCGGCGGGACCGGGATCACCAGGGCGTGGTCCTGGTTGTAGACCAGGCGCACCACCACCCCGCGCTTCACCGCAGCCTCGAAGGCGCTGAACATCGTGTTCGAAGGAGAGTCGTTCAGGCGGAGGTCATATGTGGCGATCTCCAGAGTCTTGGCAGCTCCGTCGATGAAGGAGGCGACGCGCTGCGCGACCACGTCGGCGCCCTGCCCGCCATCGGTCAGGAAATAAAAATCGAGCGGAGGGGTCGCGGCTATCAGACGTCTCTCTTCGGTTCGCCGGTCTGCTCGCGAGGCACCTGGACCTTCAGCGGCAGCGGCCGGGTCGCCATCTCGGCCGCTTCCTCCGGGTCGTCAGTGAAGCTGAGCAGGTTGAGGTCCTCGGCACCAATGGCTCCTGCCGCCAGCACGACTTCCTTCATCCAGTCGATGAGCCCGGCCCAGTAGGACGTCCCGAAGAGCACGATCGGGAAGTGCTCGATCTTGCCGGTCTGGGCGAGGGTCAACGACTCGAAGAGCTCGTCGAGCGTGCCGATGCCGCCCGGAAAGATGACAAACCCTCGCGCGTATTTGACGAACATGTTCTTGCGGACGAAGAAGTAGCGGAACTCGACACCGAGGTCGACGTACTTGTTGAGCGACTGCTCATGAGGGAGCTCGATGTTGCATCCGACGGAGAGGCCGCCCGCTTCATGGCAGCCCTTGTTGACCGCTTCCATGATTCCGGGGCCACCGCCGGTGATGACGGCGAACCCGCGGCGCGCAAGCGCTGCCCCGAGCTTCACTCCGTCCTCGTAGTAGGGGTCGTCCGGCTTCGAGCGCGCTGAACCGAACACCGTGACCGCGGGCCCGACCTCGCCGAGGGCGTCGAAACCCTCGACGAACTCCGACAGGATGCGCAGCACGCGCCAGGGATCGGCGTGGTGGCTCAGCTCCTCGATCGCGCTGCGCTCGAGCAGCGCCTTGTCCGCGGGAGCTTGCTGGGACGGAACGACAAGGCGGCCTGCTCGGCGGTGATCGGACATGGGCTTAAGCCTAGGGCGCAGGTTCGGTGGCTGGCGTTTCGTGACCGCCGTTTGTCGTCACGGCAGTGCTCGCTGAAGGCTCGGCCACGGCGGCGAGGGCGACGCGCTTGGGCCGCGAGAACCTGCGCTGAGCGGCGGGCGCAACGTCGCCTGCAGCCTCGGGCTCGGTGGTCGACTCGGGCGGAGCGAGCGCCGCTGCAGACGGTTCGGCCGGCGGCAGAGTCTCGACCGTGACGGGCTTCCGCGGCAGCTTGGAGGTCGAGTGGTCAGGCATCTCGAGCACCTGGTCCAGGTGAGCCCTCAGGGCCGCGACCTCAGCCTCGAGCTCGTGGACGCGGTGCCGGTGGCGCATGTGCTCCGTGAAGTGGTGAAGCCCGTCCATCCAGTGGTAGAGGGTGCCGGCGACCAGCACGACGACGAGCGGCACCACCGCGACCGTCCAGAGCGGCACCCCATCGACGTGGAAGATCGACCAGCTGACGTCGACGGCTGTCTTGTTGCTGTAGCCGAAGATCGTGGCCGCAACACCGATGAAAAGCCCGACCAGCAGTGAGCTGGCGAGGAGGAAACGCTGCCAGAGGTGGGTCAAGCCGGGCACCGGCCGAAGGTTACCCGGTTTGCGCGCGCTTTCACGGGGTTAGTGAACCGGGCGCCTCCGGTGAGGCGCCCGGGTCGATTGTCGAGCGGATCGGGAAATTAGCCTTGTTGGCCTTCTTCGTCTTGCTGGCCGCGGCGGACTCGGATCAGCTGCGCCTGGGCGGCGCCTGCTCGGTTGTCGGCGGTGACGACCATGAGACCGAGGGCGGGCGTCTGCTCCCACTCGGCGGCGTCGATGGAGACCGAGGCGGTGACCGTGGCGTTGACATCCACCGCGGAGTTGAACTGGCCCGTGCTGATCGCCGGCGAGAAGGCGTTGAACTTGGCGGTCCCTTCGAGGACGTCGCTCACGTGGCCGCGGTCGCCACGGACGTCGAAGCTCGCGGCGGTGTAGGAAAACCGCGGGTTGGCGGCGGTGAGGCCGAGGTCAGCAATGTCCACCTTCAGCAGGATCGTGCTGCCGTTGAAGGGAGCCGTGGCCAAATACTTGGACGTGCAGTTGGCTGCTTTCGGCAGGTCGCAGAGAACGCTGGCGTAGGTTCCGTCGTAGCTGTTGGCGCTGAACTTTCCGAGGTCGCCTGCAGCCAGCACCCAGTTCGGGGTGCCGGTGCCGCTGGTGTCGATCAGGATGTCGTACTCGTTGACGTTTGGAGTGACGAAGCGGCCGAACGTGTTCACGGCGAAGGTCAAGGTGCCACCGGTAGGGTTGGTGCGGGCGCCGACCGCCCGGATGCCGAGCTCGCCGAGCTTCCGGTCCTTGCCCTCAAGGCCCCAGGCGTAGAGGTCGGCGACGCCAGAGCGTGCGCCATTTGCATTGGTGATCGTCGCGGTCCCGGTTAGCGAGTCTTTGCCGAATCCCTTGGAGAGCTCGGTGGCCACGTTGGAGCGGGCGCGGGGAACCATGAAGTAGGGCACGCGCAGCGAGACGCCGCCGTTCATGCCCGGTGCCGCCGGCGTCAGCTGGATTGCACCTGACACTTCGCGGAAACCGAATGCGCTGCCCACGTCGGCGGCCTTGACCGAGAGCGTGACCTTAAGGTTTGCGGAATCTTCAGGACCGATCGTGACGCTCGGCGCGCTCAGTGTGACCGTGTGCAGCCTGCCGCCATCCGGAACAGCGGAGGCATTGAATGTGATCGGAGCTGCGCCGTGGTTGGTGATCTGGAACTTCAAGCTGCCCGTGAAGTCGTGGGTCAACTCGTTGAAGCCGAAGCTGAGGGCGGTTGCCTCATCGTCGGTGGTCGCGGTTGCCTGAGTGCGAACGGCGGAGACCGCCGAGACTTCGCCGGCACCACCGCGGCTGACCTTGTAGGTGGAGTTGTTGACCTTGGTGGGTGCGATGGTCGCGGTGTTGATAATCGCGGCCCGCTGCTCTCCGTTGTCCCAGTCAGGGTGAG